>NZ_JBPXMD010000007.1:0-346279 GCF_051918855.1 Streptosporangium sp. H16
GACCGGACCTGCCGTTCGCCTACGTCTTCGGCCGCGGCCACTTCACGGTCTCCTACTACGGCGCCAACGTGTACCCGGAGAACATCGCGATCGGCCTGGAGCAGCCGGAGGTCAACACCCTGGTGACCGGCAAGTTCGTGCTGGAGGTGACCGAGGACGCCGAGCGCGACCGGCATCTGACGGTGACCGTCGAGCTGGCGCCGGGCCTGCGCGGCTCCGACGAGACGTCCCAGGCGATCGGCCGCTCGATCCTCGCCCAGCTGCGCCGCCTCAACAGCGAGTTCGCCGGCTACGTCCCTCCGGCGAAACAGCCCCCGATCGTCCGTCTCCGCGAGACGGGCGACCCCGAGTACTTCCCGCCCGGCGCCAAGCACCGCTACACCCGGGCGTGATCGCTCCTCAGACCACGCGTCCTTTGGTCGATGCGGCGGCTCGAAGGGTTCACCGCGGACGAACCCGCCCTTTCAGCGTGCTCACCAGAAGTCGAACCGGGCCGGAGAACACCGGTTCGGACAACGTCACCTACGCGACGTCGGGCCGTGTCATCAGCGGGGACCGCAGATGCGACGCCAGGCTGGGGCCGGTCAGGGGCACGGTGCTCCACGTCGCCGCCGCTGTCCCCGCGGCGGCGTCGACCACCAGCCGGACCCGGTGCGGGGTGGTGATGACGTAGAGCTCGGCGACGAACGTGTCGCCCCGCCAGGCGCCGGCCGCGACGACAGGGCGGCCGAGCGGCGAGCTTTCCCGCCAGTCGCCGTGACCGACCTCGACGTCGAGGAACGACCCGAACCGCAGCAGCCATCCACCGTCCACGGGATCGACGATCACCGTGGTTCCGTCGGGCAGAGCCGAATCCTCGCCGGAGGCCTCGACTCTCGCCTTGACGGAACGCTCCGGGGCGGCCGAACCCGGCACCGGCGCGAACGACAGCCGCCGCAGCCGATCGGCGAGGACCTCGTCGTCCCGGGTGCTTCCCGCGTGGTCCGTGCCGGGCAGCAGGCACTCCCATATCGCGTCGAGCACCGCCTGCGCCTGCGTGTGGGCGCCGGTCACGGCGACCACGAGATCGTGCGACGGGACGACCACGCACAGCTGGCCGAAGGAGCCGTCACCGTGGTAACCGTGACGCGACACCCAGAACTGGTAGCCGTAACCGCAAAGGTAGTCGGCGTCCCCCGACCCGTCCCCCAAGCGCAGCGTCTCGATGTGCCGTCTGGTCGCGAGCTCCACCCATTCGCGCGGAACGAGCCGCCGGTCGCCCCAAAGGCCTCCGCGCAGCAGCAGTTCGCCGAAGGCTGCGACGGCCTCGGTCGTGAGGTGCAGGCCGTGGAATCCGAAGGCGGCACCGCTCGCCACCCGGTCCCATTCGGCGTGGTCGACGCCCATCGGCGTGAAGAGGCGCTCGTCGAGCAGTTCCGGCAGGCCGCGGCCCGTGACCCGTTCCACCATCCGGGCCAGGACGAAGGTGGTCGGATTGTCGTAGGCGTGCCGTGTTCCCTCGGCCTCGGGAAACGGTACGCGCAGGAAGCCCTTCACCAGGTCGCCCGGTTCCAGGCGCCAGGCCTCGGCGAGGCTGTCCGTGCGGTGTCCGGCCGTCATGGACAGCAGGTGGTGAACGGTGAGGCGGCGTCCCCGCTCCGAGATGCCGGCCGGAACGTGGTCGGGCAACACGTCCACCACCCGATCGTCCAGCGAGAGCAGCCCGTCGGCGATCGCGAGCCCCACGGCGATCGAGGTGAACGACTTGGTCATCGAGTAGAGAAGGTGCGGGCGATCAGCCGAGTACGGCGCCCACCAGCCTTCGGCGACGACGTGACCGTGGCGTACGACCATGACGGAGTGACACTCGACGGATCGCGCTTCGAGCCGGTCCAGCAGCGCGGTGACCGCGCGGGACGACATCCCCGAGGCGGCCGGTGTCGACCGCGGCAGCAGGGTGCGCTGAGAAGGCATCCCGGCACCCTAACAAAACCTCCCGATCGAGGTGCGAGACATGTCTCGGAGCCGCCGGCTACGCGAAGCCCGTACCGGGCGAACGCCGGTTCCCAGGGTTCTCGTTGCGATCCAACCCCCGTTCAGCCCCGTTCCGGAGGGACCGACTGCGCCCGCTGGTCCAGATGGAACCGATCTGAACGGGCAGGAGCAGAACCGCTGACGCGGTTTGTGTTTCCCGCGCGACATCTGGTCAGCCATGACAGGGAGCAACCCAGAAGGTTCCGCTGGAGTGCGCCGCCTTAGGCTTGACGCATGCCAGGCTTTGAGATTGTCACGCATGTCATGGCGCCACCGGAAAGAGTCTTCGACATCTCGTTGGACGTGGATGTTCACGCGGCCTCAATGGCGGGATCTTCCGAGAAAGCGGTCGGAGGTGTGACCACCGGTGGCTTGAAGCTGGGCGATACCGTTACATGGTCGGCACGACACTTCGGCATCCGCTGGCGAATGACGTCTACGATCAGCGCTTACGATCGCCCTGGTCATTTCGTCGATGAGCAGGTGTCAGGACCCTTCAAGCACTGGTACCACGCTCACCATTTTCAACCTTACGACCATGGCGGCACGGCAATGCGCGACGTCATCGAATTCGCCGCGCCTCTCGGTCCTCTCGGAAGGATCGCCGAAATGCTGGCTCTCCGTCACTACATGCCAAAGTTGATCCGGGTTCGCAATCAGCACATCAAGCAGGTCGCCGAAGCCACTCTCGCGGCTGATTGAAGGTATCCCCGTTACCTGTGCCGCGTGTAACGGGACCACCGGCCCACACTTGCCAAGCTCGCCTCATGCGCAACAGCAGGGACACACAGAAGCGTCACTCGGCAGGCAGGTGATGGCCCATCAGCTTTCCGGGGGCTACTTGGGGAGCCACTCGAACAGGCGATCATAAACTGAACCAGACGGATCGGAACGCCTTGACGGTCACCGCCGCAGATCGAGAACCTTGCCTGCATGGCAACAAAGGCATGGTTCAATGCCGAATCTCAGATGGAGCCCGGTACAGAGCTTTTTCAAAGTGGGCGCAGGTTCCAACTCTGGGGCCATACCGCCAGCCACGGCCAGCCACTGCTTCGCAGCACGGCCGGACCGGGCAGGCAGGGCAGGAAGCACGAGACCACGATCGAAGTGCTGTTCAAACCGATCGGCGCAGGATGACCGACCATACCGAACGCCCGCTGCTCTTCCTTGACGTCGACGGGCCGCTTCTCCCGTTCGGCGAGGATCCGCACCGCGCACCGCGAGCTACTACACCGGACTCGCGCCCGGCGCGGTTCACCTGCGAGGTGGGGCGTCGGCTGGCGGCGCTGCCCTGCGAACTTGTTTGGGCGACGACCTGGGAAGAGGAGGCGAATGCCGAGATAGCACCCCGGATCGGGCTGCCGCGGCTGCCCGTCGTGAGCTGGCCGGAGTCAACCGACCAGCATGAACGTGAGGACCAATGGTTCGGGCTCTGCTGGAAGACCCGGACCCTGGTGAACTGGGCGGGAGGACGCCCGTTCGCCTGGGTCGACGACGAGATCACCGACGCCGACAGGGAGTGGGTCTCCGCGCACCATAGCGGCCGGGCTCTCCTCCACCACGTGGAGTCATATCGGGGACTCACCGACGAAGACTTCACAGTCCTCGATCAATGGCTTCGAGCCCTGTGAATCACCCGCGATCCACGGGGTTTGACAATTGCTCTCCACGTGGTCGCTCACCCGCCGAAGCGCCTCAGCCTCATCGAGCCCACGCACAAAGGTGAGGCACCACAGGTCGCCCAACCCATGGTCATTGGCGAGCCAGGCGACGTCGGCGTGACTGATCTTCACGTGTGCGCTCCCTACGGATGCTCCGGATGTGCCGCCACGGTAACGATCAGATCCGACAACCACGCCACCCTTCAGTACCCCACGACCTCGCGCGGCGTCTGTCTCCGTCGGGGGCACTCGGGATCCGGGATGGACAGGCGGGCGAGGGGCCGGTTCGGGTCGCGGTCCGGCGCCGTCCCGTGCCGTTCCGGACGGACCGGGCGCGCCCGCTGGTCCAGGCCGAACCGATCGGGACGGGCAGGACCAGAGCCGCTGACGCGGTTTGGCTAGCATCCATGCTTACCGGACAGACACGAGGGAGGACGGCGTGGTGATCGTGCAGCGGATCGTGATCCGGTGGACCAAGCAAGCGCGCGGTGCCGAGGAGGCCACGCGCCGGCGCGAGATTCCCTCGGCGTTCGAGCTGCCGCCGACGCCCGACGCGCCGCTGGTCGTCCACGACCTTCTCGCCGACGAACGGACCGGATACGCGCCCACCGCGACGGTCGACGGTCATTCGTTCCCGGCGCGGCTCAACGGGCTGCGGTTCCAGCTGTCCGGAGCAGCGGTCGCGGTGGAGCGAACCCCGGTGTGGGCCGCGTACCCGACCAACCGTCACCCCAGCCGGGTGTTCCTGCTCCACCCGGGAGAACGTGCGCGTTACCGGGCCAACTTCCGCTTCAGCGGCTACGGCACCCAGTGGTACTACGAGCAGTGGACCGTCAACATCGCTCACGAGCCATGGCGGCGCGACCTTTTCCTGGCGGAGAAGGTAGACCATGACAAGGACGAGCGGGTTTCCCTGTACGGCGGGTACCGCTGATCCACGAGCGACCTGCCTCAGGACACGTGAGCCGGCCAGGTGAGCGGGACACCCGCCGCTCACCGGCACCACATCCGTTCGAGTTGGCCTGAGTGCCAACGGTCACACCGGGAGCGGCAGGTATTCGAACCAGTCGAAGGCGGCCGTGTTGGTGCTCGGGTGGCCGTTGGAGGAGGCGTAGAGGCCGATCATGGCGCCGGTGAAGCCTCCGGCGACGGTGGAGCCGAGGACGCGGCCGTCCACCGGGGCAGCGAGGTCGGTCCACTCGCCGGGGCGCAGCGCGTAGCGGGCCTGGTAGTCCTGGCCGTGGGCCTCCACGCCCAGCCACAGCGGGCCGGACGGAACGACGTCGGCGCGGGCCAGAAGGGTGTCCGTGCCGCCGGAGCGGCGGGTGAGTTCCAGGCCGTGCGCGGTGAGGACGAGCGTGATGTGGAAGTCGTCGTTCTGGAACAGGACGAGCCCGGCGCACTCCTCCCCCCGCGGGCGGAACTCCATCACCGTGTGGGCCGCGAAGGCGATGTGCTGCTGCCGCCGGGCGACCAGGCTGGGCGCGGCCCGCTCGCGCAGGCTCTGCGGTCGCAGTCGCAGGGTGAGACGGCTGTCGGCCAGGTTCCAGTACGGTTCGCGGGGCGTGCGCAGGTGGTTCCACACCGGTGCGAGGCGCGGGGCGTCGAAGTGGTCGCAGGCGGGGGCGGCGGGCCAGCGGCGCGCGGGGGTCGAGGGGGCCTGCGCGTACGGTTCCACCTGGTCGAAGACCGGCCAGTCGTCCTCCCAGTGGACGCGGGTGAGGAAGGTCTCGCGGCCCAGGTTGTAGCCCTTGGAGGCGCGGACGGCGGCCGTCGTGGGCTGGTCGCCGGCGGGTTCACCACGGGAGCCGCCGTCCGGGGAGTCGGCGGATCCGGTGTGGAGACGGTCCTCAGCGAGAGGGACCGGCAGATCGCCGTAGGGGCGGGTGGCGAGAAGGACCGACCACCACTCGCCCTCCGCGTTCCGGACCAGGTCGGGGTGGCCGACGCTGGTGATGGGGTGGCGCAGCCCGAGGTGGCGGTGGGTGAGAACGGGGTTGCGCGGGTTGCCCAGGTAGGGTCCGGTGATCCGCTCGGCTCTCGCGACCATCACGGCGTGGTCCTCGGCGGTGCCGCCCTCCGAAGTGAGCAGGTAGTAGAAGGCGCCGATCCGGTAGATGTGCGGGCCCTCGCACCAGACGCCGCCGCGCTGCGCCGCCTCCCAGATCACGTGCTCCTCGCCGAGCAGCTTCAGCGTGGCCGGGTCGAACTCGCGCAGCCAGATCTCGCTGTCGCCGTCGTAGCGCCCGGCGTCTCTCGGCCGGGTGCCGGTCATCCAGGCGCGGCCGTCGTCGTCGAAGAACAGCGAGGGGTCGAAGCCCCTGGTCTCGGGGAACCACACCGGCTCGCTCCACGGCCCGGCCGGGTCGGTCGCGGTGACCAGGAAGTTGCCCGGCTCGTCCATCAGCGTGGTGATCATGTAGAAGACACCCTCGTGGTGCCGGATGGTGGGCGCGTAGATGCCGCCGGACGGCCGTACGCCGTCCAGGTCGAGCTGGGACGGCCGGTCCAGGACGTGGCCGAGCTGCCGCCAGTGCACGAGGTCGCGGCTGTGGAAGATCGGCACTCCGGGGAACCACTCGAAGGACGAGGTGACGAGGTAGTGGTCCTCGCCCACCCGGCACACCGAGGGGTCGGGGTGGAAGCCGGGGATAACGGGATTGGCGTACACGAGACTCCCTTGGTGGCCAGATCTTCCCTCGAGGGCCCCGGTGACCCGGGGCGGGCTCGGCGTGGGCGGACGTGTCAGGGACCTGCACCGGTGAGGTTCCGGAGCGGGTTGGGGATGGCCCGCGCGAGGCCGGCGTGGGCGGACGGGTCAGGGACCTGCCCCGGGCCTTCGGGCGTCACGGAGGTTCCCCGGAGACAGGTGACCTTCCGAACACGGATCCGAAAGGGGTGCCGGACCCCCACCCCCCTGAAGGCCGGGCCCGGCACCCCCCGGAGCCGGGCCCTGTCCTCTGGAGGAGGACGGACCCGGCAGCTTGGCGGTCGTGTCTACCTGGCGAGCTGGAACACCCCCACCTCGACGTGTCGACGTGGCCCCGCCAGGTCGGGTCGTTCCAGGTCGCGGCGGCCGTACGGGCGGTGCCCGTGGCGTCGTCGACCTGGACGTCGAAGCCGAGCGGGGCGTGCGTCAGGCGCCGCCGCGCGGTTCCTCGGCGCGTACGTTCTCGGCGCGCACGTTCTCACTCACCGCGCAGGTTCTCGGCGAGCAGGTCGAGCAGCGGCTGTCGCCGGACGCAGCGGGCGAGGGCGAAGGAGTCGGCCAGGGCGGTCAGTTCCTCGTCTGAGCAGCCGCGCAGCAGCTCCGCGTACTCAGGAAGCAGCGCCTGCGCGATGAGGATGTGCCGGATCAGGTCGTCGGTCTGGTAGCGGGCGCCCCACGGGTAGGGGTCCCAGGACGGGAACTCGGTCTCCATCAGCCGGTGCAGCGGGGCCAGCTCGCTCGCCGACTCCTCCATCGTCGAGCCCCACCGGTCGGCGCCCAGCCGTCCCTTCTTGGCGATGAAGTCGCCGAACCGGCTCATGTACGGCTCGCCGGCGCTGACCAGGCCCTGCAGCCCGACGTCCTTGTAGGTCCACAGCGACCAGCCGGCCTCGTAGGAGTCGAAGATCTCCAGCTGGTCGCGGAGGATCTGGTAGCGCTGCCGGTCGATCTCCGGGTCGCCGGTGTAGACGGGTCCGAACTCGCCGACCCAGATGGGGGTGCCGGTCTCGCGCTGGAAGGTGGTCCGCCGCTCGAAGGAGAGCTCCAGCTGGGCCCGGTCCACCCACTCGCCGCGGGTGTGGCCGGGGTAGGGACCGCCGTGCGCGAACCCGGCCAGGGCGTAGTCGTGGCAGACGAAGACCGTGTTCTCGTACACCTCACGGAAGATCGAGAAGTCGGTGGAGTAGGTGTTGCCGTCCAGGAACAGCACGTGCTTCGGGTCGACGGCGCGCACGGCCTTGACCAGGCGGTCGTAGAAGGGGCCGACGACCCGCCCGCTGCGGTCACCCGGTTCGTTGATCGGGTTGTATCCGGCCACCCAGGGGTTGTCCCGGTAGCGGTCGGCCACGGCCTCCCACAGGTGGACGGCGCGGTCCTGGAAGTGCCGGTGCTGCCAGAACGCGGCGACGTGGGTGGGGTTGTCGGAGTGCCAGTGCTGGTTCTGCGCGCCGGGCAGGGCGTGCAGGTCGATGACACTGTGGATGCCGTGCTCGGCGAGCAGGCCGATCACCCGGTCCAGGTGGCGGAAGCCGTGCTCGACGATCTCGAAGGGGCGGTCGTCGGACTCCAGGTGGCGGTAGTTGATCGGGATGCGGACGCAGTTGGTGCCGAGCCCGGCGAGCAGCGCGGCGTCGTCCGCGCCGAAGAAGGAGGTGAGCAGCCGGTCGAAGAACAGCTCGGCCCGGTCCTCCCCCAGGACCTCCCGGACGGCCTCGCGCATCGCCGACTCGTTGGCCGGGTAGCCGGTGATGAAGTTCTCCATGTTCAGCCAGCCCCCGAGGCCCACTCCACGCAGCCGTACCGGGGTGCCGGCCGAATCGACGAGACGCGATCCGGCGACACTCAGGGTCATGGTGTCTCACTCTCTACTCAGGCGATGGGATTCGGGTCAGCCCTTGGTGGCACCGGCGGTGAGACCGCTGATCAACTGACGCTCGGCGACGGCGTAGAAGGCCAGGGCGGGCACCATCGCGACGATGACGTAGGCCAGGACCCTGGCGATGTCCGTCATGTACTCCCCCTGGAACTGCTGGACGCCGAGCGGCAGCGTCCACAGGCCGGGGTCGTTGAAGACCACCAGCGGCAGGAAGAAGTTGTTCCAGCTCGCCACGAGCGCCAGCACCGAGACGGTGGCCAGGGCGGGCTTGGCTATCGGCAGCAGCACCCGCCAGAAGAAGCCGAAGGGGGTGCAGCCGTCGATGATGGCGGCCTCCTCGATCTCCCTGGGGATGGACCGGAAGAACGTCCGAAGGATGATCACGGTGAGCGGAAGGCCGAACGCGGCCTGCGGCAGGATCACCCCGAGCGGGTTGTCCAGCAGGCCGAACGTGCGCAGCAGGACGAACAGCGGCAGGATCGCCACCGCGAACGGGAACATCAGCCCGATGGCGAACAGCGTGAACAGGAACTCCCGCCCCCGGAAGGCGAACCGGGCGAAGGCGAAGGCGGCCATCGCCGACAGCCCCACGACCAGCACGGTGGTCGCGACCGCGATGAACAGGCTGTTGAGGAGCTGGCGCCAGAAGGCGCCGGAGACGATCACGTCGGTGTAGTTCTCGGTGACCCACGGGGAGGGCAGGCCCAGCGGGTTGCTCGACAGCTGGCCGGAGGTCTTGAAGCCGCCGAGCAGGCCGTACAGGAAGGGGATGACGATGAAGACGGCCGCCACCCAGATGACCGCGTGGATCGGGTACGTGCGGAGCCGGGCGATCATCGGCGGTCCCCCATGGTGGTGCTGGCCCCCTCCAGGTCCCGGCGCAGGACGAACCGCTGGTAACCGAGGGCGAAGACGAGACTGATCAGGAACATGACGACGCTGATCGCGCTGGAGTAGCCGATCTGGGACCGCTTGAAGCCGTACTCGAACATGCTGACGGCCATGGTCTCCGAGGCGTGCGACGGGCCGCCGCCGGTGAGGATCCAGACCAGGTCGAAGAGCTGGATCGTGCCGATGACGGACAGGAACGCGCTGACCCGGATGGTGGGGCCGAGTAGCGGCAGGGTGACGTGGCGGAACACGTCCCAGCCGCCGGCGCCGTCGATCCTGGCCGCCTCGCTCAGCTCCTTGGGGATGCTCTGCAGGCCGGCCAGATAGATGATCATGTGGAACCCGAAGTACTTCCAGGTGATCACCAAGAACAGCGAGAACATCACGGTGTCCGGTTCGGACAGCCAGGTCCAGGGCTCCAGCCCCCAGGAGACCAGCAGCTGGTTGGCCATGCCCGTCTCGGGCGACAGGATCATCGAGAACAGCACGCCGATGATCGCCTCGGAGAGCATGTACGGCGCGAAGAACAGCAGCCGGTAGAAGGCCCGCCCGCGGATCCGCTGGTTCAGCATCACCGCCAGGCCCAGCGAGAGCGGCAGCTGCACCGCCAGGCCCAGCACGATGAGGATGGCGCCGTTGCGCAGGTCGCCGGCGAAGATGTCGCTGGCGAACAGCCGGGTGAAGTTGTCCAGGCCGATGAAGTTGCTCGGCGGGCCGATGCCGTTCCACTTGAAGAGGCTGGTGTAGCCGGCCACCAGGATCGGCAGCAGCACCAGGAGGGCGAACAGGATCAGCGCGGGGAGGACGAACAGGATCGCGGTGACCCAGCCGCGACCTCGGCGAGAGCCGCCCCGCCCCCGCCTCGCGGCGGGTCTCTCGGAGGGAGGGGCCGGACGTGCGTCCGGCCCTGTCGTCGTCGTCACCGTTTTCATACCGGGCGGCTACTCCGACTCCGACTTGGCCGTCTCGGTGATGGCCTGGACGACCTCCTCCGGCGTCTTGGTGCCCCCGATCAGCTCGGCCACGACGTCGTTGACCTCCTGGCCGACGGCCGGCGGGTACTCCTGGTCGAGGTAGAGCTGGAAGCCGCTGGCGGCCGCGAGGGTCTCGGAGACCGTCTTGATGTGGGGGTCGGTGACGGCGTCCTCCTCACCCGTCTTGAGCACGGGCAGGACTCCTCCGGCCTTCACTGCCTTGCTGTGGTTCTCCGGCTTGAGCGCGAACTTCAGGAAGTCCAGCGCGGCGGGCGGGGCGTTGACGCTCACGGCGAGGCCGCCCCCGCCGCCGAACGCGTCGCCCGCGGCGCCCTTGCCCCCCTCCACCGCCGGGAAGGGGAAGAAGCCGAGGTCGTCGCCGAGGCCCTTGCCGGAGTCCTTCTGCACGGACGGGGCCCACTGGCCCATCAGCTCCATGGCGGCCTTGCCGTTCGACACGTTCGCGGACTGGCCGTCGGGGGTGGAGTAGTCGGCGCCCAGGAAGCCCTTCTGGAACGGCTGGAGGTCGACGAGTTCCTTGAGTTTCTGCCCGGCGGCGACGAAGTCGGGACCGGTGAAGTCGTTGGTGGTGCCGGCCTGCTTGAGCGCGTCCAGCCCGGCCACCCGCATGGCCAGGTAGGCCCAGTAGTAGTGGCCCGGCCACTTGGCCTTGCCCGCGAGGGCGATCGGGGTGGTCCCGCTCGCCTTCAGCTTCTTGACCGCGTCCAGGTACTCGGTCCAGGTGGCGGGCGGGGTGGTGATGCCGGCCTTCTTGAACAGCGCCTTGTTGTACCAGAAGCCGACCATGCCGATGTCGGTGGGCAGCCCGTAGGTCTTGCCGTCGAACTGGTAGGCGGACAGGGCCGCCGGGGTGATGGTGTCGATGACGTCGCCGGCCTCGGACGACAGGTCCTTCACCAGGCCCGCCTCGATGTGCTGCTTCAGGACGCCGCCGCCCCAGGTGGAGTACAAATCGGGTGCCTTGCCCGACTGGGTGAGCGTGGCGAGCTTCGGCTTGTAGGAGTCGTTCTCGATGGAGATGTTCTTGATCGTGACGTTCGGGTGAGCTGTTTGATATTCCTTGATGGCATTGGCCCAGAACGTCTTCATGGGGTCCGCCGTCGCCAGGTTCCAGAACTCGAAGGTGACCTTCTCCGAGCCGGTGGTCGCGCCGGCCTGGGCCCCGTCGCCGTCTCCGCTCGTACTGCAGGCTCCGAGAAGCAGAGCGGATGCCGCCAGAGCTACCACGCCTCGCCGACTCAGCATGGGATCCCCTTTCGGGAGTTTGCTTGAAAATTTCACATATTCCCCGAATATTTCGTGTTCCGGAGAATAGGTAAACTCGCGGTTACGCGTCAATAGCCCCGCGGTAGTGATCCCGGACCACGAGAACCACCTCCCCGGGAAAGCCTCCGAAAGGTTTCAGTTAGTATTCGCCGCATGCCAACCAAGCCGCGCGTGACGATCGCCCTGATCGCCGAGGAGGCCGGGGTCTCCGCGCCCACGGTCTCGAAAGTCATCAACGGGCGGCCCGAGGTCGCGTCCGAGACCAGGCAGCGGATCGAGCACCTGCTGCACAAGCACGGCTACCGGCGCAGGACCGGCCAGGGCGACGCCCCCGTCGGCCTGGTCGACCTGGTCTTCACCGAGATCGAGAGCCCGTGGGCGATGGAGCTGGTGCGCGGCGTGGAGACCGCGGCCCGCGAGGTCGACGCCGGGGTGGTCGTCTCGGTCCTGCACAGCCACGCGGGGCCCGGCAGGGACTGGGTGGAGCGGATCGCCGCCCGGCGCACCGACGGGGCCATCCTGGTCGGCTCCCGGATCAGCGCCGACCAGCACGGCCAGCTGGCCGCCAGGTCCATCCCGTTCGTGGTGGTGGACCCCGAGGGCGAGCCGCCGCCCGGGGTCGCCTCGGTCGGCGCCACCAACTGGAACGGCGGCCTGGCCGCCACCCGCCACCTGCTGGAGCTGGGCCACCGCAGGATCGGGATGATCGGTGGCCCCGCCGACATGCTGTGCAGCCGGGCCCGCGTCGACGGCTACCGGGCGGCGCTGGAGACCTCGGGGATCGCGGTGGACGCGGCGCTCATCAGGTACGGCGACTTCCTGGTCGGCTCGGGCCGCGACCACGGCCACGACCTGCTGTCCCTGGACGAGCCGCCCACCGCGATCTTCGCCGGCAGCGACATGCAGGCGTTCGGCGTCTTCGAGGCGGCCAGGCAGCGCGGCCTGCGGGTCCCGGACGACCTGTCGGTGGTGGGCTTCGACGACCTGCCGCTGGCACGTTCCGCGTGGCCTCCGCTCACCACCGTACGCCAGCCGCTCCAGGAGATGGCGGCACTGGCCACCCGGATGGTGCTCGGTCTCGACCGCGGCGGGCACGAGCCGCGGCGGGTGGAGCTGGCCACCGACCTCCTCGTCCGCGAGAGCACCGCCCGCCCGGCCGGTTGACCGGCCCCGCCCAGTCCCGCTCGGCCCCACCTGGCCGCCGCCTGCCCGGCAACGCCGTCCGACCGGCCCCGACCGGTCCCGCCGGGTCGGCCCCGCCCGGTCGGCCCGCGCCCGGCGGCCCACTCCGCGCCGCGAGGGGCTGTTGACGGCTGCTCTCGAAACATTTACGGTAATCGACACGAAATGTCTCGGTAATCTTGTGAAACTTTCGGAAAGCGGGTTTCCGCATGTCTCGACGTCACAGGGCACTGCTGACACCGGTCCTCATCCTTCCCCTCCTCGGGTTCAGTCATGCCCCGGCGGAAAGCGCTTCCCCTATCCGGGTGGACCACCACGGCGTTCTCCAGCGGATCGACGGCTTCGGTTTCTCGCAGGCGTTCCGGCGTAACGAGCTGGTCCGCGCGCTGCCCGCCGCCAAGCAGCGGGAGATCCTCGACCTGTGGCTGAGCCCGGAGAAGGGCGCCGGGCTCAGCATCCTGCGCCTGGGCATCGGCTCCTCCCCCGCCGGCAGCCCGTACGACCTGATGACCTCCATCCAGCCCGAGGACCCCGGCGGGCCGGGCGCGCCCCCGAAGTACGTCTGGGACGGCGACGACGGCGGCCAGGTCTGGCTGGCCAAGGAGGCCAGGCGCTACGGCGTGACCCGCTTCTACGCCGACGCCTGGAGCGCCCCCGGCTACATGAAGGACAACGGCTCCGACAGCAACGGCGGGACGTTGCTCCCCGAGTGGCGGCAGGCGTACGCGAACTACCTGGTCCAGTACGCGAAGTTCTACGCCACCGAAGGCATCAGGATCACCGACATCGGGTTCACCAACGAACCCGACCTCACCGTCTCGTACGCCTCGATGCGGTTCACCCCCCAGGAGGCCGCCGAGTTCGTCAAGGTGCTCGGCCCCACCGCGGCCCGTACCGGGCTCAAGGTGGTCTGCTGCGACGCCGCCGGCTGGTCCCAGCAGCGCGAGTACACCGCCGCCATCGAGGCCGACCCCGTCGCGCGGCGGTGGGTCGCCACGCACGCCGGGCACCCCTACGTCAGCCCGGTGGACGGCCCGCTGCCCACCGACCGGCCCGTGTGGATGTCGGAGTGGTCGCCCAACGGGACCACCTGGAACGAGGCGTGGGACGACGGCAGCGGCTACGACGGCTTCGCGGTCGCCCAGCAGATCCACGACTCGCTCACCCTGGGCAGGGCGAACGGCTACGTCTTCTGGTTCGGCGCCTCGCGCGGCACCACCCGGGGACTGATCCAGATCGACGAGGCCACCGCGACCTACCGCGTCTCCAAACGCCTGTGGGCGCTGGCCGCCTACAGCCGCTTCGTCCGCCCCGGCGCGGTCCGGCTCTCCGTCGCCGCGGACGACCCCGCGCTGAAGGTCACCGCCTTCCGCAACACCGGGGGCTCGGAGGTCGTCGAGATCCTCAACACCTCCACCGCCCCCGTCACCACCAAGATCACCACGCGCCCTGGCCGGGCCACCGCCTACCTGACCGACGCCGAGCACTCGCTCGCCGCCACCCCGCTTTCCGGGCTGAGATCCGGCAGGACCCTCACCCTCGCCCCGCGTTCCCTGACGACGGTGGTCGTACGGTGACGCACCCGCCCGCGGGCGGTCTCCGGGTCTCCGGTCGCGCATCGTGCTCCCCGCGACCGGAGGCCGGGAGCTCGCCCGAACCACCCGGACCGCCCGGACGGCCCGGACCCTCTGAGACGGAAGGACCGAGATGATCCGGGTGGCGATCGTGGGCACCGGCGGCATCGCGGGGATCTGCCACCTGCCCGCGCTGCGCGCCCAGACGCACCGGGCGCGGGCGGTGGCCGCCGTGGACGTGGACGAGGCGCGGGTCAGGGCGTTCTGCGCCGAGCACGCGATCCCGGGGGCGTACACCTCCCTGGAGGCGATGCTCGACGCGGAGCGGCCCGACCTCGTCCACCTGTGCACCCCGCCGCACCTGCACGCCGCTCAGGCGGTGACCTGCCTGAAGGCGGGCGCCTGGGTGTGGACCGAGAAACCCGCCTGCCTGTCGCTGGCCGAGTACGACCTGATCGCGGCGGCCGAGGGGCCCGGCCACGCCTCGGTCGTCTCCCAGCACAGGTTCGGCTCCGGCGCGCGGCACCTGCGCGCCCTCGCCCCCGAGCTGGGCCGCCCGCTCGTCGCGCTCTGCGTGACCGCCTGGTACCGCGACCACGCCTACTTCGACGTGCCCTGGCGCGGCCGGTGGGAGACCGAGGGCGGCGGCCCCACGATGGGGCACGGCATCCACCAGATGGACCTGATGCTGTCGGTCCTCGGCGACTGGTCGGAGATCCGCGCGATGACCGGCACGCTGGACCGCCGGATCGAGACCGAGGACGTCTCGATGGCCGCCGTCCGCTTCGACTCCGGCGCGATGGCCTCGGTGGTCAACAGCGTGCTGTCCCCGCGCGAGGAGAGCTACCTGCGCTTCGACTACACCGAGGCGACCGTGGAGCTGCGCCACCTGTACGGCTACCGCAACGCCGACTGGACCTCCACCTCGGCGCGCTGGAACCCTCCCGAGGACCTGCCCAGCTCGCACGAGGCGCAGCTGGCGGAGCTGCTGGACGCCTACGAGCGCGGCGAGCGACCGCCCATGAGCGGCCCCGAGGGGCGCCAGGCGCTCGAACTGATCACCGGCCTGTACGCGTCGGCGTTCACCGGCCGGCCCGTGCTCCGCTCCGACCTCACCCCCGACCATCCCTTCTACCACCGGCTGGACGGAACCGCATGGAGCTGACCTTCACCGAGCGCGGCGTAGAGATCCTGCGCTACGTCTACCTTCCAAAGACCCCGGTCTTCGAGTCGCCCAAGCCGTACTTCCACCCGATCAGGACCCTGGCCGGAGACGTGGTCAGCACCTTCCGCCCGCACGACCACCGCTGGCACAAGGGCCTGCAGATGACCGTCTCCGACCTGTCGGGGGAGAACTTCTGGGGCGGCGGCAGCTACGTCCGCGAGGCCGCCGGGTACGTGGACCTGCCGAACAACGGGACCATGCGGCACGAGGAGTTCCTCTCTCCCGGCGTGGAGCGCCTGACCTGGCACACCCAGGGCGGCGAGCACTGGGTGGACGAGGTGAGGACCTTCGAGGTGCGCGACGTGCTGGACGACTCCTGGGCGCTGGAGCTGTCCACCTCGATCACCAACGTGCGCGGCAGGGACCTGGTCTTCGGCAGCCCCACCACCAACGGCCGCCCGATGGCCGGGTACTGCGGCCTGTTCTGGCGCGGGCCCCGCTCCTTCGAGCACGGGGAGGTGATCGCCGAGAGCGGCGAGGGGCCGGAGATGATGGGCGAGGAGTCGGCGTGGCTGGCCTACACCGGCCGCCACGACGAGGTGGACCGCTCGTCCACCCTGCTGTTCCACAGTGCCCTGCCCACCGTCTGGTTCGTCCGCACGACGCCGTTCGCGGCCGTCAACCCGTCCATCGCGTTCCACCGCGAGATGGTCCTGCCGCCCGGCGCGACGCTGCGCCTGAGCTACCGGATGGTCGTGGCCACCGGCGCGTGGGACCGTCCCCGGCTGGAGGCGTACGTCAAGGAGCACCCGTACCCGCAACCGGCGTGACCGGCCCGGCGCCGCGTCCGGCGAAGATGTCCGGCACAGATGTCCGGCAGAGATGTCCGGCAGGAGTGAGGAGCACCCGTGTTCGGCACAGGCGTGAGCGATCTGACCGTCTACGACTGGCCCACCGAGGACGGCCTGCGTGGAGGTTCGCCCCACCTGCACACGCTGTGCGCGGAGGCCTACACCGTGGTGGCCGGTTCCGGCAGCGTGCAGACCCTGACCTGGAACGGGTACGAGGAGACGGCGCTGGCTCCCGGCTCCGTCGTCCGGTTCACCCCCGGCACGGTCCACCGCCTGGTCAACGGCGGCGGCCTGCGCATCGTGATCCTCATGCAGAACAGCGGCCTGCCCGAGGCCGGTGACGCCGTCCTGACCTTCCCCCCCGACGTCCTCGCCGATCCCGCCCGGTACGCCGCCGCCGCGAGCTCGGCCCCGCGCGAACGCCGCGACCTGGCCGTCGAGGGGTTCCTGCGGCTGCGCGCCGAGGGCCGCACGGGCTTCGCCGCCTTCCTGGAGGCCGCCGCCGCGATCGTCGCCCCCCGCCTGGACGCCTTCGAGTCCCGCTGGCGCGAGGGCCCGCTGCGCGCCGCCGAGACGACGGGCGCCCAGCTGGCCGCGCTGCGCGGCGGCGACCTCGCCCACCTGCGCGAGGCCGCGGTCACCCGGGTGCCCGCCGTACCCCGCGACGGCATGTGCGGCCACCTGATGACCTACCCGGCGGACTTTCAGGACCCGCCGGACCGGGGCGGGGCCTGAGGAAGCCGGGGGGCGTGACACCGGGCTGCGCGGCGGCGCGCGCCGCCCGGTGTCACGTGACGGCCGGAACCGGGAAATGTCGGTGCGATCTTCTAGGCTGGGGACATGGCACGAGCTAACGATGACGTCGCCGCCGCCCTGGAGGAGTACGCCGAGCTGTTCGCGATGAACGGCGGCGACGCGTTCCGGGTCCGCAGCTACCAGAAGGCCGCCAGGGCGATCGCGGGGTTCCCCGACGACATCACGACCGTGCCCGTGCGGAGCGTGTCCGGGGTGGGCGAGGCGATCGCCAAGAAGGTCGAGGAATACCTGGAGCGGGGCAGCTTCCGCCAGCTCGACGACCTGCGGGAGAAGGTCCCCCAGGGGGTGCGCCGGCTGACCCGGGTGGCCTCGCTCGGGCCGAAGAAGGCCGTCTTCCTCTTCCAGGAGCTGGGCATCGACTCCCCCGAGGCCCTGGTGAAGGCCATCGGCGAGGGGCGCCTCGACGGCGTCAAGGGCTTCGGCGCCAAGACCGTGGAAAACCTCCTCAAAGGTGTCGAGCACCTGGCCGAGCACAGCGCCAGGATGCACACCGGGACGGCGATGGACCTCGCGGAGCGGGTCATCGCCTCGCTGCCGGGCGCCGAGCGGATCGCCTACGCCGGGTCGCTGCGCCGGATGAAGGACACCGTCGGCGACATCGACGTCCTCGTGGTCGGCCCCGAGTCGCTGATGGACGACTTCAAGGCCCAGCCCTACGTCGCGGAGGTCGTCGCCTCGGGGGAGAAGAAGACCTCGATCCGCACCGCCCAGGGCGTCCAGGTCGACCTGCGCCTGGTCCCCGCCGAGTCGTGGGGCGCCGCGATGATGTACTTCACCGGTTCCAAGGAGCACACCGTGCACCTGCGGGAGATCATCGTGAAGAAGGGCTGGAAGCTGTCGGAGTACGGCCTGTTCGACGGCGACCGGGTGATCGCGGCCGCGACCGAGGAGGAGGTCTTCGAGGCGCTCGGCATGGAGTGGATCCCGCCGACCCTGCGCGAGGACGGCGGCGAGATCGCCGCCGCGCTCAAGCACGAGCTGCCCGAGCTGGTCACCGTCGAGGATCTCAAGGGCGACCTGCACACCCACACCGACCTCACCGACGGCATCGCCTCCCTCGAGGACATGGTCGTCGCCGCCGCGGCCCGCGGTTACTCCTACTACGCGGTGACCGACCACGCGCCCGACCTGGCGATGCACCGGATGAAGCTGGAAAAGGCCCTGGAGCAGCGCGAGCGCATCCACGCGCTGCAGAAGAAATACCCGAAGATGCGGCTGCTGCACGGCAGCGAGCTGAACATCGCCCCCGACGGCTCGGTCGACTGGCCGGCCGAGGTGCTGGAGGGCTTCGACGTGTGCGTGGCCAGCGTCCACTCGCACTTCAACCAGTCACGCGCGGAGATGACCCGGCGGTTCGTCGCCGCCTGCGAGAACCCCCACGTGCACATCATCGGCCACCCGACCACCCGCAGGATCGGCATCCGCCCGCCGGTGGACGCCGACTGGGACGAGGTGTTCCGCGCCGCGGCCCGCACCGGCACCGCGATGGAGATCGACTCCTTCCCCGACCGTTCCGACCTCCCCGCCGACCTGGTGCGGCTCGCGCACCACCACGGCGTGAAGTTCTCCGTCGACAGTGACGCCCACGCGGTCCCGCACCTCGACAACCAGCGGTTCGGCATCGGCGTCGCCCAGCGCGGGTGGCTCACCACCGACGACGTGATCAACACCTGGCCGCTGAAGCGGCTGCTGGCCTTCCTCGGCCGCTGAGGCGACGGCCGGAGGCGGGGGCGTGCCACCCCCGCTTTTTACCTATCTATTCGGTAGGAAATATATGTAATCTGGGCGGCGCCGGACGCCCACGGACGGGTATCGGCTTCGGAAAAGATCGCCGGGATCACCCCGCCCAGAAGGCATGCCTACCATGCGAAATGGGAAGGTTACGGAAAGTGATGATCGGCGGGCCTCCGCACCTCGCCAGAGAAGACGCCCGAAAGACGCCGGAGGTCCTACGGAGGAAACGAGAGGGAAACGTGCCGACGTGATGATGGCAACACGTGTTCTCCGATTTCTCGCATTTTCCGCCAGGAGGCCCGACCGATGCGCCAGCTGACCGCGCTCGACGCGCAGTTCCTTCACGCCGAGTCGGCGACCACGGCTGCCCACGTCGCGGGACTGGCCATCCTCGACCCCGCCTGCTCCAGCCTCGGGACCGTCACCCGCGAGTGCCTGGTCCGGCTGCTGCGCGAGCGGCTGCACCTGGCCCCGGCGCTGAGGCTGCGCCTGGCCACCGTGCCGTTCGGCCTCGACCGGCCGTACTGGACCGAAGACCCCGAGCTCGACGTCGCCGGCCACGTCCACGAGGTGACCCTCGCCGGCCCCGGCGACGACGCCCAGCTCGCCGAGAAGGTGGCCAGGATCCACGAACGCCATCTCGACCGGGACCGCCCGCTGTGGGAGATGCACCTCATCCAGGGCCTGACCGGAGGCCGCGTCGCCCTGTACGCCAAGGTCCACCACTGCGCCATCGACGGGGTGTCGGGGGCGGAGCTGCTCGCGGCGCTGCTGGACCTCACGCCCGAACCCCGTGCCGTCGAGCGGCCCGCGCCCGGACCCCGGACCACCGCCCCCGGCCTGGCCGGCATGCTCGCCGGCGCCGTGGCCAGGACGGTGCTCCAGCCCGCCAGGACGCTGTACTCGCTGGGCCGCATGGCGGCCGAGCTCGACACGATGCCGCTGACCTCGGCGCTGCCCGGCGCCCGGCAGGTGGCCGCCGCCACCCGGCTGATCGCGGGAAGGGAGACCGAGCCGCCCGAGCCGCCCATGCTGACCGCGCCGCGCACCCCGTTCAACGGCCCGATCGGCGCCGAGCGGCGCTTCTCCTACGGGTCGATCCCGCTCGCGGACGTCAAGCGGGTGGCCAGGAGCGCGGGGGCCAGCGTCAACGACGTGGTCATGACGCTGTGCGCCTCGGCGCTGCGCGCGTGGCTGCGCGAGCGCGACGCGCTGCCCGACCGGCCGCTGATCGCCGCGGTCCCGGTCGCGGTCCGCACCGCGAGCGCGCGGGAGGTGGTCGGCAACCAGATCTCCGTCATGGTCACCCCGATCCCGACCGACCTGGCCTGTCCCCGCGAGCGCCTGCGCGTCATGGCGGGCACGATGCTCAGCGCCAAGCGGCGCTTCGCCGGCGCCCCCACGGCCTGGCTGGGCGAGCTGTCGTCGATGCTGCCCTCGGCCGTCACCGCGCTGGCGACCTCCGCGGTGTTCCGGCTGGCCTCGATCGTGCTGCCGCCGATCAACCTGATCGTCTCGAACGTGCCGGGGCCGCAGCTCCCGCTGTACCTGTGCGGGGCCAGGGTGCTCGCCTACCACCCCATGTCGGTGCTCACCGACGTGAGCGGCGGGGTCAACATCACCTGCTTCTCCTACGACGGCTCGCTCGACTTCGGCATCCTGTCCTGCCCGGACCGGGTGGCCGACGTGTGGCGGCTCATGGGCCACCTGCGGGAGGCCATGGACGAGCTGATGGAGCAGGTCGAGCCGCCCCCGGCCGGGCGGATCGACCCGGCGGGACCGCCCGTGCCGGCCAGGGAGATGGCACCCGTCTGAGAGCGGGGGCGCCACCCGGAGAAGGGCGGGAGGGGGCGGGGGTGCTTCCCGGAGAAGGGCCGGACGGGGGGCGGGGACGCCTCCTGGAGAATCACCGCCGATGTCCCGCAACCGCGCGATTGGTCAAGAAATAGAGTTGGCCCATGAGCTTTTCTGAGCTGAACCTGTTCCCTCTCTGCCTCGGTGGCAACGTATTCGGCTGGACCGCCGACCGGGACGACTCGTTCGCCGTCCTGGACGCCTACGCCGAGGCGGGCGGAAACCTCGTCGACACCGCGGACGTCTACTCCGCGTGGGCTCCCGGGCACGCCGGCGGGGAGTCGGAGACCGTGATCGGCGAGTGGATGGCCTCTCGCCGCAACCGCGACCGGATCGTGGTGGCGACCAAAGTGGGCTCGCTGAGCGGTCGCACCGGGCTGTCGGCGGCCAACATCCGCGCGGCGGCCGAGGACTCGCTCCGGCGGCTCCGCACGGACTACATCGACCTGTACTGGGCCCACGTCGACGACGCGGCCACCCCCCTGGAGGAGACCCTCGGCGCGTTCGACGAGCTGGTCACCGAGGGCAAGGTACGCAACATCGGCGCCTCCAACTACAGCGCCGAACGGCTCGCGGAGGCGCTGTCGATCTCCGAGGAGGCCGGCCTGGCGCGGTACGGGGTGCTGCAGCAGCACTACAACCTGCTCGAGCGTGACTACGAGGGGGCGCTGCGCGACGTGGTGGTCGAGGCGGGGCTGACCAGCACCCCGTACTTCGGCCTGGCCTGCGGCTTCCTGACCGGCAAGTACCGGCCGGGGACCACGGTGGACAGCCCGCGCGCGGGCCAGGCGGCGAGATACCTGGAGACGGAGCGCGGCCCGCGGGTGCTCGACGCCCTGGACAAGGTGGCCGCCTCCCACGGCGCCGTGCCGGCCACCGTCGCGCTCGCCTGGCTGGCCGCCCAGCCCACGGTGGCCGCGCCGATCGCCAGCGCCCGCAACGTCGAGCAGCTCCGGCCGCTGCTCGCGGTCGCCGACATGACGCTGTCGCGGGACGAGCTGGCCCTGCTGGACGAGGCCTCCCGCTAGGGACGGCCGGAGCCCGCCGGGCGCGCATGACGACGGGGCCCGGCCGCGACGCGGCCGGGCCCCGGGTCCCCGCACTTCCGCACACGGTTCGTACGGGGGGTCACAGTACGGGGGGGCACAGTAGGGGTTTAGTGCGGGGTGGCCTTCTCGGCACCGATGCCGGTGAGCGAGCGGACCTCGATCTCCGCGTACTTCTCCGCGCTGTACTCCTTGCTGAGGCGGGCACCGATGAACCCGGCCAGGAAGCCGATCGGGATCGAGACGATGCCGGGGTTGCTCAGCGGGAACCAGGCGAAGTTCGCGTCGGGGAACAGCGCGGTGGCGCTGCCCGAGACGACCGGCGAGAAGATCACCAGGACCAGCGCGGAGACCAGGCCTCCGTAGATGGCCGAGACCGCGCCCGCCGTGTTGAACTTCTTCCAGAACAGGCTGTAGAGGATCGCGGGCAGGTTGCCCGAGGCCGCCACGGCGAAGGCGAGCGCGACCAGGAAGGCCACGTTCTGCCCCTGGGCGAGGATGCCGAGCCCGATGGCGACCGCGCCGATGACGAAGGCCGAGATCCTGGCGACCAGGACCTCCTCCTTGTCGGTGACGTTGCCGCGCTTGAACACGTGCGCGTACAGGTCGTGGGCGAAGGAGGAGCTCGACGCCAGCGTCAGGCCGGCGACGACCGCCAGGATCGTGGCGAAGGCGACCGCCGCGATGATGGCCAGCAGGACGGTGCCGCCCACGTCGCCGAAGATGGCCTTGCCGACCGCCTCGGCGAGCATCGGCGCCGCCGTGTTGCCCGCCTTGTCCTGCGCCACGATCGCCTTGCCGCCGACCAGGGCCGCCGCGCCGAAGCCGAGCACGAGGGTGAGCAGGTAGAAGGTGCCGATGATGCCGATGCCCCAAAGGACCGACTTGCGGGCCTCCCTCGCGGTGGGGACCGTGTAGAAGCGGATCAGGATGTGCGGCAGGCCGGCGGTGCCGAGGACCAGCGCCAGGCCCAGGCTGATCAGGTCGATCTTGCCCGCGAGGCCCTGCGCCTCGGTGCCGTACTTCAGGCCCGGCTCCAGGAAGGCCGCGCCCTTGCCGCTCTGGGTGGCGGCCTCGCCGAGCAGGCCCGACAGGTTGAAGCCGTAGTGGCCGAGCACCAGCAGGGTGACCAGGGTCGCGCCGCCCATGAGCAGCACGGCCTTGACGATCTGCACCCAGGTGGTGCCCTTCATGCCGCCGACGACCACGTAGACGATCATCAGGATGCCGACGCCGACGATCGTGAGCGCCTTGCCCGTCGGCGAGGTGACGCCGAGCAGCAGGCCGACCAGCGCGCCCGCGCCGACCATCTGGGCCAGCAGGTAGAAGATCGACACCGTGATGGTGGAGACGCCCGCCGCCGTGCGGACCGGGCGGGGGCTCATCCGGAAGGCCAGCACGTCGGCCATGGTGAACTTGCCGGAGTTACGCATCAGCTCGGCGACCAGCAGCAGCGCCACCAGCCAGGCGACCAGGAAGCCGATCGAGTACAGGAAGCCGTCGTAGCCCGACAGGGCGATGATTCCGGCGATGCCCAGGAAGCTCGCGGCCGACATGTAGTCGCCGCCGATGGCGAGGCCGTTCTGCACGCCGCTGAAGGACCGGCCACCGGCGTAGTAGTCGGTGGCGTCCTTGGTGTTGCGGCTGGCCCAGAAGGTGATGCCCAGCGTTCCCGCGACGAAGAGCAGGAACAGGATCGTGGAGAGGGTCTGGTGGCTCATTCGGTCTTCCCCTCGACTCCGTGGCGGATCTCGTCGGCCAGCGGGTCAAGCTTCTTCTCGGCGAAACGGGAGTAGGCCCAGGCGATGCCGAACGTCGACACGAACTGGAGCAGACCGAAGATCAGCGCCACGTTGATGTTGCCGAAAAGCTTCGTGCCCATGAAGTCGCGCCCCCAGGCGGACAGGACGACGTACAGCAGGTACCAGGCGAGGAACGCCGCGGTCATCGGGAACGCCCAGGCCCGGAAACGCCTCTTCAACTCCTGGAATCGTGCGTCGGTCTGAATTTCTTCGTAGACCGACGAATCATGTTGCCTGGCGGTCACAGGACCTCCCAAAATGTGATCTGGATCACGGACAACGTAGGGGTGGACGCTACCCCTGGAGGAGACCCGCACGCGCTCTCTTCGCCGAGGCGCCGCCGCGTCGCGTTCAGTTGGACCGGGCTTGCGGTGAAAGGTCCGTCTCGTACGACGAACGGTTCCCGCAGGAGCCCGATCTCACCACGGCCCGCCCCGCAGGGCGTAAACGCCGGCACAGCAGACCGTCAGGCCGACCACCGCCAGCAGCAGGCGGTAGTCGACGAGCGACACCAGCACGGCGCCGCCGAGCAGGGACAGCAGCTGGGTGAACCCGGTGAGCGACTCCAGGGCGGTGGAGACCCGGCCGACGAGGTGAGCCGGGCTGCGGCGCTGCACCAGGGTCGTCCTGGCCACCCCCTCCAGGGTCAGCCCGGCGCCCGCCACCATCATCGCCCCCAGCACGACCGTCTCCGCGGGGATCACCCAGCACAGGACCGCCACGCCGTACAGGCCGATGCCCGTGCCGATCGCGAACAGCTCGCCCCGGCGCGCGATCACCGTGGAGCTGCGCAGCCCCCCGGCGATCGCGCCGAGGCCCATCACGGTCGAGGTGAACGCGGTGAACTCCGGCGATCTGGCGAGACCGTGCTCGATGACCGCGAAGATCAGCGATTCGGCGGCCCCTGCCACCGAGCACATCAGGCAGAGCGCCACGGTCGCGCGGCGCAGCGTCGGTTCGGCGGAGAGGTAGCGGGCCCCGGCCCAGAACTCCTCGCGCCAGCGCCCCGAAGGGGCCGGCGAGACGCGCGCAAGGGGCTCCGGCGCGGGGAGCATCGCGAAGACCCCCGCGGCGACCAGGAAAGTGATCATGTCGAACAGCACGAGCGCCCCGAGCCCGAAGGTGGTGTAGACGGCCACGCCCAGCAGCGGCCCGAACAGGCGCAGTCCCTGCCGGGTGGTCTGCAGGGCCCCGTTGGCCTCGGCCAGCAGGTGCTCGGGCAGGATGGCCTTGAGCAGCCCGCCGAGCGCGGAGAAGATCACCGCGTACGAGCAGCCCATGGCCGCGGACACCGGGTAGATCAGCCAGACCGTGTCCGGCCCGGTGACCGCGACCAGCGGGGCGAGCGAGACGCCCGACAGCACGCAGGTGACGATCAGGAGCCTCCTGCGGTCCACCCGGTCGATCAGGTATCCGAAGAGGGGCGAGAAGCACAGGGGCAGGATGAAGAAGAACAGGGTCAGCCCGGCCGCGGCGTCGGAGCCGGTGAGACTCTTGGCCAGGATCCCGGGTACCAGCAGCAGCGAGGCGTCGCCCAGCAGGCTGACGGCCATCCCGAAGTAGACGAGCCGGAACCGGGGCCGGCGCAGGACCTCCGGCATCACCGCTGACCGGCGCACCGGTGTGCCGGCCGGCTCCCGCGCGGCACGGCGGCGGGCCGAGGCTCCGACCGGCTCCCGCGCGGCACGGCGGGCCGAGGTGCCACCCGGCTCCCGGGTAGCACGGCAGGGGCGTCACCGACCTCGGCGAGCGCCTCATCACCGGAACCGGCGAGTAACAAACCTAGTCAGAACAACCGAAATATCGGCCCATAAGCGTCATTCCGTCACAGCTCGCCGGAGCCGTCAAGAGGACCGGGGCCGCCAGTCACCCCGGTCCAGATTGAGGATCTCGGGGGTGTGCAGGCGCACCATCGTGCGCGCCACGTTCGGCGGGATGCGCCCCGGCGTCAGCAACGAGACAACCACCATGACGAGGAAGGCGATCGGCACCGTCCACGCGGCGGGCTGGGCCAGCAGAGCACCGACCAGGCCGGTGTGCGGCCCCCCGCCGATCGTCATCAGCACCGCACCGCAGGCCAGGCCGCCACCGGCGAGCAGCCCGGCCATCGCGCCGGCGGGGGTGAGCCGCCGCCACCAGATGCCCAGCACCAGCAACGGGCAGAAGGAGGAGGCCGCCACCGCGAACGCCAGGCCGACGACGTCGGCGACCGGCAGCGAGCGGGCGAAGGCCGCCAGCCCCAGCGGAACGATCACCGCCAGCACCGCCGCCGCCCGGAACGACCGCACCCCGCCCTTGAGGATGTCCTGCCCGATGACCCCGGCGACCGAGACCGTCAGCCCCGAGGAGGTCGACAAAAACGCCGCGAACGCCCCGGCCGTCACCAGCGCCGTCAGCAGATCCCCGGCCACGCCGCCGATCAGCCGCCCCGGCAGCGACAGGACCACCGTGTCACTGCCCTCCAGCTCAGGGACGTAGATCCGGCCCAGCGCGCCGTACACCGCCGGCAGCAGGTAGAAGGCGCCGAGCAGCGACAGGACCACCAGCGTCGTACGGCGCGCCGCCCGGCCGTCGGGATTGGTGTAGAAGCGGACCAGCACGTGCGGCAGCCCCATCGTGCCCAAAAACGTGGCCAGGATCAGCGAGTAGGTCGAGTAGAGGCCGTACTCCCTGCCGGTCGACAGCGGCAGCGCCCACGTGGCCGCGTCCTGCGCGCTCAGCCCCGGCGAGCCGCCGTCGCGCCACGCCAGCAGCAGGAACACCAGCGGCACGGCCAGGGCGGTGAGCTTCAGCCAGTACTGGAAGGCCTGCACGAACGTGATCGACCGCATGCCGCCGGACATGACGTTCACCGCGACCACGGCCGCCACCAGCAGGCCCCCCGCCCATTCGGGAGCCCCGGTGATGGCCCGCAGGACCAGGCCCGCGCTCTGGAACTGCGGCATCAGGTACAGCCAGCCGATCAGCACGACCAGCACCCCGGCCATCCGCCGCACCGCCATCGACTCCAGCCGCGCCTCGGCGAAGTCGGGCAGCGTGTACGCGCCCGAGCGGCGCAGCGGCGCGGAGACCAGCACCAGCAGCACCAGATAGCCGCCCGTCCAGCCGACCGGCAGCCACAGCATGTCGGCGCCGTAGGTGAGGATCAGCCCGGCGATGCCCAGGAAACTCGCGGCCGACAGGTACTCCCCGCCGATGGCGGAGGCGTTCCACAACGGGGAGACCGTGCGGGAGGCGACGTAGAAGTCGGAGGTGGTCCGCGACAGCCTGATCCCGAACGCGCCGATCAGCACCGCCGCCAGCACCACCAGCACGACCGCCGTCACACCGTACGCGGTGCTCATCCGACGCCTCCCCCGACGTCCCCCATGCCGCCTCCCCTGCCGTCGCCCCTGCCGTCCTCTTTGACGCCTCCCGTGACGTCTCCCGCCGCGGAGACCTCAGGTTCCGGCCGGAAGATCTCGGGCTCCGGCCCCGGGACGGTCCGTCGCCTGGTCAACGGGCCCTGTCCACCAGTTCGGCGAAGTGCCGCTCGTTGCGTTCCGCCTGCCGGACATAGAGCCAGGCGCCGACCACGAACGCCGGGTAGATCAGACCGCCCAGCACCGCCCAGGGCAGCGGGATCCCCAGTACGTGGACCGCGTGCAGCTCCGGCACCAGCAGGAACATCAGGGGCAGCCCCGCCACCACGCACCCCAGCACCGTGCAGACGAACAGGGCCAGGCGGAACTGGGTACGGACCAGCGAGCGCATGTACACCTCGCCCAGACGGGTCTGCTCGTCGATCTCGCGGGTGACCGGGTACCGGGGGTGGCGAGGCGCCATCGTGCGGGGGCTGGTCACCACCTCGCGCCGCGGACGCTCATCCCTGCGCGACCGCTCGGCATCCCTGCGCGACCGGTCGGCGTCCCTGCGCGTCCGCTCGGCGTCCTTACGCGTCCGCTCGGCATCCCTGCGCGACCGGTCGGCGATCCACCGGCGCGGCTCGGCCCCCTCACCGGGCTCGGGGTCACGGCTCATTCGGACCTGCCCCTGCGCGCCCTGCGAACCAGGAGGTCGCGCAGCTCGCGGGTGTGGCGGCGGCTGACCGGGATCTCGGTCTCGCCGATGCGGACCACGCACCGGCCCGAGTCGATGTGCAGCTCGTCGATGTGCTTGACCGCGACCAGATGGCTGCGATGCACCCGTACGAACCCCGCGGAGGCCCAGCGCTCCTCCAGCGTGGCCAGCGAGATGCGCACGAGGTGGCTGCCCCCCGCGGTGTGCAGGCGGGCGTAGTCGCCCTGCGCCTCCACGTACCGGACCTCGGTACTGGCCACGAACCGGGTGACACCGCCGAGCTCCACCGGAATGGTGTCGGGGTCGGCGCGGCCCGCCCCCTCGCTCTCCGGCAGCTCCGCGGAGACGAACACCCTGCGGATCGCCTCGGCCAGCCGCTCCGGCCGTACCGGCTTGAGCAGATAGTCCTCGGCCTTGATCTCGAAGGCGTCGACCGCGTGCTCCTCGTAGGCCGTCACGAAGACCACCCGCGGCGGGTTGGCGAACTGCGAGAGCAACCGGCCGAGCACCACCCCGTCCAGGCCGCGCATCCGGATGTCGAGGAAGACCGCGTCGATCGGCCGCCCGTCGGCGATCGCCCGATCCAGGACGCGCAGCGCGGCGGCCCCGTCCCTGGCCAGGGAGACCTCTTCGATACGGGGGTCGTCCCGGAGCAGGTAGGCCAGGTCCTCCAGCGCGGGAAGCTCGTCGTCCACCGCAAGGACGCGCAGGCCGGTCACGGTCACTCCTCCAGATCGTTCACGAGGGAATTTCTAGAGGGTGATGAATCAGACATCGCCTGTCAACTTTTCGGTAGGGGAAGGTCCGGGCCAGGCGTGGGCTCAACGGGCGGAGACACCCGGATGGTACTTGGGCAGGCGGACGCTGACCTTCGTTCCCGCCCCCTTGGCCGTCTCCGCCACCAGGCCGTACTCGTCACCGTAGACCTGGCGCAACCGCTCGTCCACGTTGACCAGCCCCACTCCCCCGGCCCCCGAGCGCTCGTCGGCGTCACCGGCCAGGATGCGGCGCAGGCGGTCGGGCTCCATGCCGACGCCGTCGTCCTCCACGCTGATCCGGCACTCGGCCCCGGCGTCCTCGGCGACGATCGAGATGCGCCCGACCCCGGGCTTGCTCTCCAGCCCGTGCTGGACCGCGTTCTCCACCAGGGGCTGCAGGCACAGGAACGGCACCGCGACCGCGAGCACCTCGGGGGCGATGCGCAGCGTCACCTGGAGCTGATCGCCGAAGCGGGCCCGCTCCAAGGTGAGGTAGCGGTCGATGGAACGCAGCTCCTCCGCCAGCGTGGTGAACTCCCCGTGCCGCCGGAAGGAGTACCGGGTGAAGTCGGCGAACTCCAGCAGCAACTCGCGGGACCGGTCGGGGTCGGAACGGACGAAGCTGGCGATGGTCGTCAACGAGTTGTAGATGAAGTGCGGGGAGATCTGCGCGCGCAGCGCCCGGACCTCGGCCTCCATCAGACGCGTTCTCGACCGGTCCAGCTCGGCCAGCTCCAGCTGCGAGTCGACCCAGTTCGCGACCTCGTGGGCGGCCCTGACCAGACCCGCCGAGGCGTGCCCGCCGTACGAGGCGAGGGAGCCCACCACCCTGCCGTCGGTGGTGAGCGGCACCACCACGGCGAACCTGATCGGGCACTCGGGAAGCTCGCACGAGACGACCTCGGGGCCCAGGACCCGGGTCCGGCCCCCGGCGAGCGTCTTGGCGGCGTGGGCGAACGCCTCGCGGGCGTGATGGTCGCCCTCGCCGTCGTAGACCAGCAGCCGCTCCTCGTCCGTGATCGCCAGCGCCGGGGAGCCCAGCAGCTCCCGAAGATAGCGGGACGCCTTCTGCGCCCCCGCCTCGGTCAGCCCCGCCCGCAGCGGCGGCGCGGCCAGGGAGGCGGTGTGCAGGGTCTCGAACGTGGCCCGCTCCGCAGGGCTGCTGCCCAGCTCCCTGCGCCCGCGCAGCACCCGCCACAGCACCAGGGCGGGTACGCCGACCAGGGCGGCGACCAGCAACACGGCAACGAGGGGTTCCACGCTCCGGACCTTATACGCCCGGCCACGCCCGCGCCTCACCCATCGGGATCACACCCTCCCTCCACATCGGAACAGGGTTGAACAGGATCTTCCATGCGGTACGAGGTGAGCACCCGGCCCGACCCCTTTACGTTGTAGATCAAGATGATGCGCCGCCCTTCCGGCCGCGCGGGTCCGCCCGCCGCCTTCCCCGCGGCCGGAGACGGCCGGACGCTCATCGCCGAGCACCGCCGAGCACCGCCGAGCCCCGCCGAGCCCCATGCCCGCCTGGCAGCCGGTGCGGGAACGCGCGCGGGGCGGCTCTCAGGGCCGCTCGGTCCCCGCCGGCAGTGCCTCGCGGATGCGGCGGGCGTAGGACTCGGCCTCGGCGGGGTCCTCGTATTTCGTACGGGGCCAGAAGAAGCCGCGCAGGCCGTCCTTGCGGTTGCGGGGAACGATGTGGGTGTGCAGGTGCGGGACGCTCTGGCTGATCCGGTTGTTCATCGCGACGAACGTACCGGCCGCCTCCAGGCCCCGCTCGACGGCGGCGGAGAGGGCGCGGACGCGCTCGAAGAACGGGCCGACCATCGCGACCGGCAGGTCGGCCAGCGTCTCGGCGTGGGTCCGCGGGACCACGAGGACGTGGCCCTTGAAGACCGGCCGCGTGTCCAGGAAGGCGGCGGCCACGCCGTCGGAGAGGACGACGTGGGCCGGTCGCTCCCCGGCCGCGATGGCACAGAACAGACAGCCCTCACCTGGCACCACTTCGGAAACCGGCATCACGTCAGGATAGGAGACGCCGGGCGGCCCGCACGATCCCCCGGCGGCGCCGGAGCGGGACCGTCTCGTCAAGGCGTCACCGGGCATCGGCGGGCATCGCCGGGGGTCACCCGGTGTCACCGAGCGTCACTGGGCGTCACTGGGCGTCACTGGGCGTCACCAGCCGAGCTTGGCCGCGCCCGAGATGAGGGACCTCGCGATGACCATCCGCTGGATGTCGTTGGTGCCCTCGCCGATGGCCATCAGGGGCGCGTCCCGGTAGAGGCGTTCGAGGACGAACTCCTGCGAGTAGCCGTAGCCACCGTGGATCCGCATCGCCTCCGTGGTGGCGCGCAGCGCGACCTCGGAGGCGAAGTACTTGGCCATCGCGGCCTCGGAGTTCACCGCGCCGCTCTCGGAGCGGACCGCCGCCCAGTAGGTCAGCAGCCGGGCCGCCTGGATGTCGGTGGCCATGTCGGCGAGCTTGAGCTGGATGGCCTGGAAACCGGCGATCGGCTGCCCGAAGGCGTGGCGCTCGCGCGAGTAGCTCAGCGCGGCGTCGTAGGCGCACTGGGACAGGCCGACCGCGCGGGCGGCGATGTTGATCCGGCCGAGCTCCAGGGCCGACAGGGCCTGCTGCATGCCCCGCCCCTCGGTCCCGCCGAGCAGCGCCGACACCGGGACGCGCACGTCCTGCAGCACGATCTCACAGGTCTCGGTGCCCTTGTAACCGAGCTTGGGCAGGTCGCGGCTGACGGTGTACCCGGGGGTTCCGGCCTCGACGAGGAGCAGGGACATGCCGCGGTGCGCGGGGTCGGTGACGGAGGTCTTGACCAGGACGGGCATCGGATCGGCGTGCCTGGCGTTGGTGATCCACGTCTTGGTGCCGTTGATCACGTAGTGGTCGCCGTCGCGTACGGCCCGCGTCTGGATGCCCTGCAGGTCGGTGCCCGCCGCGGGCTCGGTCAGCGCGATGCCGGTACGGCGGGCGCCGGTGGCCAGGGCCGGCAGGTAGGCGTCCTTCTGCTCCTCGGTGCCGTACCTGGCGATCATCCAGGCGGCCAGGGAGTGCGAGCCGAGCACCCCGGCCACGCCCATCCATCCGCGGGCGATCTCCTCGAAGACCAGGGCGAACGACACCCGGTCCAGGGCGAGCCCGCCGTACTCCTCGGGGATCGTGATCCCGAACAGCCCCATCTCCTTGAAGCCCTCGACGATCTCCGTGGGGTAGCGGCCGGCCCGTTCCCACTCGGAGGCGACCGGCACGATCTCCTTGTCGACGAACTCCCGCAGGGTCCGGCGGAACAGCTGCTGCTCCTCGTCGAGCTCGAAGTCCATCACGGGGTCCTTTCCGCGAAGCGGTCCTCAGGGGGTGGGCGGGCCGGTCCGGGCTCGCCGGAGGGGCACGGCCGTCAGGGGGTGAGCGGACCGGTCCTGGCCCGTGGGAAGTAATTCTTGTCCTGCGGCGCGTCGCGGCGGTAGACCATCACCGCGCGGCGCCAGGACATGACCTCGTCGCCGTCCTGGTTGAGGCCGCGGGTCTTGCAGGTGACGATCCCGGCGTAGGGCCGCGACCGCGACTCCCGCTTGTCCAGCACGATCGACTCCGCGTACAGGGTGTCGCCCAGGAAGACCGGGTGGGTCAGCCTGATCTCGTCCCAGCCGAGGTTCATCAGGGCGGTCTGGCTGACGTCGATCACCGAGATGCCGAGCACGATCGCCACGGACAGGCCGGAGTTGACGATGATCTTCCCGACCGGGGCGCGCTCGGCGAAGTGGGCGTTGAAGTGGTTCTGGTTGGTGTTCATCGTCAGCAGGGTGAACCAGGTGTTGTCGGCCTCGCTGATCGTGCGGCCGAGCGGGTGCTGGTAGACGTCGCCGACGACGAAGTCCTCGTAGTACCGGCCGAGGCCGGGTTCGTGCACGGTCACGGTCTCTCCCCTGGACGCCGGGACCTCGACGCTAATCGTCCGGTGTTTCGGCGGTCAACGACCTGCTCCGTGCCGTTTCCGGGTAGGCCTACACGGCCGGGTCGGCGGGGCTAGCATTCACGCTGATCGAGATGCCGAGATGCCGAGATCGCGAGAAGAGGCCCCGTGGAGCAGATTCCCTACGACGAGTGGCGCGTGAGTGCCGTCGATCCCGCCTTCAGCGAGTGGATGCGCTCTCTGAGCGAGCCGGAGTGGACGGCGGTGGTGAGCCACCCGTTCGCCGCCTCGATCACCCGGGGTGACGTCCCCGACGACGACATGCGCCGCTACCTGGTCCAGGACTTCCAGTTCGTCGACTCCTTCACCGCCCTGCTCGGGGCGGCCGTGGCCTGCGCGGACAGCTTCGAGTCGCGGGTGCCGTTCGGCCAGTTCCTGGGCGAGATCGCCACCACCGAGGAGCTGACGTACTTCCACCGGGCCCTCGCCGCCCTCGGCGCCACCCCCGCCGAGATGACCTCCCCGGAGCTGGAGCCGGTCACGGTGGACTTCCGCGCCCTGATGGACGAGGCCAGGACCAGCCTGGACTACCCGCTCGTCCTGGCGGTGCTGTGCGTGGCCGAATGGTCCTATCTCGGCTGGGCCTCCCGCGCCGAGGAGCCGCTTCCCGACAACTTCGTGCACCGCGAGTGGATCGAGCTGCACGAGGGCCCGGCCTTCCGCGCCTGGGTGCACTTCCTGCGCGACGAGCTGGACCGGCTGGGTCCCGGGCTGGACGAGGAGGGGCGGCTGCGCGTGCTCGACTTCTTCCGCCGCGCCGTACGGCTGGAGCTGCGCTTCTTCGACATGGCCGCCGGTTCCTGACCCCTCGCCCCCGAACCGGGCACGCCGGGCGGTCGCCCGCCTCCGCCTCCGGGGTGGGACCCTTCAGTCCTGGTCCCGCTCGGGGGCGGGGGCGGGTGCCTGGCCCTGGTAGACGCCTCCGGCGCCCACCTGGGCGGCGTGGACCTCCTCGTCAGGGGCGTACAGGCGGATCTGGACGCCGTCGGGGTCGGCGAAGCCCATCGCGTGACCCGCCGAGGCCCGGAAGACCGGGCTGTGCGGGACGCCGAGACGGTCGAGGCGGGCGACCCAGTCGTCGAGCCCCTCACGGGTGACCTGGAGCGCGAAGGGGTCGGCGTCGAAGAGCACCCTGGCCAGGTCGGGGTTCTCACGCAGCGCGATCTGGAAGGCCGCGCCGGGGACCGTGAAGCTCATGCCCCTGATCACGCCGTCCTCGTCCTGGAAGCTGGTGTGGTGCTCCAGCCCCAGGACCCGTTCGTACCAGGAACGGCTCCGCTCCAGGTCGCTCACCCAGATCTTGAGGTGGTGCACACCGGTCAGTACGGCGTTCAACTCGTCTCCTCAGGGTGCCTGCGTCGTCGTGACTCCTCAGGGTGCCTGCGTCGTCGTGACGGTCGTGGTGAAACGGTGCTCGCAGAATCTCTCCCGCGCCTGCGTCCGGCTGAGACCGCGCTCGGACTCCTCCCGGTCGAGCCCCTCGAAGCTGTCGAAGCCGAGCCTGGCCACGGCCCTGGCCTCGGTGCCGGGCGCTAGGCGGGCCGTGAAGACGATCCGCCCCCGGTGCGGGAGGTGGCTTCCGGCGGCACACCAGACGCCGTCGGAGCGCTCGCGGCAGCGCAGGACGGAGATCCGCGCGCCGGCGCCGTCGAGCAGCACCGCCCGGGTGGGGCCCCGCGCGCCCTCGGGGAAGCGGCCCCCCACCCAGAAGGCGCCCCAGTAGGGGGCGAAGGAGGGGGTCCAGATCATGGAGTAGTCGAGGGTGTAGGAGACCCGGCCCTGCGAATCGGGGCGCGGCGCGGCCCCGGCCGTCAGCTCGATGCCGATCAGCGGCTCGCCCTGGCACTTCCTGGCGGCGGTGACACAACTGGCCTGGGCCTGCGGCAGCGGGGACAGGGCGGCCGCGATGAGGGCGAGGCCCGCGGCGACCCCGAGAGCACGGCGCATGAGACCTCCTGTGTCCTGCCCCGAGAATCGTGTCCTGCCCGAGGACATCGTGTCCTGCCCGAGAACGCTACATGCGCGCGGTCCCGCGCGCGTCCGAGATCAGCATAGTTCGCCCTTCCGGGCCGCAAACGGATACCTGGCGGGGACATCGGTCGCGGGAAGGCCCGGGTGGGCGGAGAGGAGGGGGTCCGCCGCCCACCCGGAAACGGTCAGATTACCCCGACAGACATGAGTTTGGCTCGCTTGCGCGCACAGGCATCGGCCGGATCTCCGGTGACCTCCCCGTTCCACCGGCGCCCGGTCAGCGTTCGCCGGGACCGGGAAGGGGGTCGTCCTCCTCCTTCGCCTCGTCCCTGGGCTCGGCGTACGGCTCGCTCTCGGGCGGATGGCCTCCGGCGATCTGGCGTTCCCGCATGAGCTCGGCGTCGAACTCGGCGCCCAGCAGGATCGCCATGTTGGACAGCCACAGCCAGATCAGGAACACCGCGACGGCGCCGAGCGTGCCGTAGGTCTTGTCGTAGGAGCCGAAGTTGGCGACGTAGGCCGCGAACCCGGCGGAGACGACGACCCAGAGCAGCACCGCCAGCAGCCCGCCGGGGCTGATCCAGCGGAATCCCGGCTGGCGGACGTTGGGCGCGGCCCAGTAGAGCAGCATCACCAGGCCCGCGGCGATCAGCACCAGGACCGGCCACTTGGCGTACCCCCAGACGGTGACCGCGGTCTGCCCGACTCCCAGGGCCTCGCCCGCCAGCTCGGCGAGCCTTCCCGTGAAGGTGACGGCCACCGCCGCGGCGGCCATCAGGACGACGACCACCAGCGTCAGCCCGACCCTGAGCGGGGTCAGCTTCCACAGGGGGCGTCCCTCCCGGATGTCGTAGATCGCGTTTCCGGCCCTGACGAAGGCGGCGATGTAGCCGGAGGCCGACCAGAGCGCCACCAGCAGGCCGACGATCGCCAGGAGACCCCTCGTGCCGCCGCTGCCGCGCACCTGGTCGACCTGGTCCTTCACCAGTTGCGTGACGTCGCCGGGGGCGAGCGCCGCGACCTGGACCAGGATCGTGGAGATCACGTCCTGGCCGACCAGTCCGAGCACGGACACCAGCACGATCAAACCGGGGAAGATAGACAGCACCGCGTAGTAGGTGAGGGCCGCGGCCCAGTCGGGCAGGCCGTCCCGCTGGAACTCCAGGACGGTCCGTCTGAGGACCCCCCACCATGCCCTCCTGGGCAGTTCCGAGGGAGTCTCGGGGACAAGGGCGAGCCGCCCCCGCGAATCGCCGGGGGCGGCCCTGCCGGTGCTGCCGGTCATCTACTTCTTCTTGCCTCGCCGCAGCACGCGGAGGACGACCAGGACGAGCGCGGCGATCGCCGCGATCGTCACCACCGGGCGCTTGCCCGCCTCGGTCGTGACCCTGTTCGCCGCGTCCTTGATCTCGACGGGAGTCACTTCCTTGACCCGGCCGACGACCTCGGGGGCCGCCTCCCTCACCCGCCCGACCATCTCGGGAGCGGCCACCTTGACCCGCTCCACCATCTCGGTGGCCGTGGTGGCGGTCGCCGCCCCCGCCTTGCGCAGGTCGTCGCCCACCTGAGCGGCGGTCTCCTGCAAGCGGCCCTTGACGTCGGTCTTGTGCACCAGTGCCTCCACTGTGTCGCCCAGTTCGCGGCGGGCGTCCTCGATGTCCCGCCGCACGTTCTCCGTGTCGTTCCCGTCGTCTCCGACGGTCTTGCCGCCCCCTGCCGCGCCGCCGCCGGTGGCACCGGTGTTGGCGTACGGGGTGGTCGTCGCCGCGGTGTCCGGGGCGGCGGCGGCGAGCGCCGCGCCCTCCGGAAGCCTGGGCGTGCCGTCACGCTCGGACTCGGTGACGCCGAGGTCCTCGCGGGGCGTGCCGTCCGGCTGGTTCGGCGGGATGTTCAGCGATCCGCTCTCGTCCGGCGTCACCGGCTCGTCGACGCCCTTCCTGCGGGATCCGGTGGTTCCGGCCACGGCCTGGGGCCGCTCGGGTCCGCCCGGGTCTGTCTCAGTCATCGGTGCGCCCTCTCTTTCACCGCGTCGATGTCGTCCTTGACGCTCTCGATGGTCCGTTCGGGGGTCGGCGGGGCGGCCTCGGCGACCTGGCGCTTGCCGAAGAACCCGAGCGCGCCGGCCACGACCAGCAGCACCCCGCCCACGAGCGCGGCCGCCGCCCACGGGGGCATGACCCGCGCGAGAAGCAGGATCACCGCGGCGACCAGGGCACCGGCCCCGAACAGGGCCACCACTCCCGCCCCGCCGAACAACCCCACGCCGATTCCCGCGTGCTTGCCCTTCTCCGTCAGCTCGGCCTTGGCCAGGCGCAGCTCGTCCTTGACGAGACGCGAGACCTGCTCCGACATCTGCCGGATCAGCTCGGACGTCGGCAGTGATTCCTTGGTGTTGGTCATGGGCTGCCTCCTCCCCTACAGGAAAGGACGTCTACCCTCTCCTCCCCCGGCAAACATGGGTCTGGCTGCGATGATCACAGGGGGACGCGGGTGCTCACCGGCGGCACCCGGGGCATCGGCCGCGGCGGGACCGGGCGTTCCTGGAGCGCGGGACACGTCGATCACGCCTCACGGCCGGGACTACGCCATGATCGTAGGGAGGCCCGCGTGTCCCAGTGGTGGAAAAGTAGAGGTACGGGCGAAGATGAGCCTCTTGGGATGGTGCGTGGCACGATGAGCGCGATCAGAAAGGCGGCACGCTAGAGATGGCACAGATCGTCGGCGGCGGAAGCCCGGTCAACGACGCCGAGCGACGGGTCATCGCGCATCTGCGAGACAACGCCCCGGACGATTGGCTGCTGCTGCACAACATCGAGGTGCCCCGCGGGGACGACACCTTCGAGGTGGACGTGATCGTCCTGACCGGTCACTCGCTCTGCGTCATCGACGTCAAGGGCACCCGCGGCCGGATCGAGGTCGCGGGAACCCGCTGGTTCCCGCAGCGGCGGGAGGCGTTCGGCTCCCCCGTCGCCAAGCTGCGCGGCAACGGGCGCGCGCTCAAGGGCCTGCTCACCCAGGAGCGCCGCGAGCTGGACCGGGTCTACGTCGACAGCCTCGTGGTGCTCACCGGGACCGACGCGGAGCTGGTCGACCCCGCCGGCCGCGACTCGCGGCACGTCACCGACCTCGCCGGGCTGATCGGCACGCTGGGCGACGCCTCCCGCGTCAGGCGCGGCCACACCACCGACACCGCGCCGTACGGCACCGCGATCATCGAGGCGCTCAACGGGAGCGTGCGGCGCTCCACGGCGCCGCCGCGCTTCGGCAGCTGGGTGGTGGAGGAACAGCTGGGCGGCGACAACCGGGTCACCGAGTACCGCGCGATCAACGCGACGGTCCCGGGCAGCGAGACGGTCCTGCTGCGCGTCTACCGGGCCGACCCGCTGGCCGAGGAGGAACCGAGGGCGGCCGAGCGACGGCTGATCACCAACGCCTACCAGGCCCTCACCAGGATTCCCCCGCACCCGTGCGTGGTGCGGGCCCGCGACTTCTTCGCCATCGACGACGAGAGCCGGTTCGTGCTGGTCCTCGACGACGTGCACGGCCAGGCGCTGCACCTGCACCTCACCGCCCCCACCTCCACGCTCTCCACCGCCGCCCGGCTGGACGTGGTGGAGGACATGCTTCTGGGCCTGGCCCACGTGCACGCCAACAACGTGATCCACCGGGCGCTCAGCCCCGCGTGCGTGCTGGTGACCGAGGAGGGCCGGGCCATGCTCACCGGGTTCGACTACGCCAAGCCGGGCCCCCGCGCGCACACCGTGGCCAACGAGCTGCCCAACGTCCTCGACACCCATTACGCGGCCCCCGAGTGCCAGGCCATGCCGGAGCGGATGACGGCGGCCTCCGACGTGTACGCGGCCGGGGTGATCGCCTTCCGGCTGCTTACTGGGAGGCTTCCCCCGGTCACCCCCGACGCCGAGCCCGCCTCCGGCGAGGCGCCGGTGGAGGTCCCCGTGGAGGTCATGGACCTGCTGCGGCGGATGCGCGACCACGCGACGAACAAGCGTCCCGGCGCGGCCGAGGCTCTGGCCGACCTGCGGCGGATACGGCGGCCCCGCCCGCCGGAGCCCGCCGTGGCGGACCTTCGGACCCAGGACCTTCGGCCGCGGCACCTCGGCCACCCTCAGGTTCCGGCCCTTCGGGAGGTCGTCCCCGAGTTCCCCGGCGTCCCTGAGATCCCTGAGATTCCCGAGATTCCCGCCACGGCGGGCGCCGTCGTGGCGGACACCGGACGGCCGGAGGATCGCGGGCCGGAACACCACCCGCGGGAGGCCGGCCCGCAGGCACCCGCGCGGTACGAGGACGAGCACCGGAAGGGCCTACCGGCACCGGAGCCGCTGCTCGACAGGCTCAGGACGAGATTCCGGCGTATCACCGGAAAACAGCCGTAAAGATTCACCATAGAAAAGAGGCGAACCGGCCGACGGCCGTGCGGGGGCCGGGCCCTGGCCCTCGGCCGGGGCCCTGGCGCGCCGCCGGACGGCGGCGTCAGTGGCGGGTGCGGCCGCCCCGGAAGCGGGCGAGGAGCCCGCGCAGCTTCTGCTGGTTACGCGGGTCGCGGGCCAACGTCTTGGCCTTCTCCATGTGCCGCTGTCCCTGCGGGGTGCGCAGATAGTTTCGAACCCGATCCATCAGCGATGCCATGGTGTCCTCCATCTGTCGGAAACCTCCGACTACCCGCTGAGACCGGTTCCAATCACCACGATCACCACGGCACCCGGCTCCCCGGGGCCGCACCGGGCTCCCCCGGGCTCCCCCGGGCTCCCCCGGGCTCCCCCGGGCTCCTCCGGGCCGCATCGGGCTCAGGAGTCGACGAAATCGTCGGGGACCATCACCCGCAGGCCATTGGGGACGGTGCGGATCATGATGGGGGTCATCAGGCGGACCTCGCCGTCGACGTCGGCGGCCATCGGCGGGTCGGTCTCCAGGTACATCTCGCGCCCCACCACGAAAGGGCCTCCCGCCAGGCTGCGCCAGCGGCCGCTGCCGGCGCGGACCATGGTCTCCAGCAGCAGGCGCAGGCGCTTGCCCGAGCCGAGCTGGTACGCGACCAGGCGGCCGTTGTCGATGCTGATGTCCCTGGCGACCTGCCAGCCGCCGTGGAAGCGGCCGTTGGCGATGTTGAGCTGGTGGGTGAGCAACTCGTGGCGGCGTCCGTCCACGGTGAGGAAGGCCCGGAACGGCTGGTGGCCCGGGAGGATCGTCAGGGCCGTGAGCGGGTAGGCCGCGCGACCGAGGAGACGCTTCACCCCGTGCCGCACCTTGCCCGCCACCTCCACGGAGACCCCGAAACTGGCCAGGTTGGCGAACTCGCGGTCTCCGGCGACGCCCAGGTCGATGTCGGCGACCTTCCCGGTGCGCAGGACCCGGATGGCTCCGGCGAGGTCGAGGGGGACGCCGAGGCTGCGGACGAAGTTGTTGGTGGTGCCCAGGGGCAGCACGCCCAGGGCGACGTCGCGGTGGGCGACGTGCTTGACGGCGGCGCTGAGCGTGCCGTCGCCGCCGCCCACGACGAGCAGGTCGGGCTCGTCGGCCAGGGCCTCCTCCAGGGTGGCGCGCAGGCGTTTGGTGTCGACCACCGGGAAGAAGCGGATCGAGTCGAACCCCTGGGCCCGCAGCGCGCGGACCACGGCGGGGTAGTGGCGCCGGCCCCGGCGCGAGCGCGTGTTGACGACCACGCAGACCCTGCCCTTGGTCCGGATGGCCTCGGTGTGCTCGGCCTTGCTTCGAAGCTCTCCCACGCTGCCCCTATCCGATCGGGTGGTTGCCCGTTCAAATGGTAGGGCCCCGCCGTCGGTGACGGCGGGGCCCCGGGGCCCGTGGGCCCTCATGTGCCCGCTGGGCGGGGTGATCTACTTCTTGGGCGGGGTGACCTGCACGATCGCGCCGAGGTTGCCCGGGAACGGGGTGACCAGCTTGAGCTTCACGCCCAGCGCCTTGCCCTCGTCACCGGGGTTGCCGGAGCCGAGGACGTGGCCGTTGCCCATGTCGGTCCCGTACAGCTCGGTGGCCGGGGTGCCGTCGGCGTTGACGATCCGGGTGCTGTAGGGCTGGTCGTCCTTGGAGGGGACGACCGTGGAGGCGTCGAAGTCGCGGTAGAACAGGCTGGTGCCGCGCGCCTCGAACCCGGGGTACCAGGTCTTGGCGTCGGTGAACTCGGAGACGCCCTTCTGCGCGGCCACCTTGGTGCAGTACTCGCTGAAGGGCTCGCCCGGCCCCTCGAAGCACTCGGTGAAGGGGTAGGTCTTGGAGAAGGAGAAGGCGGCGTTCGAGGTCTGCACGCGGCCGTTCATGTTCTTGAGCGTGGTGGGGTCCTTCTCTGCCGCCGCGCCGGTCCGCCGCAGCGGGTCGAAGTGGGAGTCGACGAGGAGCAGGCTGCCCTTGGAACCGATGCTCGGCGCCAGTTCGAGGTTGTTGGCCAGCGAGTTGTTGGTGTAGTTCGAGTCGCGGAACCACACGAGCAGGCCGGGGGCGTTGTACTTGACCTTCTCCACCTTCCACGCGCCCTCACGCGAGTAGTTGGTGGTGTAGGTGTACTGCAGGCCCTTGTCGAACCCGTCGAAGTTGCGCCACTCGGCCAGGTAGAACCGGGAGACCTCGCGCTTGCCGTCGTTGACGACCCAGCCCGCGCCGGTGGTGCCGTTGAAGGTGCCGCGGCCGGTCGTCCAGCCGGTGGCGCCGCTCTCCAGGTCGTCGCTCCAGACGGTCTCGGCGCCGTTGGTGAGCGCGAAGTCGTCGACGTGCCAGCCGCGCGGGGTGAAGGCGGCGTCGGTGTTGTAGGTCAGGCGCAGCTTGACGGTCGTGCCGGCGAACGGGGCGAGGTCGACGTAGTCGTGCCGCCAGCCGTCGGTGTTGCCGGTGAGGCCGTACTTCTTGTCGCCGAACGTGGCGAGGTTCTTGTTGGGGTCGGCGTAGTCGTCGCCGGTGGAGACCAGGGCGCCGCCCTCGGTGTAGACCTTCTGCTGGGCCCAGGTGGTGCCGCCGTCAGTGGAGATCTCGACGAAGCCGTAGTCCCAGTCCTCCTCGATCTCGTAGTTGTTCCACATCCAGAACTTCAGGTCGGTCCCTGCGGGCACCTGGACGTCACGGCCGATCTTGACGTCTGCCCACTCCTGGTCGAAGTTGGACCAGAGGGTCTTGGTGCCGCTGTGCGGCTCGACCATCGTGACCGGCGGGCTCGTCAGGTTCACCCGGACGCCGTCCTGGGTGAGCTTGGGCGTGCGCGAGGCCTGGCCGATCGTCACCAGGCCGCCGCGGTCGCCGGGGTTGAAGACCTTGGGGTTGGCCCAGCCGAGGATCCACTTGCTCCAGATGCTCATGTGGGTGGGCATCGACTGGAAGATCGGGCCGCTGTGCGAGCCGCTGGACATGAGGTCCCAGAAGTCGACGGCCGAGGAGGCCTGGCCGCTGGTGTCGTAGAGGTCCGGCAGGCCCAGGTCGTGGCCGTACTCGTGCGCGAAGACGCCGACGCCGGAGTCCTCGGGCTGCACGATGTAGTTGGAGATCTTCACGTTCTCACCGGGCACCTGGTAGCCGCCGGCCACCGCGCTGGAGTGCGCCCAGATCGCGTAGGTGCCCTCGGCGCCGCCGTCGGAGGACTTGTCCTTGCCCGCGTGGACCAGGACCAGGTGGTCGACCACGCCGTCGGGCTCGGCGAAGTTGCCGTCGCCGTCGGCGTCACCGACGTCCTCGATGTCGTAGTCGGCCCAGGGGAAGTCCGGGTCGGTGGCGACCAGGGTGTTGACCGCGTCGATGGCGAGCTGGCCGGCCCCGAGCGGGTTGTCCGGGTGGCCGCTCATGTCCTGCACCGGCTGGCCGCAGGCGCGCGCGCCGTAGTAGGCCTCGGAGTGCGGGACCTTGATCCACGGGCTGGCCTGCCCGGTGACCGTGTAGGCGCCCTTGGACATCTCCTCGTACATGTTCTTCATGGTGTGGCCGGAGATGTCGATGCCCTTGCGGCCGTCCCGGGGGTCGGTCAGGTCGGTGCGGACGCGCTGGGTGATGCCCTGCTTGGTGTAGAGCATCTTGTTGAAGTGGTCGGGGCTGAAGTCGGGCACCCAGAAGCTGTTGTTGTCCTTGTGGGACAGCGTGGCCGGGTTGGGGATCTTGTTGTGCAGCGGGCCGTTGAGCAGCGTGCCCGCCGGCTCGGTGACGCACTCGGCCGGGTCCTCGCTGTTCACGTCGAGCGGGCGGGAGAAACCGGAGAAGTCGTCGTTGGCCTTGTCGTTGAACTCCACCAGCAGCGTGAGGAGCCTGGCCGTCTTGACGGTCTTCGACTTCTTGAAGAGGAAGTCCGCCGGGTTGGTCCCCGTCCTGATCGCCTGGGCCTCACGGGCCGCCAGCACCCGCGCGGCGACGGGGTTGCCCGCGGAGTACTTCTCGGCGATCTTCTTGGACGGGCTGACCTTGCGCGCCTTCGCCGACGGCACGGCCGGGTCGTCGACCTCCGGCTCGTCCCTGGGGGGCGCGTAGTTGATGTAGTAGTCGGCCGCGGTCGGCTGGTACCTCGCGACCGAGGTGTCGCTCTCGGCCGACGCACCGCCCACGGCCAGTCCCGTGACGGCCAGGCCGAGCACGGGGACTATCGCGAGGAAACGCCTGCCGGCGCCTCCTCTGCTGACTCTGCCGGACAACATGTCCCCTTCCCTGCGCCCGGGTTGGCCGGACGCGTCCCGCTCATCGGCACGCCGTATGAGCGCGCCGAACCGGGAGATTAGACGAGAAGGTAAAGCCAGAGTCAAGAGTCCAAATGATGTTGCGAAACTGCAATAAAGTGCGTTTTGTCCGGAGAAGGCATGTTGGCGTAGGCCGTACAGTCCAACGTGTGACCGCTATCTCCGAACTCGTCGCAGCGCTCGCACCGGAGAAGGTGCTGACCGATCCCGACGTCACCGACTCCTACGCGCGGGACCGCACCTTCCTGGAGCCGGGGAAACCGCTCGCCGTGGTGCTGGCGCACACCAGGGACGACGTCGTCGCCGTGCTGAGGTGGGCCACCGAGCACCGGGTGCCGGTGGTGCCCAGGGGTGCCGGGACCGGCCTGGCGGGCGGGGCGACCGCCGTCGAGGGATGCGTCGTGCTGGCGCTGCACAAGATGGCGGCCATCAGGGAGCTGTCCCCCGCCGACGAGATGGCCGTGGTCGAGCCGGGCGTCATCACCGCCGACCTGGACCGGGCCGCCCGCGAGCACGGGCTGATGTACGCCCCCGACCCCTCCTCGTACGAGATCTCCACCATCGGCGGCAACCTGGCCACCAACGCGGGCGGGCTGCGGTGCGTGAAGTACGGCGTGACCCGCGACTCGGCGATGGGCCTGGAGGTCGTGCTCGCGGACGGGCGGGTGATCAACACCGGCCGGCGCACCGTGAAGGGCGTGACGGGGTACGACCTGACCGGGCTGTTCGTCGGCTCCGAGGGGACGCTCGGGGTCATCACCGCGGCGACGGTACGGCTGCGCAGGGCCCCGTCGGTCTACCCGGCGACGATCGCGGCCGAGTTCACCTCCCTCAGGGACGCCGCCGCCGCCGTCTCGGCGATCATCGCGGCCGGCTGCCAGCCGTCGCTGATGGAGATGCTCGACCGCAACACGCTCAAGGCCATCGACGACTGGCGCAACATCGGGCTGGAGGAGTCGACCCGGGCGATGCTGATCGCGCAGTCGGACGCGGCGGACGGCCCCGCGGTCTCCGAGCGGATGGCCGAGCTCTGCACCGCCAACGGCGCGGCCTTCGTGGCGGTGTCGTCGTCGGCGCAGGAGGCCGAGGAGCTGATCGGGGTCCGGCGGATGGCCTACCAGGCCAAGGAGCGGCTGGGCAAGTGCCTGGTGGAGGACGTGTGCGTGCCGCGTTCCCTGCTGCCGGACATGATCGAGAAGATCGAGGAGATCGCGGTCAAGTACGACGTGCTGATCAGCACGGTCGCCCACGCGGGCGACGGCAACCTGCACCCGGTCTTCATCTTCGACCACGCCCTGACCGAGCCGCCGCCGCGGGTGTGGGCGGCGGCCGACGAGCTCTTCAGGGAGACCCTGGAGATGGGCGGCACGCTCACCGGCGAGCACGGCGTCGGGCTGCTGAAGCGGCGCTGGCTGGCGCTGGAGACCGGGCCTGTGACCGAGGAGATCCACCACGGGATCAAGAAGGTCTTCGACCCGCTCGGCATTCTCAACCCCGGCAAGGCCATCTGAGCGGGTTTCCCCGCCGGAACGAATCTTCATCACCGCTCACGCTGGTAGCGTTCTGCCGCATATAAAGCATTTTTCCGGGGTTTGTTCGGGGGACCATCGTGACAAGGCCACTCACCGAGGAGGATCCACCGCGTCTGGGCTCGTTCGAGCTGATCGGACGGCTCGGCGAGGGGGGTCAGGGAATCGTCTACCTCGGGCGGGGGCCCGGGGGCGAACAGGTCGCCGTCAAGCTCCTGCACCACGGGCTGACCGGCGATCCCGAAGCCAGGGCCCGCTTCCTGCGCGAGGTGTCGGTCGCGCAGCGGGTGGCCCGGTTCTGCACCGCGGCCGTGCTGCACGCCGACCTCGCCGGCAGCCGTCCGTACATCGTGAGCGAGTACGTCCCGGGCCCGTCCCTGCGCCTGCTGGTCGACCGGGAGGGGCCCCGGCGCGGCGCCTCCCTGGATCGCCTCGCCGTCAGTACGGCCACCGCGCTGTCGGCGATCCACCGCGCGGGCATCCTGCACCGCGACTTCAAGCCCGCCAACGTGCTGATGGGCCCCGAGGGCCCGGTGGTGATCGACTTCGGCATCGCCAGGGCGCTGGACTCGCCGGGGATGACGGCGACCGGGGTGGCGATGGGGACCCCGTCCTACCTCGCGCCCGAGCAGCTCGGCTCCGGCGAGGTGACGCCCGCGGCCGACGTGTTCTCCTGGGGCGTCACGATGGTGTTCGCCGCGACCGGCACGCCCGCGTTCGGCCAGGACTCCATCGCCGTCGTGATCAACCGGATCCTGAACGCGCAGCCGGAACTGGGCACGCTGGAGGGGCCGCTGCGCGACCTGATCGCGGCCTGCCTGTCCAAGGACCCGGCCCGGCGCCCCACCGCCGAACAGCTCGTCAGCCACCTGATGGGCTCGGGCCCCACCACCCCGGTCCCGCGCCCGGCCGCCTTCCCCCTCCCCGGTGCCGGTTCCGTCCCAGTGCCCGGCCCCGGTACCGGCGTCGGTCCCGCACCCGGCGTCGGTCCCACGTCCGGCGCCGGTCCCGCGACCATGCCCGGGACGACCGCGCGACAGGGCGGGCAGGGTGAGCAGGGTCAGACCAGACCATCGGCGGGCGGGCCCGGACAGGCCGGATCGCGGCAGAACAGTCAGAAGCCCGGCGAGAGGAAGGCACCCCGGCCGGTGGGACTCCTGCTCGCCGGGGTGGCGGTGGTGGCCGCGCTCGGCATGGCCGCCGGGGCCGTGGTGCTCCTCCAGGACGACGGCAAGGCCTCGGCGGCGCGGCCGGCGGCGACTCCCACCGTGTCGGAGGCCGCGGACCAGGAGCCGACGCTCGTCCCCGACGACCCGCCCGACGCCCTGGAGGAGTCCGCCCGGCCCTCGGAGACGGCCTCGCGGAAGGAGACCGAGACGGCCGTCGCGCTCACGCCGCACCCGTCCCGGCGCACCTCGCAGCCGTCCTCCAGGGCGGCCGGGAATCCGGACCCCGCCACGGAGAGTCCGACGCCGAGACCCGGCGGATCCCCCTCGCGGACCCCCGGGCCGACGACCATCATTGTCATACCGACGACCCCGCCGCCGAGCGGCACTCCCAAGCCCTCGTGGTCCCCGAAGCCGACGCCCACGCCCACCGTCAAGCCGCGCCCGAAGCTCAACCCCTACAAGGCCACCAGCCTCTGCGGCAGCGGCTACAAGGTGGTCAGCTCCAAGGCCCTGGGCCGCGCGGCGACCGTCCATCTCCTCTACAACACCGCCCAGGGCAGGAACTGCGTCGTCACCAAGTCCAGGTACGTGGTCCCCTCCAAGATCGCGATGAACGCGATCCTCAAGGTGAAAGGCGGCTCCACCAGGAGCGACCCCGGCAGGTTCACCGCCTACGCGGGCCCCGTACGGCTCCCCGCCGCCAAGAAGTGCGTCATCTGGGGCGGCTCGTACGGGTCGATCACCTGGAAGAGCGGCTGGAGCCACTGCGGCTGAGCACGTGGTATCAGCCGAGGGCGGGCATTCCACCCATGGCGCTGAGGGTGGTGCCGTTGACGTAGCCGGCGGCCGAGGAGGCGAGGAAGGTGACGGCTCCGGCGATTTCCTCGGCGTCCGCTGGGCGCTGCAGTGCGACGGCCTTTCCGGCGGCTTCCAAGGCGTCACCGAAGGCGGCGGTGCCTTCGGTGCGGGTAGGGCCGGCCGCGACGGCGTTGACGCGGACGCCTGCCGGGCCGAATTCCGCGGCCCAGACACGGGTGAGGGATTCCAGGGCGGCCTTGGTGGCGCCGTAGATGCCGGTGCCCAGGCCCGGTGCGGTGGCGGCACCGCTGCTGATGTTGATGATCGCGCCGTGCCCGCGCCGGACCATCGCGGGTGCCAGGCCTTGGACGAGAAGGTAGGGGGCGCGCAGGTTGATGTTGATGTGTGCGTCGAAGGTCGCCTGGTCGGTGTCGGCGGTGCGGGCGAAGTGGAAGACGCCTGCGTTGTTGACGAGGATGTCGATGTCTCCGGCGCGTTCGGCCAGGGCCGTCACCTCGGCGGGGTCGGAGAGGTCGGCGGGTTCGAAGCGGGCGGAGCCGCCCAGCGCTTCGACGCACTGGAGGGTGTCGGCGGCCCGCTCGCGGTCGCGGCCGTGGACGATGACGTGGGCGCCGCGTTCGGCCAGAGCCAGGGCAGTGGCGCGGCCGATTCCGGCGGTGGCTCCGGTGACCAGTGCCGTCTGGTCGGCGAGGTCCTTGTTCACGGTGTTCCTTCTTCGTGCTCTCGATGATGTTCAGTGGGTGCGCCGGGCATGCTGCTTCCGGTCATCCGGCGCTCTCTTCTGCGGGAAGGGCCCCTCCGTCGGGGTGCCCGCGACCAGGGTCAGGGCAGCACGGCGATGCGGCAAACATCTTTGCCGTGGTGGCAAACTGGAGGCATGGACGAGGGAACAGCGGCGACGATGGCGGCGGTCGGTCCCCGGTTGAGGGCCCTGCGCACCCACCGCAACATCACGTTGACCCAGCTCTCCGAGACGACCGGCATCTCCATCAGCACGCTCTCGCGCCTGGAATCAGGACAGCGCCGCCCCACCCTCGAGTTGCTGCTGCCGCTCGCACGGGAGCTGCGTGTGGCCATCGATGAGCTGATCGGCGCACCCCACACAGGAGACCCGCGGCTGCACTTCAAGGCGGTCACCCGCAACGGCATGACGCTCCTGCGGCTGACCAGGCGCGCCGGAAACCTGCAAGCCTACAAATTGATCATCTCCCCCCGGACACGGCCGCTCCAGCCCGAACAATCCAGCCACGAGGGCTACGAATGGCTCTACGTGCTCGACGGGCGCCTGCGCCTGGTCCTGGGCGACAACGACCTGACCCTGGGACCGGGCGAGGCCGCCGAGTTCGACACCCGCACACCGCACTGGTTCGGCAACGCCGACGAACACCCCGTCGAAGTTCTGACCCTCTTCGGCCACCAAGGAGAGCGCGCCCACCTGCGCGCCCGCCCCACACCGGCCCAGCCTCACCAGGAAGCCCCCGCGGACGACCGCCCCTGAACACCCTGCGGCGAGTACGTCCCAGCCCGGGTACCGGTGACGAGCTGCAAGATCACCCCGAGTGTGAACCTACGAGCAGGACCGTCGTGGCAGGACCGGTCTCCGTTACGAGTGTGCGGCCTGTGGGCATAGCACCGAATCCGCGATCACCGCGTCCACGGAGGCCCTGCCCCACTCCGCCGCGATCAGCACGCCGGTGTCCAGGATCAGGCGTCGGGCCACGCGCTCCTCATCTCGTCGTCGACCGCCTCCCTGGCCGCCGCGACATCGGCCTCGAAATCGGCGTCCAGCGTCCCCGCGGTCCTGGCCAGGAAGGCTTTGACCATACGCCCCGGTGCCGTGGGCGCGGGACCGATCACCGCGATCCGCTTACCCCCACGAGTGCCCACGATCGTCTCCCTCCGCTCGGCCTCGTCCATAACGACCGTGAAGCTCCGAGACGCCTCGGTGGCAGTCATCACCTTCATGAAATCAGACCATCTGATTTTTGGCGGAGATTCGCTGATCGTTCCTCCCTGCCGTCGGACACTCCTGGATCGCGGGCGCGAGAAGCACTCGGCTCTTCCCACCCGGCCCGCCTCGCCGGCCCGTGACGGCCTCATCGACGGAGCCCTGCGCCCGGCACCGCGTTCCCGGGCGGGTCGGTGAACAGCTCGGATGTCCACCGATTCGGCGCCGAGGCCAGGAGCGGATGAACCGTAGCCCGGATATCGGTGAACCGATATCCGGGCAGACAACACACAACGCAAATGATGGGTGCTTATCAACAATGGACCAGCAAATGCATTTATGGTGAGATGCATCGGTGACGTCCTCCGATATGACTTCAACCGCGAGATACGCAATCGAGGCATATCGCAAAGTGGCCGAGCTCGCGCAGACCAACGCACCCGCGCTGAACAGAGCGGCTCAGGTGATGCAGGCCAATACCTGGGTGGGTGGCGGAGCGTCCTATTTCACCAAAGAACTGTTCGCCCACCGAGTACGGCTTCAGCAGGCGTTTCAGACCGCCCTGGACGAGATCGCCGAACTGATCGCGCGCCAGGGCGGGGCCGTTCCCCCGCGACTACAGGTGATCACCCCGCTCCAGGCGAGCATGGCCGCGGGTGCCGGCGGGTTCAAGGGGATGGACGTCGGCCAGATGGAGCTCCTCATCAGAGAGCTCGACCGGGCCGGCGACCCGCTGGCGGAGGCCGGCTCTCACCTGCAGAGCGCCTGCTCGGCGCTGTGCGTGGCCCCCGGCGCCGGTCCTGCGGTCGGTTCCGTCGGGGCCTGGGCCGAGACCCAGACCAGAGATCTGCGAAAGCGTCTGGAGACCATCACGCGCGTGACGCCGATCGCCGAGAACGGACTTCCCGTGCAGGGGCCGTTCCCCGGCATGAACACGATCGGTGCGGGAGCGGCGGCTTATGGGTTGTTCGGCGCGTTCGACACCGCGCCGAACAAGGCCAGAGACCTGCTCTCCCGCGCGAGCGGAGGCGACACCAAAGCCCTGGAGGGGATACTGGAACTCCAGAGGGAGGGAAAGGACGCCGGCTTGGCGCAGCGGGTCAACGCCTGGTGGAGGACGCTGAGCCCCGCCGTCGCGAAGGAGCTGACCAGCACGGCTCCGGGCCTGGTCGGCTCGCTGAACGGGCTGCCCTCGGCCACCCGGGACAGGCTCAACCGGACCTTCCTCGACCGGGAGGAGAAACGGCTGACCACCATGCTGGCCGGTTTCAAGGAGAAAGCGGGGCGGCCCGAGTTCGCCGGCCAGGCACGCGCGGGACTGGAGGCGGCCGGAGAGCGGGTCGCCACCATGCTGAAGAGAGTCCAGCAGGTGAGAGCGGCCCTCGCCAAGGGAGGGCAGAACGGCTTCCCCCCGGCGCTGCTGCTCTCCTTCGACGCGGTGAACGCACACGGCCGCGCGGTGGTGTCGTACGGCGACCCTGACAAGGCACACAACATCACCACCTACGTGCCGGGATTCACCACCCAGGTCGAGGGCGGCGCCGCCGACTTCGAGCGCGCTTTGGTCACCTGGACTACCGCGAGCGGGCTTGCGCCCGGAAAACAGACGGCCTCGATCGCGTGGCTCGGCTACAACGCTCCGCAGATCGACCTCGGATTGGTCGCCCCAGGCCGTTCGGTGGCCACGGACGGCGCAGCGGAGAAGGGCGCTCAGGAACTGGCCTCCTTCGCCGACGGACTGCACGCCACCCATGACCTCGCCGTACCGGCCCGTCTGACCATGGTCGGCCACAGCTACGGCTCGCTGACCACCGGCAAGGCCGCCACGCTGCGTCCTCCCGGGACGTTCGCCGACGACCTGGTGTTCGTCGGCAGTCCCGGCGTCGGCACCTCCCAGGCCGCCGAACTGGGCGCGGGCAGTCATGTGTGGGTAGGGGCCAGTGACAATGACCCCGTCGCCAAGCTCGGGCGGTTCGGTGGAGACCCGGACTCCCCCGAATTCGGCGCCACCCGTTTCCGCGCCGGCGAAGGCGGCCACTCCGATTACTGGAGAGATGATTCGGATTCTTTGATTAACATCGGCCTCATCGTCACCGGAAAGTTCGACAAAGTTGAGAAATATTAGCTCCCATTCTCTAAATGGTATACATGGCCCCACGAGCTGAAATTTTGCGAAAAATCGCACAAGATACTAATCGGGGTAGCCCCGAGCGGTAGAGCGCATTTTGAAAGGAACTCATGGCACGGCGATTACGTGTATTCGCGGCGCTCACCGCGTTGGCGATGATCGGCTGGCTCAGTGGCTGCACGAAGGATTCGACGATGAATGATGGACCGAATATCTCCGAAGCCCAGGCCCTCGCCCGAGTGGAAGAGCTCACCCGTCTAGTCCTCGCGGGAGTCAAACCAACCCCTGGCCTGGACCTCATCCCCACAAGTCTCGCCGATCATCCTTGCATCCCCAACGAGGGGAACATCCCCACCGGTAAGATTTATATCATTCGAAAATACTATCTGACGGGGATTCCCAATGAGCGGCTTGTCGAGGCGGCTCGAAAAATTCAGGTGAACTGGGAGGGGCTCGGACATAAAATCACAAACGAACATGCATTCGACACGGGAGAGCCACGCCTGTCCGGTCGGAGCAGTGACGACTTTCGCCTCGCCCTCAATACAGTTGAACGAGAATCCACCCTGCAATTTTTATTATCGGTGAGCTCGCCATGCTTTCGCCCCGACAAGCCATCCCCATCTTCCTCCTGACGCGCCGAACTCGTTTCCCCTTGATCGCATGGCTCATCGGCCGAACTCCGCCGAGCCATACCGGAAAAGTCAATATGGGCGCACGAAAAGGGATACGATACCTGGCCAGCTACACCCCCGGCATGACCGCACTGTGCCGGACGGGAAGGGTCGCCCGGCACGGTGACGTCACGGTCAGTCCAGGTACGGCTCGTGGTCGCCCGGCGGGCAGGACGGGTTGCACAGCACGTCGACCCAGACGTCGGCGACCGGCGCGGTGATCTGCTCTACGACCTCGGCCGGGATCACGTCGTCCGTGACGTCAGCCCAGATCAGGCGTACGGCGGCGGCCAGCGTGACGATGCAGGTGCCGCAGCGCACGCAGAGGCGTACGTCGCTGAGCATGTCCAGGACGGGCAGCGGGCCGCTCACCGGGATCCCGGTTCTACGCAGACGAACCAGACGGTCTTGCCCTGCGGCGCGGACTCGACGCCCCACCGGTCGGCGTAGGCCGCGACGATCGCCAGCCCGCGACCGTGCTCCTCCTCCGGACCGGCCAGGAGCGGGGTAGGCCACACAGCGCCGTGGTCGGTGACCTCCCCGCACACGATCCGCCCGTGCCGGTGCAGTGAAAGGGTGATCGGCGCCCGCCCGTGCACGACCGCGTTGCTCACCAGTTCGGACACGACCATGGTCACGTCCTCCGTCACGGCGGAGATGCCCCAGGTGACGAGGGCCTCCCGCGCCAGTCGGCGCGCGGCGCCGACCACTTCGGGATCGGCGGGCAGATCCCAATACGCCTCAAGAGCCCTGCGAGGTGTCTTCATGAGCTTCTCCATCCGAGGCGAGACCGACAGAGCGGGTGCGGCGCTTACCGTGCGTGGGCTCGAAGCCATGAGGCCAGAGCCCGGCCAGGGCCACAGTCGACGTTGCGCAGCATCACGACTCACTTACAGAACGTGTTCGCTTGACGGCCCTATGATGTGGTCTGCACAGTCGATACTGCAACTCTCATTTTGAAACTCGACCGATATGTCTTCCCTTGCGTCGAGTGCTCTACGATCAGCATCCCTACGCCTTGGAGGCAAGCGATGACAAACAGTGGCAGCCCGACTGTGCGCCGTCGACGTCTGGCTACTGAACTCAGGCGTTTACGCGAAGCCGCCGGTCTGACCATGGAGGAGGTCGCGCAATCACTGGATCTGTCGCGGGCCACGATTTCGCGCCTCGAAGCGGGCAAAACAGCCCGACCACGCCCTCGCGACATTCGGGACATTCTCAAGCTGTACAAGGTGGGAGATCCCCAGCGAGAGGCGGTCATGGACCTCGCCCGAGGTGCCCGCGAGCGAGGATGGTGGGAGCAGTACAAGGGTGTCTTCACCGGCACCTATGTGGGACTCGAAGCGGAGGCATCCTCAATTGACACTTTCGAACCGCTTGTGATCCCTGGATTGCTGCAGACCTCTGCGTATACGGCCGAACTGACCCGGGCCTCGCTCGTCCACGACCCGGCCGAGATCGACAAGCACGTGGAGGCAAGGATGCGCCGACAGGAGATTCTGCAGCGCCCGAATTCACCCCGATACCGAGCGATCATCGACGAGGCGGCTCTTCTGCGACCAGTGGGTGACGTAGAGGTCATGCGCGGCCAACTTCGCAAGTTGATCGACACCCATCCTCTTGAGCACGTGACCATTCAGGTCATTCCGATGTCGACTGGCCCGCACATCGGCCTGTGGGGTCAGTTCGTCATCCTCGGCTTCCCTGATCCCAGTGACCGGAACGTTGTCTACGTTGAAACCCCGACAGACGGCCTCTATCTCGAAGAGCCCGAACACCTCGAACGCTATAACCTGATAATGCAGCGCCTCGTCGCCGACGCACTTGGAGCTGACGCCTCGATCGCTTATCTGTCCGAACTGATCGACCGGTTGTGAGGCACCAATGGATCTGTCCGGCGCCGAATGGCGCAAGAGCACCCTCAGCCAGGGTGGCGGCAACAACTGCGTGGAAGTCGCGCTGAACCTTCCTGGCATCGTTGCGGTACGTGATTCGAAGGCTCCCGACGAGCCGAGCCTGATCTTCACTCCCTCGGAGTGGTCCGCCTTCATCGGCGGTATACAAAACGGCCTGTTCGACTGACCAAAACCTGCCGCGCAAACACAACCGAGGTGAGCCGAGAGGAAATCGTGGACCTTACCCGGCCCTACCACCTGATCTGGCGAAAGAGCTCCCTCTCCGGATCGGGCGACAACTGCGTCGAGGTCGCGGCACTCCCCGGTGGAAGTCAGGCCGTACGGGATTCCAAAGACACCGGGGGCCCCATCTTGAAGTTCTCCTCGGGCGAATGGACCGCATTCGCCCGAGCGCGGTGAGCTGTCGGCGTCCGTCGCTGTTCTCGGAGTCCGGTAAAACGTTTTCTGAGTCCAACGAAACGGCAACGGAACCATGGAGGGCAAAAGCAGTGATCAGACGCTTGAGCGTGCGGATCACTTCCCCCCGGGTGGTCAGATCCGGCGCAGGCGGCGGATCGGCGGGATGAGCAGGAGGGCGGCGCAGACGGCGGCGGTGACGCCGGTCGAGACGAAAAGCAGGTCCCGGGGTTCGACGATCGAGGAGACCGGGCCGACGAGGGCCTGGCCCACGGCGACGCCCGAGACCGAGCCGGCGACCTCGTAGGCGGTCACCCGGTTGAGGACGTCCGAGGCCACCTGCGTCTGGACGCTCGTCGACCACATCACCGACCAGAACGCCCAGGAGGCGCCACCGAGCAGATGTCCCGCCATCAGCGGGAGAGGCGGGAGCTCCAGGGCGACCGACAGCGGGATGCAGGTGAAGCCGGTCAGGGCGACCGCGCCCGCGGCCAGCGGGTGGGCGGGGCGGAAGCGGATCGCGACCAGGCCGCCGATCACGGTGCCGGCGCCGAGGGCGGCCATCGCCCAGCCGTAGGCGGCCTCGCCCAGGCGGTCACCGATCAGCCGGGAGCCGAGCGGGATGTAGGGGCCGAAGACGAACATGCCGAAGAAGACCCAGACCAGGATCACCGACCACATCCAGCTGCGGGAGCGGAACTCCGTCCAGCCGCGCCGCAGGTCGAGCAGGACCGTCGAGGATTCCCCGGCCCCGGCCCCGGCGGCGGGGGCGGGGGCGGGGGCGGGGGCGAGCCTGATCAGGGCCAGGCAGAGGCCGCTGACCAGGAAGGTGGCCGCGTCGAGGGCGTAGACGGCGCCCGCGCCGGTCAGCGCCATCAGCGCTCCGGCCAGGACCGGGCCGCCGAGCTGGGTGGCCGCGTCAGCGATCTTGAGGGTGCCGTTGGCCCGCTGGGGGTCCTTCGCGACCAGCGGGACCATGCCGTTGACGCCGGGCTGGAACATCGCGGCGGCCGTACCGGACAGCGCGGAGGCGACTATCAGCAGCCACAGCGACGGGGTGCCGGTGAAGAACGCGACGGCGAGCACGCCCTGGGTGACGATCCGCACCAGGTCCGCGCCGACCATCATGGCGCGTGCGCCGATCCGGTCGGAGAAGACCCCGCCGAACAGAACGAACAATACGAAGGGCGCCGTCCAGACGGCGAGAACGTACCCCACGCCCGAGACCCCGTAGACGGCGCCGACCGCCAGCGCCGTCGCGACCGGCATCATGGCGTCGCCCAGCAGCGACACCACCCGGGCCGCGAAATAGAAGGAGAAATCCCTGGTCCAGAGCGTGGGCGGGGCGCTCGGGGCATCTTCACGATCGAGAATCGCGGTCATGTGACGAACTCCATGACCACTCATTCTGGATATCAGCGCATATCCCCACAGACGTCCCGAATGACATTGTTGGGTACATTCTTGCCATGAAGCATCGCGTGGTCGCCTTGGTCGGCCCCACACAGGAGATGTACCCGGTGACCTGCGCGTCCGCCGTGTTCGGCTACCACGGTCCCGACATCCCCCAGCTCTACGACTTCCGGCTCTGCGCCGAGCGGCCCGGCCCGATCCCGACCACGCTGGGCGCCGACATCGTCGTCCACGACGGCCTGGAGGCCCTGACGGAGGCCGACACGATCCTCATCGCGGGCTGGTGCCCAGGCCCGGACGTCTCCGCCGAAATCGGCGCGGCGGTCCTGGCCGCCCACGGCCGCGGCGCGCGGATCGTCGGGATCTGCGCGGGTGTCCACGTCCCGGCGAGCCTGGGCCTGCTGGACGGTCGCGGCGCCGCGGCCCACTGGGAGCTCACCCACGAGCTGGGACGGCTCTACCCGAGGGTCCGCGCCGACGCGACCGTCCTGTACGTCGACCACGGCGACGTCGCGACGGCGGGCGCCACGGCCACCACCGTCGACCTGTGCCTCAACCAGGTCAGGCGCGACCACGGCGCGGCCCTCGCCATGCGGATCGGCCGGCAGCTGTCGGCGGCCCCGCACCGGGAGGGCTGCCAGCGCCAGTACCCCGCGCTGCCGACGACCGGACCGGTCCCCGACTCCCTCGCCCCGCTCCTCGACTGGATAACTGCCAACCTCGACCGGCCGCTGACCCTGGAGGACATGGCGGCCCGGTCGGGGATGTCGGCGCGCACCCTCAGCCGCCACTTCACCGAGCAGCTCGGCATCTCCCCCGGCCGCTGGCTGCTCGACCGGCGCATCGCCGGCACCCGCGCCCTGCTGGAGGAGACCGACCTCCCGGTGGAGACGATCGCCCAGCGCGTCGGCCTGTCCTCTGCTGTCAACCTGCGCCGCCGCTTCCACAAGGCGCTGAGCACCACCCCGGCCGCCTACCGGCGTTCGTTCCGCTGACCGGCGCCCGGCGGCCCGTACCTTCCGGGGCTCGACCGCTCCCCTGTCACACGCCGGAGGCTTGGAGGGGGGCGGTTTCCTCCCGGGCGGTCCAGAGCCGGGCGGACATCCACGCGATGCCCACGGCCGCGATCACCAGGCCGACCAGGTAGACCGGTACGGGCACCAGGTTCCTGAGCGAGCCCGGGATCATGCCGGCGGCGTAGAGCGCGATCGCGACGGCCGGGAGGGCGCCCGAGCGCAGGGCCGCGACGCTGAAGGTCAGGACTCCCGCGATCAGCACGACCGAGGTGACGAGGAACGCCCGTCCGGTGCCCCCGGCCAGCAGCCCGTCGATCGTGGGCCTGCCCAGCAGCGGGAAGACGTAGTGCAGCGTGTACTCGATCGCGAACGCCCCGGCCAGGCCGGCCGAGTTGAGCAGGTAGCCGATGAGGCCGAGCCTGCCGGCCGTACCGCGTATCAGTAAGTAGAGGCCGGTGATCGCGAAGAGGCCGGCGAGCGCGCCGAACGGTGCGATGGCATGGGTGAGCGCGGTCTCCGGCAGCGCGCCCGCGCGGCGCAGGATGTTGACCAGCAGCAGCACGGCGCAGACGAGGCCGGCCGCCCCGGTGGCCCGGTAGAGAGCTGATTGACGCATGGGGATACTCCATTCCTGTCGGTCATGACGCTCGTCATCGTGCGCGTTGCCGGCCACAAAGTTGAGTGGGTGCGCGGAGACGTAAGCACCCCGAAAGAGAGACGTAAGCACCCCGAAAGAACCGGGCCGACCGCGCCGCGAACCGCTCAAGGCGGACATGCGCGTGCCACTGATCTCCCGGGCTCTTCGAGACGCCGCGCGTCAGCCGGAAGGGACGGTGCCGCCGCGCACGCGCCGTACGAGGTCGCCGGCGGCCTCCGGCCACCGGGCGTGTTTGAAGGCGAAACCCGCTTCGAGCAGGCGGCCGGGGACGACCCTGCGGCTCTTCAGCAGGAGTTCGGTGTCCGAGCGCAGCGCGAACGCGCCGAGCTCGGCCATCCACCTCGTCGCGGGCAGGCCGACCCGAACACCCCACGCGGCGCGCAGCACGCGCATGAACGTACGCTGCGGCAGAGGATCGGGGGCGGCGAGGTTCACCGGCCCGGCGAGGTCGTCCCGGCCGGCCAGGAACTCGACGGCGCGGACGAAGTCGCGGTCGTGGATCCAGGACACGTACTGCGCGCCGCCCGCGATCGGGCCGCCGAGGCCGAGCCTCGTCATCCGCAGCAGGACGTCGAAGACGCCGCCGCGATCGGGACTCATCACCATGGCGGCGCGCATGGCGACCTTGCGCGTGTGCGGGGTCTCGGCTCGCTCCTGCGCTCCCTCCCACGCCTTCGCGATCTCGACGCTGCGGGCCCAGTAGCCGGGGGCGCCGGGTTCGGTGCCGCCGAGCACGCCGGTCGCCTCGTCGTTGGGCGCGTCGAAGCGGTGGGCGTAGACGGTGGCGGTGCTCATCTGCAACCAGACCCGGGGAGGCCGCGCGGCGGCCGCGATCGCCTCGCCCACGACCCGGGTGGAGCGTACGCGCGAGTCCATCATGGCCCTCAGGTTGGCGGCGGTGTAGCGGCAGTTGACGCTGCGCCCGGCCAGGTTGACCACGATGTCGCTGCCGTCGATCTCCTGTGCCCAGGGTCCCGGGGTCTCCCCGTCCCAGCGGACCTCACGCTCACGTACCGGCCGCCTGGTCAGCACCACGACGTCATGCCCCGCGGCCGTCAGCGCACGATCCAGGATCGCGCCCACCTGACCGCTTCCTCCGGGTATCACTATCTTCATCGGACTCCCCAGAACGTGTGGGACCACCGTAGCGCAGCGCGCTGAACGCGTTCAAAAGAGGGTCGCCATCCACGCCGGGGAATCCTCGGCGCACCTCTGAGCCGGGGAGGCGAACGGACGGCGGCCTCCGCCGCCGGGCGCTGATTCGCTACGGACAAAACCGGTCTCCGTTGTGAGAAATGTCGGTGATCACGGCTACGGTCCCGATCATGACCAATGCGGTGCAGGCGTACGCGTACGCCGGACCCTCCACGCTCACCGCCGGGCGGCTGGCCCTGTCCACCTCGGGCGGGCGTACGGTACGCGGCCCGCTGAGCCATCCCCGGTTCTTCAGCGGCCTGCTGACCGAGGCCGCCCCCGCCGCGGCCGGGCTGCTCGCCGTCGCGAACGTGGCGCAGGCCCGTTACGACCGCCCGGCCCCGACCTTCTCCCGCGACCCGGTGGTCACCTGCAACGGCGACCGGCTCCGCTTCGAGTCGTTCTCCGCCTGCGGCGGCGTCTACGCCCGCCTCGACGTGCTGGAACGCGCCCTCGACGGGGAGGTGGTCGACCTGGGCACCACCAACGTCGACGTCAACGGCCCGCTGCGCGAGGCGCTGGCGCGCGTCGGTGGCGCCGACCCCCTCCACCTGGGCGTCGGGCGGGACGAGCTGGCCGTCACCACGCTGGACGGCGCGGTGGTGGAGAAGAAGGTGCCGCTGCCCGAGCGGTGGCTGCGCGGCTTCGCCGAGGTCCAGCTCGTCACCGCGGGTTTCGACCTGCGGGCCGAGCTCACCGGGCCCGAGGCGGTGCGTTTCCTGCGCGCGCTGCCCCGCCGGGTCGGCTCCACCCTGTGGGCGGTGCCCTCGGGCCGCTCGCTGCGGCTGACCGCGGGCCCGGTGCCCGGCGCCGTCTGCCTGCCGGGCCCCGACCGGCTGGCGACGATGCTCACGCTGCTGCGCTTCGCCAGGACCCTGCGGCTGTACGGCCCGGCCCGCCCGGACGCCGCCGTGGCGAGCGCATGGGAGCTGGAGCTGCCCGGCATGCGTTACGTGCTCACCCTGTCCCCGGACAGCGGGCGCTCCTTCTCCACCGAGGGGGCCGTGCTCCGGACGCTGGCCTCCGACGACGCCGCGGACGACGCCGACCTGGTCGGCGCGTTGCTGGCCTTCGAGCCGAGGGTGGAGCCCGACCTGCTGGCCGAGCGCTCCGGTCTTGACACGCCCCGGGTGCGGGCCGCGCTGACGCAGCTCGGCGCGGCCGGCCGGGTGGGCTACGACACCGCCGAGGCCGGTTACTTCCACCGCGAGCTGCCCTACGACCGCGACAGGGTCGCCGCGATGAACCCGCGCGCCAGGGCCGCCCGCGAGCTCGCCGGCGGCGGGGCGGTACGGCTCGACGGGCCCGACCGGGCCCTGGTGACCTCCGGCGACCAGGTCCGCGAGGTGCGCGGCACCGCCTGTACCTGCCCGTGGTGGGCCAGGCACCAAGGACAACGAGGGCCGTGCAAGCACGTGCTCGCCGTACAGATCCTGAAGGGAGCCCAGGCGTGAACGCGTGGGACGACGTACGCGACCTGATCGACAAGAGCGACGCCGACGGCGTCGCGAAGCTGGTCGTGACCCTGGACGACGCCGCCAGGCGCGAGGTCGCCAAGCGGCTGCCGGGGCATCTCAAGGAGATCCGGCTCTATCTCGACTCCTGGCGCGGCGCCGGGGACCGGGCCGAGGCATTGCGCGCGGCGGGCGCCGGCACGATCGCCGCCGCGGCCTCCGTCGCGTCCTGGCTCACCCGGCGCGGCCTGGTCGGCGCCCGCGAGACGGTGGACGACACCGATCGGCTGCTCGACCTGGTCGGCGCCCGCCCGCACGCGTGGCAGGCCGAGCTGGCGGCGCGGCTGGCGGAGAAGCTCCGCGGGAGCGACCCGAGTTACGAGCTGACCGCGTCCCTGATCCTCCGGACGGGCATCGAGCCGCCGGCCGACGACGGCTTCGTCGTGGGCTGGGTGTCGGCGGCGCTCGGCCGCGGGCGGGTGGCCGACGTGCTGGCCGCCGACCCGCTGCTGGACGCGCTCCTGCCGCGGATCTTTCACGCCCAGGGAGTCGGCGAGGCCCTGCAGTGGGACGGTGACCCCACCTCCGGCGGCACCTGGCTGGGCGGGCTTCGCACGCTGGCCGCCGGCGGCCGGGTCGATCGCGCGATGCTGCTGGACGGGTGCGTCGGCCGGTTCCTGCGCGGCGGCACCGCGCTGGAGATGCGCTTCTTCGTCCGCCTGCACCAGGCGCTCGAACCCACCCCCGCCGAGGTCGGGTCCCGGGCCCGCGACTACCTGCGGCTGCTGCCGTCCGCGCCCGGCACGGTCGCCGAGCTGGCCCTGGGCCACCTGCGCGAGCTGCCCGCCGTGTCCCCCGGCGACTTCGCCGAGGCCGTCGAGGCGCTGATGTACCGGCCGGAGAAGAAGCTCGTGCGCGCCGGTCTCTCGTGGCTCGACCGGTCCGTGCGGCTGTCGCCGGAGTACGCCGGGGCGGCGGCCGGGGCCCTGGCGACGGCCTTCGCTCACGAAGCATCCGACGTGCAGGAACGCGCCGTGCGGCTGGCCGTCAAGCACGCCGCGAACCTGGATCCGGCAGCGCTTCGCGACGCGGTCGGCGCCCTGCCCGCCGATCTGCGAGCGCTCCTCGGCATCAAGGAGCGGCCCGGCGAGAAGGAGGAGGAGAGGCCCGCTCTCCTGGTTGCCCCGCGACTCCCCCGGGTCGAGTTCCCGCCGCCCATCACCACGGTGGCCGAGCTCGGCGCGGAGTTCGCCCGGCTCGCGGCCGACCCCCACGGTCAGCTCGGCCGGCTGGAGACCGAACGGCTGGCGGCGGGGCTGGTCGAGCTCACCCACCGGGACCGCGAGGCCGTACGCGCGGCCCTGGCTCCGGTGCCGGTCCGCGAATGGGGATGGAGCGAGAACGACAACCCGCTGGCGTGGCTGTGGGCGGCCATGCAGGCCATCGCCTCTCCGGCGACCTCGTCACCCGCTCCTCGGCTTCCGGGCCCGAGCCATACCTCGGTGCCGCACCTGCTGACCCTGCGCCGGATGGCCGAGCTCGTCAGCGCGGCGCGGGCGGACGCCCTGCCGCCGGTGCTGCTGGCCACCCCGACGAGCGCCGACGGCCATGTCGACCCCGCCGAACTCCTCGCCCGTCTCGAACGCCTGGAAGCCGTGGGCATGGACCCGCCGGACGCCGACCTGCAGCAGGCGTTGCTGCGGATCCCCCGGCGGGTCGACGCCGAGGTCGCCGCGAGGGCCGCCGGGCTCACCACTTCAGCCGGGCGGCTCGTGGCGCGATGGATGTCCGGGGAGGGGCTGGCCGACCCCGTGGTGACGGTCCGGTACGGCTACACCAACGGCACCTACCGGCACAGCTGGTTCGACGAGGGGGAGCAGCCGCTGTACTACTCCAACCCGCGTGCGGCCTCGTTCGTCGCGGCCTCACCGGTCGGGCTCGACCTGGTCGACCCGCTGTGCCGCGATCCCGAGACCCACGTTCACAACCGCGGCGGGTACATGAGCTGGTGGGCCGGGGTCATGCCCTCCCATCGCGAGGTCGTCGCGGCCCACGTGCTGCCGTTCTTCGACTGGGAGTGGCCGGAAAACAGTCCCGGGCTGCCGATCCTTCGCGATCTCGCGCGGGCGGACGGCCCCCTCGGCCCCGCCTTCGCGACCATGCTGGCCTATTGCCTGAACAACGCGGACCCCGCCGATCGTACGGCGGCCCTGGATCTGCTCCTCGTCCTCGCCGCCACCGGCGACCTGCCCGCCGCCGACCTGGGAGACCAGCTCGGCCACCTGGCCAGGAACGGCATGGTGACGCTGAGCCGCGTCATCCCGTCGCTGACCGAGGCGGAACGGGCGGGCGCGGGCGCGCAGGTGTGGCAGGCCGTCGCGGCGGCCCTTCCGCACCTGCTGCCCGCCGACGGGGAACGGCCGCTCAGCGGCCTGGCCGACCTCATCGCGCTCGGCGTCAGGACCGCTCCCCCCGGCGACACCACGCCGGTCCCCGGCCTGGCCGCGATCGCCGCGCGCGGCGGGTCGAGCCGGATGGTCCGCGAGGCGCTCCGCCTCACCCGGCTGCTCTCCCCCTGACGAACGCCCTGAACCCTCAACGCCCCGGGAGCTGCCTGACCGGCGGCCCGGTCGTCGGGGGTTCGGGGCTTGAGGAACACGACCGGCTGGTCGTCCGGCGCGAGGCCGCCCTGGTGGGCCAGGGCTGACGTGGGCATCCTTCCGACCTGACGGCGATCCCGCAGATGACCAGGTACTGACCGGCTCATACGGGATGATTCCGGACGAATGCCAAAATGAGGTCATGGGCGCGGGGGAACTGCACGGGCGAAAGACCGAAGAGGACACGATCGCCGAACTGCTGGCAGGAGCCCGGGCGGGCACCAGCGCGTCGCTGGTGCTGCGCGGCGAGCCGGGCATCGGCAAGACGGCGTTGCTCGACCACGCCGCCGCGGCGGCCGGTGACATGCGGCTGGTGCGCGGCACAGGGGTCGAATTCGAGGCGGAGTTGCTGTTCTCAGGGCTGCAGTTGTTGCTGCGCCCGGCCCTCGGATCCCTCGCCGCGCTGCCCGGCCCGCAGCGCGAGGCTCTGGAGGCGGCGTTCGGGCTCGGGCCGGCGGCTGGCTCGGAGCCGATGCTGGTGGGACTGGCGGTGCTCTCCCTGCTGGCGGAGCACGCGAACGAAACGGGGCTGCTCTGCCTCGTCGACGACGCGCAGTGGCTCGACCGGGCGTCGCGGGACGCGCTTTTGTTCGCCGCCCGGCGCCTGCACGCCGAGGGCGTGGTCATGATCTTCGCAGCCAGGGACGGCGAGGGAGCCTTCCCCGCCCCAGGCCTTCCGGAGTCACGCCTGTCCGGGCTGGCCCCTGAGGCGGCCGCGGCCCTGCTCGACCGGCACTCACTCGCGCCCGCCGTGCGCTACCGCCTGCTCGCCGAGGCAGGCGGCAACCCGCTGGCCCTGCTGGAGCTGCCGGTCGCCCTGGCCGCCGAAGGCGGCAGCGCGTTCTCGCCAGGGGCGCTCCCCCTCACCAGCCGCCTGCGACTGGCCTTTCACGGCCAGGTCAGCCGGATGTCCGAGGCCTGCCAGAGCCTGCTCCTGGTGGCGGCGGCCGACGAGACCGGCGAGCTCACCGTGATCCTGCGTGCCGCCGCCGTGCTGGGCGCGGCCGTCGAGGACCTGTCCCCCGCCGAGCGGGCCGGCCTGGTGCTCCGCGGCGACGCCGACGGCACCACGATCCGCTTCCGCCATCCGCTGATCCGCGCCGCCGTCTACCAGCGAGCACCGCTCGGGCAACGCCTCGCCGCCCACCGCGCGCTCGCCGCCGCCCTCGGCTCGCCCGAGCACGCAGACCGGCGGGCCTGGCATCTGGCGGCCGCCGCCACCGGCGCCGACGAGGATGCCGCCGCCGCGCTGGAGCGCACCGCCGCTCGCGCCCGCGAACGCAACGGCCACGAGGCGGCCGCCGCGGCGTACGAACGGGCCGCCCGCCTGAGCGCCGAGCCCGGCGCCAGGGCTCACCGCGAGGCCCTGGCGGCGGAGGCGGCACTGGAGGCCGGCGATCTGGAGCGGGCCAGAGCCCTCGGCGGCAGCGCGGCCCGCCGGTTGAACGGGGCCCCGGCGGTGAATGCGCGGATCGCGCACGTGCGCGCGCTCGCGGACTTCTGGCAGGGCTCTTACTCCGCCGCCCACCGGTTGCTGCTCGACGGCGCCGGGCTCATCCGCGACACCGATCCAGGCCAGGCCGCCGTGCTGCTGATCCAGGCCGTGCACACCTCCTGGTACCTGGGGGAACAGCAGCTCGCGGCAACGCTGGAACGGCTGATCGCACTGCCGTTGGACGGCGCGGATCCACTCGCACCGGTGGGGCCCTACCTCGTCCACCTCGACCGGAACCGGTCCGACAGACCGCCGCCGCTGGGCGACACCCTCGCGGCGGTGCGGCGGCGGGGCCGTACCCCCGACCAGGTGTTGATGATCCTCTGCGGCGCGGCACTCGCGCTGGGCCAGGACGCCGACGCCTACGAGCTGGCGACCTCGCTCGCCGCCGGGCACCGCGCCAGGGGCGGCGCCGGACGGCTGCCGACGGTGCTGTTCTTCGTGGTCGAGGGCGAAGTGTTCACCGGAAGGCACCTGGACGCGCTCGCCACGGCGAGCGAGGCGCTGGGGCTCGCCCGCGACACCGGACAGCGGCAGTGGGTCAGCCAGTTCAGCAGCGTGCTCGCCTACCTCGCCGCGACCAGGGGAGAGGAGGCCGCCTGTCGGCGCAACGCCGAGGAGGGGCTGGCAGGGGCTACCGCCGGAACCATCTCCCCCGGTGCGCCGTGGGCGCACTGGTCGCTCGGCCTGCTGGACCTCGGCCTCGGCCGCGCCGAGGCGGCGCTCGCCCGCTTCGAGCGCCTGACCCGCGAGCCGATGCGCCATCACATCTGCGCCACCCGCTCCACTCCCGACCTGGTGGAGTCGGCCGTACGAGTGGGGGCGCGGGAACGCGCCGCCGAGCCTCTGGCGCGCTTCGAGCGGTGGGCCGCGTCGGTCGGGCAGCCGTGGGCCGACGCGCTCGTGATGCGCTGCCGTGGGCTGCTCACCGCCGGCGACCAGGCCGAGGCGTTCTACACGGCGGCCCTCGAACTGCACGACCAGGACGGCCGCGCGCTGGAGTACGCCAGGACCGCGCTGCTGTACGGCGAATGGCTGCGCAGGGCTCGGCGGAAGGCCGAGGCGCGCGGGCCGCTGAACGAGGCCCTGGAGGTCTTCGACCGGCTCGGCATGCGGCCGTGGGCCGAACGCACCCGCGGCGAGCTCACCGCGACCGGCGCCCAGGACCAGGGCCCCAGGCCCGCCGAAGGCGTGGCGGCCGGCCTCACTCCGCAGGAACTGCAGATCGCCAGGCTCGCCGCGCAGGGCCTGTCCAACCGCGACATCGCGGCGCAGCTCTTCCTCAGCCACCGGACGGTCGGCTACCACCTCTACAAGGCCTATCCCAAGCTCGGCGTCGCATCCCGGAGCGAGCTCAAGGATTTCGCCGGTCGACTGGGGCTGTGAGACCCTGCCTCGATGATGGAGCAGGTGCTGCCTGGGCAGGTTCTTCCCGTGGACGTCGACGAGGTCACGCCGATCGAGCTGGGCCCCGGTGTCCACGTACGGATGCTCCCGGGCATGCCGGGTATCAGGACGTGGGTGATCGACCTCGCTCCGGGCGTCGAATGGCCGGACCTCGACGTCCACGAGACCTACGGCGAGGCGTACTTCGTCGTGAGCGGCGAGCTCATCGAGGGCGACCGCACCCACGGACCGGGCACCTACGTCGCCTTCGGCCCCGAGACGAGCCACCGGCCCCGTACCGAGACCGGTGTGCGCGCCTTCGGCTTCAACTACGACGTCACCGCTTGACCTGGCCGCTACCCGGCAGGCAGTGCCTCTCGCATCGCCTTCACGGTGGCGGCCGGGTCGTAGCCCTCGGGGACGCCCTCCACCAGAATGATGTCGCCCTCGATGTGCCGCGAGCGCAGCGGTGCGATCTCCCGATACGCGGGTGAGTCCCACCAGGCCCGCGCCTCGGCGATCCCGGGGAAGCCGATCATCACGACGTTCCCGGGCCAGCTGCCCTCCTTCACCTCGTGTTGCGTGACGTGCACGAGGTAGCGGCCGCCGTGCGGTTCGAAGGTCCCGGGCAGGCGCTCGACGTACTCGGCGATCTCCGGGTGCGGGGCGGCGTCCCGCAGGTGAGCGATGGCGTAGGCGGTCATGGTTTCTCCTTCGTTCCTGGATGAGCGGTACGGACCGGCCGTCTCCCCGAGACGTTCAGACTCCGGCCGGCACCTTGTCGAGGAAGCCGAGCACCTGGCTGATCCGCCCGTCGTCACCGATCACCGCGACGTCGAAGCCGATGACGATCGGCTCGGCGCCCTCAGGTCCCAGGTGCCAGGTGAACCGCGCGATGTCGTGGTGGGCGTCCACGGCGTCGCCGAGGCTGAAGACCAGCCCGCCGAACCGCCCCTGGACCGCCGCGATCGTGGCGTCGAGCCCGTCCCTGCCCTTGACGGAGACCAGCGGGTCGGTGTAAATCGCGTCCTCGGCGAAGACCTCCGCAAGCACGGCCCGCCGCGCGGCGGCGTCGGTCTCGTTCCACGCGGTGAGGTAGCCCTGGACCAGCTCGTTCATGTCGCTCATGGCTCTGTCTCCTCAGTGGTCGTTCTCTCTTGTGACCACAAAATTACGCGGACGGGAACGACGGGGAATCTGACGCGCTTAGGTACTTCCGTCCTCCGAAGGGAGTTCCCCGGCCTTGCCGATCGCTCGTAGATCAGGCAGATCGCGCCGGACGCGGTGGCCGAAAGGCCGGAGGCTCATCACACGGACCCGGGCGGAGCCCGTCGGGCATCTCTGGGAGCTGGAAGGAGTGGCGGCCCGTCATGTTGATGTGGTGCCGCACGAACAGCGACACTCGTCTCGCACGTCGAAGGGGCGTGGCGGCCTTCCTGAGGCAGGCCCGCCGGTGGGCCAGGGGGATCGGGGCGGGCCGCGCGATGTCCGACTACCAGCAGGCCGCGACCGAACTGGTCATGCTGCACCAGCGCGCCGAGCGCGACGGCACCGGCCCCGGGGATCTCGCGGCCGAGCGCGACGCCCTGCTGGCGGTCATGGCGCGGTCGCGGGAGAGTTTCGCGCCGCGCTTCCCGTCACAGCCGCAGCCCGCGTAGGACCGCGTAAGGCTCACCGGTCCACCTCCCCGGCCGCTACGAGGTCACTGAACACCGGGCGGAGAGAGGCACGCCCCTGGCGGGGACGCCGGTTGTGGGTTACCGTACTTGACGTGATCGTCAAGTACGAGACCCTCGGCAGCCGGGGACGGCGCACCCGGGCGGCGCTCGTCCAGGCCGGGCGAGAGGCGTTCGAGGAGCAGGGCTACGACGCCGTGCGCGTCGACGACGTCTGCGCCCGCGCCGGGGTCTCGCACGGCACCTTCTACACCTACTTCGGCTCGCGCGAGGAGCTGTTCCGCGAGGTGGCGGCGGCCGTGGTGGGCGAGATGTTCACCGCCAGCGTGGTCGGACCGGCCGCCCCCGCCGACCCGTACGCCCGCATCGAGGCCGCCAACCTGCTCTACCTGCGCGCGTGGGCCGCCAACTCCCGGCTGGTACGGATGCTGGAGCAGGTCGCGGTCACCGACGAGAGCTTCCGCGGCCTCCTGCTCGAGCTGCGCGAGGTCTTCGTGCGGCGGGGCGCGGAGGGGCTGCGGCGCCTGCAGGAGCAGGGGCTGGCCGACCCGTCGCTGGACCCCCGGCTCACCGCCGTGATGCTGGGCGGGATGGTCGAGCACTTCGCCCACGTCTGGCTGGACCTCGGCGAGCACGCCGACGAGCGGACCGCCGTCGCGACGCTCTCCACGCTCTGGGCCCGCGCCATCGGCCTGACACCGGCTCCGGCGTGGGGCCCGGCGCCGGTACGAACACCATCGCCGTCGTCGCCGTCACAAGCACAGGCACAGGCACAGGCACAGGCACCAACGCCAACGCCAACGCCAACGCCAACGCCAACGCCAACGAGCCGGATCGTCGATGTGACGTCCGTGTCAACCAAGGGAGCGGGTTCATGAGCCGCCTGGACACCTCCGGTGAGGACTACCTGGCGCGGCGCGAGGCGATGCTCGCCAAGCTGGCCGAGCTCGACGCCGAGCACGCCAGGGCCGTGGCGGGCGGCGGCGGGAAGTACGTCGACCGGCACCGCGCGCGGGGCAAGCTCCTGGCCAGGGAGCGGATCGAGCTGCTCGTCGACCCCGACTCGGCGTTCCTGGAGCTCTCGCCGCTGGCGGCCTGGGGCAGCGACTTCCCTGTCGGGGCGAGCGTGGTCACCGGGATCGGGGTGGTCGAGGGCGTCGAGTGCGTGCTCGTCGCCAACGACCCGACCGTGCGGGGCGGCTCGTCCAACCCGTGGACGATGCGCAAGACGCTCAGGGCGGCCGACATCGCCCTCGAGAACCGGCTGCCGCTGATCAACCTGGTGGAGTCGGGCGGGGCCGACCTGCCGACCCAGAAGGAGATCTTCATCCCCGGCGGCCGGATCTTCCGCGACCTGACCCGCCTGTCGGCGGCCGGGATCCCCACGATCGCCCTGGTCTTCGGCAACTCCACGGCCGGTGGGGCGTACGTGCCGGGGATGAGCGACCACGTGGTCATGGTCAAGGAGCGCGCGAAGGTCTTCCTCGGCGGGCCGCCGCTGGTCAAGATGGCCACCGGGGAGGAGGCCGACGACGAGTCGCTGGGTGGTGCCGAGATGCACGCGCGTGTCAGCGGCCTGGCCGACTACCTCGCCGCCGACGAGCACGACGCGCTGCGGATCGGGCGGCGGATCGTCAGGGGCCTGAACCGGCGCGGGTCCTGCGTCTCCCCCGGCGCCGTGCGCGAGCCGCTGTACGACGAGGACGAGCTGCTGGGCATCGTGCCGGAGGACCTGAAGATCCCGTTCGACCCGCGCGAGGTGATCGCGCGGGTGGTGGACGGCAGCGAGTTCGACGAGTTCAAGCCCCTGTACGGCGGGAGCCTGGTGACCGGGTGGGCCCGCCTGCACGGCCATCCGATCGGGATCCTGGCCAACGCCCGGGGCGTGCTGTTCAGCGAGGAGGCGCAGAAGGCGGCGCAGTTCATCCAGCTCGCCAACCAGGTCCGCGTCCCGCTGGTCTTCCTGCAGAACACCACCGGCTACATGGTCGGCAAGGACTACGAGCAGGGCGGCATCATCAAGCACGGCGCCATGATGATCAACGCGGTGTCCAACTCGTCCGTCCCGCACATCACGATCGTGATGGGCGCCTCGTACGGGGCGGGCAACTACGGGATGTGCGGCAGGGCCTACGACCCCCGCTTCCTGTTCACCTGGCCCAGCGCCAAGTCGGCCGTGATGGGGCCCGCCCAGCTCGCCGGGGTGCTGTCCATCGTCGGCCGGGCCGCCGCCCAGGCGCGCGGCCAGGTCTACGACGAAGAGGGCGACGCGGCGATGCGCCAGCTGGTGGAGGCGCAGATCGAGGCCGAGTCGCTGCCGTTCTTCCTGTCGGGCCGCCTCTACGACGACGGCGTGATCGACCCCCGCGACACCCGGACGGTCCTGGGCCTTTGCCTGTCCGCCGTCAACAGCGCCGGCAACGCCACCGCCGCTCTCCCCAACGCCGCCGTCGGCAACGCCACCGTCCCGCGGCCCTCGGGCTTCGGCGTCTTCCGGATGTGACCGTGACCATACCCACGCCCATGCCCATGAACGTGCCCATGAACGTGCCCGTCCCGCCGATCCGCCGCCTGCTCGTCGCCAACCGGGGTGAGATCGCCCGCCGCGTCTTCCGTACCTGCCGCGACCTCGGCATCGAGACCGTCGCGGTCTTCTCGGACGCCGACGCGGACGCGCCGCACGTGGCCGAGGCCGACCACGCCGTACGGCTGGGCGGGGTCAGGCCCGCCGACACCTACCTGTCGGTGGAGAAGGTCGTCGAAGCGGCCCGCGTGTCGGGCGCCGACGCGGTCCATCCCGGGTACGGCTTCCTGTCGGAGAACGCCGCCTTCGCGCGGGCCGTACCGGAGGCCGGGCTGGCCTGGGTCGGCCCTCCGGCCGGGGCCGTCGCCGCGATGGGCTCCAAGATCGAGGCGAAGGCGCTGATGGCCGAGGCCGGGGTCCCGGTGCTGCCGGGTTTCGTCGCGGGACCCGGCTACTCGATGGACGACCTGGAAGGCGACCTGGACGCCGTGTTCACCCGGATGAGCGGGACCGCCTCCGGATGGGCCGTACCCCTGCTGGTGAAGGCGTCGGCCGGTGGCGGCGGGCGCGGGATGCGCGTCGTGCGGCTCACCGACGACCTGCCCGGGGCGGTCGAGTCGGCGCGCCGGGAGGCGGCGTCGGCGTTCGGGGACGGCACGGTGTTCGTCGAGCCCCTGCTGGAGGGCGCCCGGCACATCGAGGTGCAGATCCTGGCCGACGGGCACGGGACGGTGTGGGCGCTGGGCGAGCGGGAGTGCTCGATCCAGCGGCGGCACCAGAAGGTGGTCGAGGAGACCCCGTCCCCGGCGATCTCCCCCGTGATGCGGGCGCGGCTCCTCGACGCGGCGGTCACCGCCGCGCGGGCCATCGGCTACGTCGGCGCCGGGACCGTCGAGTTCCTCGTCAGGGACGAGACGGTCGCCTTCCTGGAGATGAACACCCGCCTGCAGGTGGAGCACCCGGTGACCGAGTGCGTGTACGGCGTCGATCTCGTCGAGTGGCAGTTGCGGATCGCCGAGGGCGCCCGGCTCCCCGCGTCGCCGCCCGAACCGTCCGGGCACGCCGTCGAGGTGCGCCTGTACGCCGAGGACCCGGCCCGCGACTGGCTTCCGCAGAGCGGCGTGCTGCACCGCTTCGAGGTTCCCGGGGTGGACGCCCGCTTCGCGCCCGTACCCGGCGGGCGCCACGGCCTGCGGCTGGACTCCGGCGTCGAGGACGGCTCGGAGATCGGCGTCCACTACGACCCGATGCTCGCCAAGGTCGTCTCGTACGGCGCGAGCCGCCCCGACGCCGTGCGCAGGCTGGCCGCCGCGCTGGCGGGCGCGAGGATCCACGGCCTCGTCACCAACCGGGACCTGCTGGTCGAGGTCCTGCGCCACCCGGCGTTCCTGGCGGGGGACACCCACACCGGTTTCCTGGAGGAGCACGGGCTCACCGGGTCCCCCGCGCCCGGCCGGGAACGGCCGGAGCTCGCGCGCCTGTCCGCCCTCGCCGCCGCGCTCGCGGGGGCGGCGGCCAACCGGGCGGCGGCGACCGTGCAGGCGGGACTGCCGAGCGGGTGGCGCAACGTGGTGTCGCAGCCGCAGCGCGCCGCCTTCGCGGAGGCCGAGATCTCCTACCGGATCACCAGGGACGGCCTGCGGGCGGAGGGGTTTCCCGATACGGTCCTGGTCGGCGCGACGCCCTCGCTCGTGGTGCTGGAGACCTCGGGCGTGCGGCACCGGTTCGCCGTCGCCCGCTACGACGGCGTGACGCACGTGGACTCCCCCCTCGGTTCCGTACGGCTCACCCCGCTGCCCCGCCTGCCGGAACCGGTGGAACACGTACTGCCCGGCTCCCTGGTGGCGCCCATGCCCGGTACGGTGCTGCGGGTCGACGTCAAGGCCGGCGAGACCGTCGGGGCGGGGCAGGTGGTCGTGGTGCTCGAAGCCATGAAGATGGAGCATCGGATCGCCGCGCCCGCGCCGGGCACGGTGGCGGCGGTGAACGTGACGCCGGGCCGCCAGGTCGAGGCGGGGGCCGTGCTGGCCGTGATCGAGGAGCAGACGTGACCTCCTCCCCCGGTTCCCGGGAGCCGGGAGGGGGTCTCGACGACGGAAGGACCGAGATGAAGAGCGACGGGGGCTGGCCGGTGGAACGCCTGGTGCGCAGGGAGCTGTCCGGCGGGGTGGCGACGATCACCCTCGACTCCCCCCGCAACCGCAACGCGCTGTCGGTGCGGCTGCTGGGCGACCTGGAGGACCGGCTCAACTGGGCGCTGGCCGAGGAGAGCGTCCGGGTGATCGTGCTCACCGGGACCGGGCCGGTGTTCTGCGCGGGCGCCGACCTGAAGGAGCAGCGGGTCGCGCCGGGCGGCGCGCACGAGGCGCCGGTGACCGCGTCGTTCCCGGAGATCATGAGCCTGATATGGGAGAGCCCGAAGCCGGTCGTCTGCAGGCTGAACGGCACGGCGCGGGCCGGGGGGCTCGGCCTGGTGGCGGCGTGCGACTTCGCGATCGCCCCCGACTCCGCGTCGTTCGCGTTCAGCGAGGTGCGGCTCGGAGTGGTGCCCGCGATGATCTCGGTGACCGTGCTGCGGCGGCTCGGCCCGCGCGCCGCCGCCGAGTACCTGCTCACCGGCGAGACGTTCGACGCCGCCCGCGCCACGGAGATCGGGCTACTCACCCGCGCCGTGCCCGAGGAGGAGCTGGACGCGACCGTCGCGCACTACACCGGCATGCTGCTGCGCGGCGGCCCCGAGGCGCTCGCCCTCACCAAGCAGCTGGTGCGGACCGTACCCGGGCTGAGCGTCGAGGAGGGCATGCGCCAGATGGCCGAGCTGTCCGCGCGGCGGTTCACCTCCGCCGAGGGGCAGGAGGGGATCGCCGCCTTCATGGAGAAGCGGCCCGCGTCGTGGATCCCCGCGCCGGAGACGATCTGATGCCGTACGGCGAGCCGGGGGCGCGCGGTGACGCGTCCGTGACGTCCCGGTCCGAGGAGGGCTGATGCTGCGCGTCGCCAACTGCTCCGGCTTCTACGGCGACCGGCTGTCGGCCGCCAGGGAGATGGTGGAGGGCGGTCCCATCGACGTGCTCACCGGCGACTGGCTCGCCGAGCTGACCATGCTGATCCTGGCCGGGAACCGGCTGAAGGGCCGCCCCGGCTACGCGCCGACCTTCCTCAAGCAGCTGGAGGAGGTCCTCGGGACGTGCCTGGAGCGGGGCGTCAGGATCGTCTCCAACGCGGGCGGGCTGGACCCTGCCGGGTGCGCCGAGGCCGTGCGCGAGCTGGCCGGGCGCCTCGGGCTGCCGGTGAGGGTCGCCCACGTCACCGGCGACGACCTGACCGGCCACGACCTGGGCGGCGCCCCCAACGCGGACACCGGTGAGTCGCTGCCCGCCCCCGCCCTGACCGCCAACGCCTACCTGGGAGGCCGCCCGATCGCCGCCGCCCTGTCGGCCGGGGCGGACGTGGTGGTGACCGGCCGCGTCACGGACGCCGCCCTGGTCACCGGGCCGGGAATCTGGCGGTACGGGTGGGGCCCTGACGACCTCGACGCGCTGGCCGGTTCGGTGGTCGCCGGGCACGTCATCGAGTGCGGCTGCCAGGCGACCGGCGGCAACTACGCGTTCTTCGGCGAGGTGCCCGACCTGGCGCGCTGCGGGTTCCCGCTGGTGGAGCTGGAGGCCGACGGCTCCAGCGTGGTCACCAAGCACCCGGGGACCGGGGGGCTGGTCTCGGTGGGCACGGTCACCGCGCAGCTGCTGTACGAGATCGGGTCGCCCCGCTACCTCGGGCCCGACGTGGTCGCGCGCTTCGACACGATCCGGCTGGAGCAGGAGGGCCCCGACCGGGTCCGCGTCTCGGGGGTGCGCGGCGAGGCCCCTCCCGGCACGCTCAAGGTCGCCGTCAACTACCTGGCGGGCTACCGCAACACGATGACGCTCGTCCTGACCGGCCTGGACATCGAGGCCAAGGCCCGGCTGGCCGAGGAGGCCATCTGGTCGCGGGTGCCGAAGGAGTCGTTCGACGAGGTCCACGTGGAGCTCACCCCGCTCTCACCGCTCACCCCGCACGCACCGCTCGCCGGGACCGCCCTGCTGCGCGTCACCGTGATGGACGCCGACCGGCGGAGGGCGGGGCGCGCCTTCTCCGCGGCCGTGGTCGAGACCGGCCTGGCGAGCTATCCCGGCTTCTACGGCCTCACCCCGCCCGGAGACGCCTCGCCGTACGGGGTCTACTGGCCCACCCTCGTCCCGGCGGAGACGGTGCGGGCCCGCGTCTGGCTCGACGGCCGCGAGCTCGCCGCCGTACCCGGCACAGGCGGCACACCCGGCGCACCCGGCGCACGTGACCTGTCCGAAGTGTCCGGCACACCGGAGGTGACGACCGCACGGGTGGCGAGCGGCGGCGAGGCCACGGGCCACGGGAGCGACGCCGACACCGGCACCGCCCCGCACGGCGGGTGCGGCGACGGTGAGACCGCGCGGGTCGCGCTGGGCACGATCGTGGGCGCCCGCTCGGGGGACAAGGGCGGCAACGCCAACCTGGGGGTCTGGGTCCGTACGGCGGAGCGGTTCGGGTGGCTGGAGGGCTACCTGACGGTCGAACGCCTGGCGGAACTCCTGCCGTTCACCGCCGGCCTGAAGGTCGAGCGCTTCGAGCTGCCCAACCTGCTCGCCCTCAACTTCGTCGTGCACGGCCTCCTCGGCCGGGGCGTGGCCGCAAGTCCCCGTCTCGACGCCCAGGCCAAGGCCCTCGGGGAGGAACTCCGCGCCGGGCTCGCCGACATCCCACGACGCCTCCTCTGAGCCGACATCCCACGACGCCTCCTCTGAGCCGACATCCCGCGACTCCGCCTCTGGCTCGCCGGCGCGACTCCGCCTCCTCCGACGCGGACGCCGCTTCCGCCGGAGCGGGAGACTATTGACCGTCGCGGACGGGAATCATAGATTCACCCCACCTAGAACATCATTCGGTCAAGGAGGGCGCATGACGTCCACGCACATCGACGTCACCGCGATCGACTTCGACGTGCTCGGTGCGTGGATGGACGCGCGGGGGCTGCCGGAAGGGCCGTTCGAGCGGGTCGCGCCGGTGACGGGCGGGACGCAGAACGTCATGGTGCGCTTCGAGCGGGGCGGGGCGTCGTACGTGCTGCGCAGGCCGCCGTTGCACCCGCGCGCCAGGAGCAACGAGGTGCTCCGCCGGGAGGCGAGGGTGCTCGCGGTCCTGCGCGACACGCCGGTGGCGGCGCCGCGCCTGGTCGCGGCCTGCACCGACGAGAGCGTCATGGGCGCGGTCTTCTACCTGATGGAGCCGGTCCGGGGGTTCAACGCCACCGTCGAGCTGCCCGAGCCGCACGCCGGCGACCCCGCGATCCGGCACCGGATGGGACTGGAGGCGGCCTCGGCGCTGGCCGACCTCGGGCGGGTGGACCACGGCGCGCTCGACGGGTTCGGCCATCCCGAGGGGTTCCTGGAGCGGCAGGTGCCCCGCTGGATGGGCGAGCTGGACGGCTACGGAGCCCTGGAGGGATATCCGGGGCCCGACATCCCGGGGCTGGCGGAGACCGCGGGCTGGCTGGAGCGCAACCGGCCGAGGGAGTTCACCCCGGGGATCATGCACGGCGACTACCACCTGGCCAACCTCATGTTCGCCTGCGACGGGCCCCGGGTGGCCGCGATCGTCGACTGGGAGATGTGCACGGTGGGCGACCCGCTGCTGGACCTGGGATGGCTGCTGGCCACCTGGCCGGCCCCCGACGGCGTGGGGGTGATCTCCGGCGGGGTCACCGGGCTGGCCACGGCCGCCGAGCTCGTCAACTGCTACGCGGCCCTGTCAGACCGGGATCTGTCGGCCGTCGACTGGTACGCGGTGATGGCCTGCTTCAAGCTCGGCATCGTCCTGGAGGGCACGCACGCCCGCGCCTGCGCGGGCAAGGCTCCCAAGGAGATCGGGGACCTGCTCCACGCCACCACGCTGAACCTGTTCGCCCGCGCCCGGACGTTCATGTGACCTGCGATGGAATCGGCGTCGGCGCTCTCGGCCGGCGCCCGGCCGCAGCCTGGCGGGGCGATGCCGTGGTCGACGGCCGAGGCGCGGGCGGTGCCCGCATGGGCGGGGGAAAACTTGACTGTTCGTTCCAGATAAGGCTAGCTTGGACGACATGGCACGGGTCAGGGAGTTCGACACGGAGGCCGCGCTGGAAGCGGCGATGTCCGTCTTCCGGCACAAGGGCTACGAGGGCACCTCGGTGCAGGACCTGGTCGACGCCACCGGAGTGGGCCGCGGCTCCCTCTACGCGGCGTTCGGCAGCAAGGAGGGCGTGTATCAGGCGGTGCTGGACCGCTACCGGGAGCGGTACGCGCTCCCCCTGGTCGACCTGCTGCGCAGCGGCACCCCGGCGCGGGAGCTGATCCGCGACATCCTGGTCGATCTGGTGGAGACCATCCTGCGGGACGGGCGCGAGCAGACCTGTCTGATCGTCAGCGCCGCGACCGAGCGGCTGTGCCACGACCCCGAGGTGGCCGCACGGGTGGGGACGACGACCTCGCTGCTGGAGGACGAGCTGACCGAGGCGATCACGGCGGCCCAGAACCGCGGCGAGCCGGTCGGCGTCCGCGACCCCCGGGACTCGGCGAGGTTCCTCATGACCATCATTCACGGGTTGCGTGTCACGGGGGCGATCAACCCCGACCGCCGGTACCTGATGAGCGTCGTGGAGGCGGCCCTGGGCTGCCTCGACTGATGTTTCACGGCCCGAATCTGTAACGATCATTCAAGATATTCGCCGTCGGTGGACAGGAAGAGACGGCATCGGCACACCCCGTTCGCCACAGGCGGCCGGGCATCACCCTAGGAGCATCATGGACATCGGCGTCGGCATCATCGGGGCGAGCGTCGGCGGCTGGGCCGCCATCAGCCACGTTCCCGCGCTCAGGGCCCTCCCCGGCTACGAGTTGCGCGCCATCAGCACGTCACGCCGCGCGTCCGCCGACCTGGCCGCCAAGGAGTTCGGCGTCCCGGCGGCCTTCGACGACCCCGCCGACCTGATCGCCCACCCCGGAGTGGATCTGGTGGTGGTGTCGGTCAAGGTGCCCCACCACCACGCGCTGATCTCCGCGGCGCTCGCGGCGGGGAAGATGGTCTACAGCGAGTGGCCCCTCGGCGTCGGCACCGAGGAGGCGACCGACCTGGCCGCCCGGGCCGAGGCCGCGGGGGTCCGCACGGTGATCGGGCTGCAGGGCGGCTTCCTTCCGGCGATCCGCCACACCCGTGACCTGGTCGCGGACGGCTACGTCGGGAAGGTGCTCGGCACGACGCTGGTCGGATCGGGCCTGGCCTGGAGCCCCGTGACCGACCGCGCGCACGCCTACCTCTACGACGCCGCCGCCGGCGCGACACCCCTGACCGCGTCGGCGCTGCACGCCCTGGAGGCGGTGAACGTCGTGCTCGGCGAGCTCACGACCGTCTCGGCCAACCTGGTCACCAGCCTCACGCGGGCACAGGTGATCGACGACGGCTCCACCATCCCGGTGACGGTGGCCGACCAGGTGTCCGTCACGGGCACCTTCCGCGGCGGCGCGGCCCTCTCGCTGTTCTACCGGGGCGGCGTCTCCCGCGGCGACAACTTCCACTGGGAGATCAACGGCACCGACGGCGACCTCGTCCTGACCGCGCCCGGCGTCAACGGCAACCTCCAGGCGCTGGACCTGCGACTGCGGGGAGGCCGGGGCGACGCCCAGGCGCTCGCCGACATCGCCCTGCCCGACAGCCTCTTCCATCCGGTCCCGCGCGACCTGCCCGCGACTGCGCAGGGCGTGGCCCAGGTGTACGCGCACTTCGCCCGGGATCTGCGCGAGGGCACGCGCACCGTGCCCGGCTTCGACCACGCGCTGCGGCGGCACCGGCTCGTCGACACGATCGAGCGGGCCTCTCGCACGGGAACCGCCCAGACTCCGGCCCCGGCGTAGGAGCGCCGCCCTGGCGTTCTCCGTCGCGGGGAACACCTCACCCATCAGGTCCGCCGGGTTGTTCCCGGCCCGCGCCCCAGCACTCCCTGCCCCTTCTCCGGCGCCGGTCCGCCCTTTTGAAACCTTCATGCAACCTTTCGCGTCCCAGGATTGCTCGCAATTGCTTCAAGAATGCGGTTCGGGGAAGGATTCAGTCATGCGTCTCCGGTTTCTTGGCTCCACCTCCGAGGCGGGGGCCTGCCCCTCCCTCTACGAGACCGACCGCGGGACCATCGTGGTGCAGGGTCTCCGAGTGACCGACGCGGCGGCGCTGGCCGATCTGCGCCACGTCCTGGACGGCGAAACCGCCGTCGAGGTACCGCGTGAGCTTCTCGCGGACATCGCGCGCCGAGTACTTTCTGTAAATATTGGTCACGATTAGGAGTGCTCTCTGGCTTGATCCACACGCTCGGGGCTAGCGTCGTGCGCACCATGCGGGAGGTGACGTGGGCACGCCGGGAGCACAGGCGGACGGCGGCCGCGCCATCCGGCTCGCGCGAACGGCCGAGGAGATCGTGTGACCGGGTTCCAGCAGGCCAGAACCGAACTCGGGGTGCGGCTACGGCACCTGCGTGAGGCCGCCCGCCTGTCGGGCAAGGAGCTGGCCGAGCGGCTGAGATGGCAGGCGTCCAAGGTCTCCCGGATCGAGAACGCCCGCCAGACCGCGACCGAGGACGACGTCACCCGGTGGGCGCAGGCCGTGGGCGCCACCCCCGAGATCGCCGGGGAACTGGTGGAGCAGGCCGCGAGCCTCCTGGAGCGCCAGGACTCCTGGCGGCAGCGGCACCGCAGCGGGCTGGCGGCGCTCCAGGAGGACATCCGCGACGTGGAGGCGCGGACCACCCGGCTGCGGGTGTTCGAGCCCGGCGTGGTCATCGGGCTGCTGCAGACCACCGAGTACGCCCGGAGCATCTTCACCCGGATCAAGCGCCTCTACCAGGCGCCCGACGAGATCGACGCGGCCATCCGGGTGCGCATGCAGCGCCAGGACATCCTCTACGACCAGAGCAAGCGGTTCAGGTTCGTCATGCCGGAGGCGGCGCTGCGCCACCGGCTCGCCCCGCTGGACGTGATGCGCGGGCAGCTCGACCGGTTGCTGGCGGTGACGGCGCTGCCGAACGTGGAGTTCGGCGTGATCCCCTTCGAGGCGTCCCTGCCCTCGGCGCTGCTCAACGGCTTCTGGATATATGACGACGACCACGTGGCGGTGCCGACCAGGACGAGGGACCTGCTGCTGCGCGACCCGGAGGACGTCGCCTTCTACGCGCGGACCTTCGAGGAACTCTGCGAGGTCGCCGCCTTCAGGGAGGATGCCAGATCGGTGATCGTCCGAGTACTCAACGATTTCTCCGGACAATCAGCCGACCAAACACCGCAATTGCTTGATTAGCATCCCAAGATCGTGCAAGTCTCTGTCGACACGGAGGTGACGCACGATGCTGGACACGCTGTCTTGTCTCGAGAGACTCGTTGCCGCGATACGACTGCACGCCGACCTTTCCGTACAACGGATCTCGTTCGGCGATCCCGCCTACGTCTACGTCCGCAACCGCTTCAGCAGCACCCTGGCCGAGACCGTGACCTGCTCCCCGGACGGCGGCTTCATCACGTCGTGGGGTTACCGGCTCGGCAGCAGCGAGAACATCGACGCCGCCGCGGCCCGGCTGGCCTTCCTGCTCGCCGCCCTGCCCACCCCCCGGACCTGACCGCCCGGACCTGACCGCCCGGACACGCCGCGACGGACGGAAGCCGGACGAGACTCCCTCCCCTCAGGTCCGCGTGGCGTAACGGGCGGGTGTGGTGCCGACGTGCCGGTCAGGTGTTCCGGAAGCACAGTGGTGTCCAGGTAGAGGACTTTCTTGCGGAAGCCGGCGGGGGTGACGGTCCTGCCGTCGTGCGGGACACCCGGCGGCAGGAGCACGACGGCGGCGGGGTCGGCGGCGCCGTGCCGGTGACGATCCAGCCCGAAGTCGACCGCCCCGGCATCGAGGATCATGAGATCCCACGTGTCGTGCGTATGGGCCGGGTAGGCGTGGTCGGTGAAGTGCGCGTGGAAGACCTCGGCGATGCCGGCGACAGGTGGCCGCCACGCCCTGATCGTCGGCGGCGGTCGGCGGGCGGTCATGCCAGAAACGTACAAGACGGACGGCCTGCGCGTGGGCCACGCTCGTCACATCGGCCACCGCCCCGACCGGGGCGGCCCTGTTCGAAAGGTGGCAGCGAATTGTCCGTTTCCCTGGATCCTGTCAACATCGCCCGCGCGCTGGACCGGTTCAGCGAGCTGTGGGCGCAGAAGAAGATCGCCGACCTCAACGACTACGAGATCAAGCTCGCCAAGCTCAAGGGGGAGTTCGTCTGGCACACCCACCCGGAGACCGACGAGCTGTTCCTGGTCATCAGCGGCCGGCTCACCATCCAGCTCAGAGAGGGGGACGTGGTCCTCGGGCCCGGCGAGCTGTACGTGGTGCCCCGCGGTGTCGAGCACTGCCCGGTGGCCGAGGAGGAGACGGCCATCCTGCTCGTGGAGCCCGCCGGCACGCTCAACACCGGTGACGCGGGAGGCCCGATGTCCAAGGCCGCCGAATCCCTCGGCTAGGGCCACGAGGCCACGGTCCTCGTCGCCGTGACCGGCCTCGACACGAGCCCTAGGAGGACTCGGCCGGCGCGTCGGGGAAGTCGGAGAGGGCGAGGCCGACCTCTCGGGCGGCGGCGACCCTGGCGTGGTGGAGCATCCTGCTCCGTGACATGTTGCCGGTGTGCAGGGTGTACCGGACCACGAGGCCGTCGAGCATGCCGTCGATCCGCTCGGCCGAGCCCAGGGGGTCGTCGCAGGTGAACTCGCCCGAGGCCACACCGTCGGCGATCACCTGGCTGAGGATCTCGATCCAGGCGCCCTCGAGCTCCAGCAGGATGGTGCGGACGTGCTCCTCGCGCACCCCGACGGCCCAGGCGTCGACCCAGAGGATCCAGCTCTGGTCGGAGCGGGAGGCCGGGATGTAGAAGCGCAGGACCCGGTCGAGGAGCTGGACGGCGGTGCCGGGGCCCGCGACGATCTCTTTCAGCCGCTGGATCTCGGAGTCGCTGGTGCTGCGGAGCATCTCGGTGATGAGATCGTCCTTGGTGGCGAAATGGTAGTGGATCAGCCCGCCGCTCACGTTCGTCGCCCTGGCGATGTCGGCGACGCGGGTGCTGGCCAGCCCGCGCTCCAGCACGACCCGCCTGGCGGCTTCAAGGAGCTCCGCTCGGCGCTGGTCGGCCTGGTCGGCGCGACTGCTGCGCGCTCCTCCTCCGCTGTGCACGGCGCAAGACTACAGCAGCGCGGGGCCACCGCCTCACTACTCCTGATTGGCCAATCAGTCAATAGTTTCACCCCGGTCTCACCGGCCGTATCCGGTCACCGTACGAGCGGCTCACGCGCCCGCGGCGGCGGGGGACCGGGTGGGAGAGCCGGGCAGGCGGAGGCGGGCGAGGGTGCCGCCCCCCGCGGCGTTCTCCAGGTTCACCTCTCCCCCGGCGTCGCGCACGGCCTTGGCCACGATGGCCAGCCCCAGTCCCGAGCCGGGCATGCTGCGGGCCGAGGACGACCGCCAGAACCGGTCGAACACGTACGGCAGCTCCTCCTCCGGGATGCCGGGGCCGTGGTCCCTGACGGTCAGCTCGCCGTCACGGAGCCGCACGCTCACCGGATCGGCCCGGTCCGCGGAGAACTTCACCGCGTTGTCCAGCAGGTTCACCACGGCCCGCTCCAGGGCGGCCTGGTCACCCCACAGGTACCAGGGGCTCAGCTCCACCTCGATCGCGGTGTCGGGGGCGCGCAGCCGGGCCCTGCGCACGGCCGCCTCGACGGCGTCGTGGAAGGCGACCTCGACGTGCGGCTCGTGCTCGTCCTCCGAGCGCGAGAGCTGGAGCAGGTCCCCGACGAGCGTGGACATCTCCTCGAACTGGGCCTTGAGGTTGGCCAGCAGCCTGCGCTTGGGAGCGGCGTCGAGGGGGCGTCCGGCGTTCTCGCTGCGCAGCAGCAAGTCGATGTTGGTGCGCAGGCTGGTGAGCGGGGTGCGCAGCTCGTGGCCCGCGTCGGCGATCAGCCGTCGCTGGCGCTCGCGGGACCCGGCCAGCGCGGTGGTCATCGCGTTGAAGGAGACGCCGAGCCTGGCGATCTCGTCGGTGCCCTCGACCGGGATCCTGGTGTCGAGGTCCTCGGTCCTGGCGACGTGCTCTACGGCCTCGGTCAGGCGGCCGACGGGGCGCAGCGCCGTACGGGAGACGAGCAGCCCGGCGGAGGCGGCGCCGAGCACGCCGAGCGCGGTGACCCCCGCGAGGATCCAGGCGAGCGCGGCGAGGGTGGAGCGGACCTCCCCCAGGGACCGGGACTCCATGACCGCGAGACCAGGGCGGACGTTCCTCGTCATCACCCGGACCTCCTCGCCGCCGTCGGTCACGCCGTTCCTCAACGCCCGCCCGCCCAGGGGGCCGTGGGTCAGGGCCAGGTCCGCCGGGGTGACCTTGACGGGCGTGGAACCCGCCACGCACCTCCCGCCGTCGGCGTAGACCAGCTGGATGGGCGGCAGGCGGAACGGCAACCTGTGGCCGGCCATCTCTCCCCGGTCTCCCGGGACTCCCGGGACTCCCTGCCCTCGCGGCCCTCCCGGCCCTCCCGGACAGTACGGCCCGATCCACTCCATGCCCTGCGGCCGTCCCTCCAGCGAGCCGTCCACCTGCCGCAGCAGCTCGGCCCGCACGACGAACCAGCACAGCGCCGCGCACACCGCGATCGCCAGCGCCACGGCCGCCGCCACCAGCAGGGTCAGCCGGGAGCGCAGGGAGCGGCGACCGTTCACGCGGAGGCCCGCAGCACGTAGCCGACGCCCCGGACGGTGTGGATCAGCCGGGGACGCCCGCCGATCTCGGTCTTGCGGCGCAGGTACATGACGTAGACGTCGAGGGAGTTGGAGGACGGCTCGAAGTCGAAGCCCCACACCTCGCTGAGGATCTGCTCGCGGGTGAGCACCTGGCGGGGGTGGACCATGAGCAGCTCCAGCAGCAGGTACTCGGTGCGGGTCAGCTCCAGCGACTCGCCGGCCCGGGTGACCTCGCGGCCGGCGACGTCCATCCGCAGGTCGCCGAAGGTCAGGACCGCGTCGTCCTCGGCCGCGGGCGCGCTCAGGGCGCCGCGCCGCAGCAGCGCCCTGACGCGCGCCAGCAGCTCGTCCAGCTCGAACGGCTTGACCAGGTAGTCGTCGGCCCCCGCGTCCAGGCCCGACACCCGGTCGCCCACGGCGTCGCGGGCGGTGAGCATGAGCACCGGCAGGTGGTTGCCCGCCGCCCTGAGCCTGCGGCAGGCGGTCAGCCCGTCCAGCCGGGGCATCATGACGTCGAGCAGGACCAGCTCGTACGGCTCCCGGTCGATCGCCTCCAGCGCCGCCTGGCCGTCAGAGGCCAGGCCGACCCGGTAGCCCTCGAACTCCAGGCTGCTCTGCAACGCCTCCCTGAGCGCGGGCTCGTCGTCCACGACCAGCACCCGCGCCGCCTCACCATCGGCCATGGCCTCCACGGTAGACGTCCTTCATGAGAGCCGGATGAACGCCTCCACCGGCGGCCGCCCCGCTCCGACCGACCTCACCCCGGCCAGGCTCGGCTCAGGTGAGCAGCGCCATGGCGGCGTTGTGGCCGGGGATGCCGCTGACGCCGCCGCCGCGCCGGGCGCCCGCGCCGCAGAGCAGGACGCGCTCGAAGGCGGTCTCCACCCCCCACCGCCCCGGCTCCCCGTACGGCCAGGACAGGTCGCGGTGGAAGATGTGCCCGCCGGGCAGGCCCGCCTCGGTCTCCAGGTCGACCGGGGTCTTCGCCTCCAGGCAGGGCCGGCCGTCGGGGGCGCGCAGCAGGCAGTCCTCGACGGGCTCGGCGAGCACCGCGTTCATCGAGGCGAGCGTGGCGCGCAGCGCGGCCTCGCGCGCCCCCGCCGGGTCCTCCCGGAACAGCCTGGCGGGCATGTGCAGGCCGAACAGCGTCATCGTGTGGGCTCCGGCCTCGCGCAGTTCCCGGCCGAGGATGGAGGGGTCGGTCAGCGAGTGGCAGTAGACCTCGGCCGGGGGCAGCGAGGGGATCCGCCCGGCCGACGCCTCCGCGTACGCACGGGCGAGCTGGTCGCGGCCCTCGTTGATGTGGAACGTGCCGCTGAACGCCGCCGCGGGGTCCACGCCGGGGTCGCGCAGGCGCGGCAGCCTCGAGAGCACCATGTTGACCTTGAGCTGGGCCCCCTCCGGGACGGGCTCGGCCCCTCCGAGCAGCCGGGCGAGCACGGCGGGCGGCACGTTGGCCAGGATCCGCTCGCCCGTCACCGTGTGCTCCCCGCCCGCGTCGCGGAAGGCGACCTCGCCCGAGGGGTCGACCGCGAGGACCTCGGCGCCGGTCAGGATCTCCGCCCCGGCGGCGCGGGCGGCGTCGGCGAGCGCGCCCGACACCGCGCCCATGCCGCCGACGGGGACGTTCCAGTCGCCGGCCCCGTCGCCGATCACGTGGTAGAGCAGGCAGCGGTTGGCCAGCAGGCCGGGGTCCGAGGGGTCGGCGAAGGTGCCGATGAGGGCGTCGGTGAGGACCACGCCGCGCACGGTGTCGTCGGCGAACCGCTCGTCCACCACCTCGCCGACCGGCCGCTCGAACAGGTCGCGCCAGGCCTCCTCGCCGACGAGGTCCCGCATCGCCGCCCGGTCGGCGAGGGGTTCCAGCAGCGTCGGCGCGACCCGCTCGGCCACGTCGGCGGTCATCCCGTAGAAGCGCCGCCACGCCTCCAGCTCGCCGTCGCCTCCGGTGACCCGGGCGAAGGACGCCGCGGTCCGCGCGGCGTCGCCGTTGTCGACCAGCAGCCCGGTCTCCCCCACCGGCGTGTACGAGGCGTACCGGCGGCGGCGCAGTGCGATCTTGAGTCCCAGGTCGGCGACGACCTTCGAGGGCAGCAGGCTGACCAGGTACGAGTAGCGCGAGAGCCGGGCGTCGACCCCGGGGAACGCCCGCGCCGACACGGCGAGGCCGCCGACGTGACCGAGGCGTTCCAGGACGAGGACGCGCCGCCCGGCGCGGGCGAGGTAGGCGGCGGCGACCAGGCCGTTGTGGCCGCCTCCGACGATCACGGCTTCGTAGCGAGAGCGGAGCACGAGACTTCCCGATGAGGTGAGGTCTTCCCGATGAAGGGAGGTGAGGGGACGCGGGGCCGGGGACGCGGCCGTCAGAGACCCGTCTGCCAGTGCGGCTCGGGGCAGAGCACGCTCGGCGTCTCGACCATCACCATGCGCCTCACCATATCCCGAATCCCGAAATGCCTAAATATCGCCGTACTGGCAGCCACAAGCGCAACCGCACGCGCTCCACCGCCCCCACCCGCCGGCAGCCGCACACGCCCCATCGCCCCGCCGCCCCACCCGTCGGCAGCCGCACACGCCCCGCCGCCCCGCCCGCAGGCAACCGCACGCACCTCCGCCCGCACCTCGCGACCATCCGGATCACCGCCCCTCGCGGGCGGCGGAGAGGGTGATCGTGAGGAGGGTGGCGGCGGGGCCGGTGGGGGCACGGCCGTCGCGCCAGACCGCCCGCAGCCGGCGCGTGAGGTCGATGTCCCTCGTGGGCACCTCGACCAGGCGGCCGGTGGCCAGCTCGGCCTCCACCGCGTAGCCGCTGAGCACGGCGGGGGCGGCGCCCTCGCGGGCGGCGCCCTTGACCGCGGCGTTGGAACCGAGCTCCAGCTTCGGGGCGGCGACGTCGTGGCCGGTGAGCGCGAGGTCCAGCGTCTCGCGAGTGCCCGACCCCCGCTCGCGGACGACCAGCGGGGTGGCGGCCAGTTCGGCGGCGAGCAGCGGGGTGCGACGGCGCGCCCACGGGTGCCCCGGCGCGACCACCACCACGAGCCTGTCGGTGGCCACCACCCGCGACACCAGCCCGGCCGGGACCGAGGGCCCCTCCACGAACCCGAGCTCGATCTTCCCGCCGATCAGCCTCGCCACCTCGGCCGAGTTCTGCACGTCCAGGCCGACCTGGACCTGGGGCTCGCGGCCCTGGAGCTCCCCCAGCCAGCGCGGCAGCAGGTACTCGGCCACCGTCATGCTGGCGGCGATGTGCAGGTGCGCGGCCCGGCCGCGCCGTACCGCCTCCGCCCCCCGCATGAGCTCCTCCGCCGCCGCCAGCACCTGCGCGGCCCAGGCCGAGACCATCACGCCCTGCGGGGTGAGAGTGGACCCGCGCGGGGTGCGTTCCAGCAGCGGCAGCCCGAGGCGGCGCTCCAGCAGCGAGATGCGCTTGCTCACCGACGGCTGCGCGACGCCTGCGGCCCGGGCCGCCTGGCCGAGACTGCCCAGGCGTTCCACGTCGACGAGCAGGCGCAGGGATTCGAGGTCGGGCAGCTCGCTCATAGCGCCAGGCTATGACCTTCCAGGAAGGTGATGGCTACCGGCCTCCCCGCGCCGCGCCGACACTCGGGGGATGCCCGTCTCCCCCTCCCCGCTCACGCGTTCTCCCGACCCCGCCGCGCACACCCCCCAGGCACCCGTACGACCGGCGCCGGCGACGAGACCCGGGGTGATCGCAACACTCGGAGCGCTCGCGCCGGGGCTCGGGGCCGCGGCCGTCGCGGTGGTCCTGGCGACGGCCGCGACCAGGATCGTTCCCGGGGTGAGCGCCGCCGTGATCGCGGTGGTCCTCGGGGTCGCGCTCACCAACCTCGGCGGCCTGCACCGGTCGCTGGCCCCCGGGCTCGGGTTCGCCGCCCGCCGGGTGCTGCGCCTGGCGATCGTGCTGCTCGGCCTGCAGATCGCGCTGCCGGAACTGCTGGCGCTCGGCTGGCGGGCGCTGGCGGTGGTCGCCGTGGGGACCGGCGTCACGTTCGCCGCGACGCGGTGGATCGGAGGCCGTGTGGGGGTGAGCCCGCACAGGTCCCTGCTGATCGCGACCGGCGTGTCCGTCTGCGGGGCGGCGGCCGTGGCCGCCATGCACGAGGTCGCGGAGAGCGACGACGACGACGTGGCGGCCGCGGTGAGCGTGGTCGTCCTGTACGGCAGCGTCTCGATCGTCACGCTGCCCCTGCTCGCGGGGGTGCTGGGGCTGACCCCGCACCAGCTGGGCCTGTGGGCCGGAGCCTCGGTCCACGAGGTCGCGCAGGTGGCGGCGATCGGCGCGGCGGCCGGGGCGGGGGTGCTGGTGAGCGCGGTGGCCGTCAAGCTGGCCAGGGTCGTCCTGCTCGCCCCGATCGTCGGGCTCACCTCCGTCTCCCTGCGCCGTGCCGCGGCCTCCCCGCGCCGTACCGCGGCGGAACGCCCCGAGGCCGGGCGGGCGACGCGACGCCCGCCGGTGGTGCCGCTGTTCGTCGCCGGGTTCGTCGCGGCCGTGGCGGCGCGGAGCCTGGGCGTGGTGCCGGCCGGGATCACCCGGGTGGTCCCCGATCTGACGGCGGTGCTGCTCGCGGCGGCGCTCTTCGCCCTGGGCACCGGTGTCGACCTGCGGAGGCTCGTGCGGGGTGGGCGGTCACTGCTCCTGGGCGGGATCGCCACGGTCATCATCGGCGGGATCTCACTGCTCGGAGTGCTGGTCATTGGCTGATCTTTGGGTGGACGTCTCCCCGCAACCGCCGTAACGTGCTCTTTTTGGGGAAGACGGTGTCGTTTACACCGTTCCAAAAGCAAGCAATGATTACGACCTCGGACAAGGAGACAGAACCAGCTCATGCGTACCACCCGACAGTCCCTCTCCGGCATGCTCCGCCCCTCCAGCGAGGTGGCCGAGGCACTGGAGCAGGGCGCCCCGATCGTGGCGCTGGAGTCCACGATCATCTCCCACGGCCTGCCCCAGCCCCGCAACCTCGAGGTCGCGGTGGAGCTGGAGCAGATCGTCCGGGAGGCCGGGGCTGTGCCCGCGACGATCGCGGTGCTGGACGGCGTGGCGCGCATCGGTCTCGACAAGAGCGAGCTGGAGCGCGTCGCCGGTGAGCGCGGGCTGCGCAAGCTGGGCTTCCGCGACCTGCCCGCCGCCGCCGCGCTCGGGGCGAGCGGGGCGACCACGGTCTCCGCCACCTCGTTCCTGGCAGCCAGGGCGGGCATCCGGATCTTCGCCACCGGCGGTCTCGGCGGCGTGCACCGCGGGTGGACCGAGAGCCAGGACGAGTCGGCCGACCTCGACATGCTGAGCCGGACCCGCATCACCGTGGTCTGCGCGGGCGTGAAGTCGATCCTGGACGTTCCGGCCACCCTGCAGCGGCTGGAGACGCGCGGCGTCACGATCGCGGGGTTCCGCACCGACGAGTTCCCCGGCTTCTACCTGCACTCCTCGGGCGAGCCTGTCGACTGGCGGATCGAGACCCCGGACGAGGCCGCGGGCATCATGCGGGCCCAGGACGCGCTCGGCGGCCCGGAGACCGCGCTGATCGTCGCCAACCCGGTGCCGCTGCCCGAGCAGCTCGACCCCGAGCTGCACGACCGGGTCCTCGCCGGGGCCCTCGCCGAGGCGGAGCGGCGGCAGATCACCGGTCAGGCCATCACCCCGTTCCTGCTGGGCTACCTGGTGCGCGGCACCGACGGCGCCTCGCTCGAGGCGAACCTGGCCGCGGTGCGGGGTAACGCCCGCGTCGCCGGGCAGATCGCGGCCTCCTGGAGCCGGGGAGACTGAGGGCACCGTGGCCGGAACGGGTCTGCTGGTCATCGGCGACGTGGTGACCGACGTCGTCGCACTTCACGGTGGGTCCGCCAGGAGCGGCCTGGCCGTCGGGACGGACACCGCCGCCGACATCGTGCTGCGCCCCGGGGGGTCGGGGGCCAACACGGCCTCCTGGGCCGCCCGGCTGGGCGCCGACGTGCGGATCCTGACCAGGGCGGGCTTCGACACCGCCGACTGGCACGCCGCCGAGCTGCGGCGATTCGGGGTACGGCCGCACCTGCGGGTCGACCCCGACCGGCCCACCGCGGTGGTGATCGCCATGGTCGACGTGACCGGGGAGCGTTCCATGCTCACCAACAGGGGCGCGGGCGGGCACATCGGCACGGGCGACTGGGACGAGAGCCTGCTCGACGGGGTGGGTCATCTCCACCTGTCCGGGTACACCCTGTTCGCCGAGCCGGGGCTCCAGCTTTCCCGGCTCGCCATGGCCGAGGCGTCCCGGCGCGGCGTCTCGATCAGTGTGGACCCGGCCTCGACCGGTTTCCTGCGCTCGTTCGGCGTCGAGCGGTTCGTCCAGGAGACCCTGACCGCCCAGCTGATCATCCCCAACCTGGACGAGGCACTGCTGCTCACCGGCGAGGCCACCGCCGAGGGGGCGGCCGAGAGCCTGAGCCTCCGCTACGGCGCGGCGGCGGTGAAGCTCGGATCCCGCGGCGCGTTGATGGCCAGGGACGGAAAGTTGGCCGCTCGGGTTCCCGCGCTCACCACCGAGGTGGTTGACTCCATTGGAGCGGGGGACGCGTTCGCCGCCGGGCTGCTCACGGCCCTGCTGGGCGGGGCTGCGGACGAGGCCGCGCTGGACGCCGGACGCCGCGCCGGGGCGGAGGCCGTGACGGTCCTGGGCGGACGTCCACGTGTCCTTCCGTCTGATTTGGGTACTAAGGAGCTTTACCCTCTTAACACCAATTGATAGCTTGCGGCGTAAGCTGCACCATTAGCCACACGCGTCACTTTGGGGAGGTTACGGTCCGCCGATGGATGCCGAGTCATCGATCTGCCTGAGTGATCTGGTCCCGGCCCTGCGCTGGAGCCGCCCCCAGCAGGTCGCCGAAGCCCTGGCCGACCCCCGGCTGCCCGCCGGCTGGTGGTCGTCGGTCACCTTGCCCAAGGCCCTCGGCGCCGCGGGGCTCGACTGGGTCTGCGACCGGCTGGCCCGGCTCTCGCTGTCACGCTGGGACCATCTGCCGTTGAGCGACGTGCTGCCCGCGCTGCACGTCCACACGGTCGACCCCACCCTGCCCGGCTGGCCGGAGCCCGCGCGCTCGGCCATCGCCGGCCTGGGCGGCTGGAACCGCCTGCGCCGCCTGACTGCGGGAGACCTGAGCGGGCCCGCGACCGGGCCCGCGACGTCCTCCCCCGAGATCGTGGTCACCGCCGTGTTCCGCGAGGTGCTCAGCCGCGTCCCGGGGATCGCCGAGCACGCCGCGCCGGCCGCCGTCCACGCGCAGGTCCCGCTCCAGGAGCGGGTCCAGAACCCGGCGCGGACACCCGCGCCACAGGTCCCCGCCCAGCCGTCGGCGCCGTCGGCGCCATCGTCGGCGCAGGATCAGCGGCAGGCGCCGGTCCCCGAACCGGCCGCACCGGAGCCGGTCGCGCCCAGCCCGCAGGCCCTTCTCAGCGACTACCCGCTGGTCCGCCTGGTCGACAACATGTTCAGGGACTGGAGTCCGCTGGAGCGCGCGGTCGCCGTCGAACGGCTCTTCGCGGTCGACCCGATCAGCCTGCGCGCGCTCGCGCACAAGCTGAACGCCGACCGCGACGCGCTCTCGGCGGCCCAGCGCGCCGCCGAGGAACGCATCCTGCTCTGGCTGCGCTCCTCGGAGTCCGCGCCGCTCACCGGGCACATGTTCGGGCTGACCGAGTGGCTGGGCTCCGCCGCCACCAAGGACCAGCTCATCGGTGCCGACCCCGCGCACCCGATCGAGGTCCCCACCCTGCGGACCCCGCTGTGGAGGGTGCTGGTCACGCTCATGCCCGACCGGCGGCTCCAGGACGACTGGCTCGTCGTGGGTGACCTGGGCGGCCTGCGCGAACGGACCCGCCAGCTCCTGGCGGGCAAACCGATCGACAGCGACGCGCTCAGGCTCATGGAGCATCAGCTCGGCATCCGGTCCCACTCGGTCCAGGCCTGGCTGGACGCCCTCGCCGCGAGCGCCACGCAGGAGGCGGCCCCCCAGGAGAGCGCCACCGAGGCGGTCAGGCAGCTGCCGCGCCGCACCCCGGGGGCGAACGGCCACCACCACCACCGCGGCGGGCAGCCGATCCCGCAGGTGAACACCGGCTCCATCGACCCCCGCGCCGCCCTGGCCACGCTGTCGGCCCTGGCGAGCGGGAACTCCAGGCCGCATCTGATCACCAGCCAGCGGGCCCCGCTGCACCCGCCCGCGAACCCGTCGTCCGACCCGACCCGCTGGCAGCGCATCGAGGTGACCAGCGACCACCTGCGGGGTGGCCCGGTGGCCGTGCCCGAGGGGTACGCCACCCAGCTGGGCATGCGTCCCGGCACGCTGCTGTCGGTCACCGGCCCCGGCGACAACGCGGTGGTCCTGGTCTGGCGGGACCACCCCGTCTTCGACTCCCTGCAGCCCGTCCTGATGCGCCTGAACGCCCGCCCGGGTGACCAGGTCTACGTCACCGTGGACGGCTACCGCCTGGACGCCCAGCTGCCCGCGTGATTCCGGCCCCTTTCCCTCAGGCCGTTTCCACGGCCCTGAGGGAAAGGGGCGGGTCCGCACCGGAGGGCGAGCCGCGAGGATGCGGCCGGGAACGCCATGAGTGGTCCGGGCGCCGGGCGACCGGCCCGAATCGCCCCGACGCCGGGCGGCGGCGGCCACCGGGGCGGGGTTTCTGACGGCGGATCCCGAATGCCGCTTTCCAGACGCGGAAATGGCCGACCATTCCCGGCTGCTCTTTTTCGGCGCTATGCTCTTGGGACTCAAGTGACTTGGTGACACCAGTGTGACCTGTTTTGCCGAACAGGCTCGCACTGTTGCCGATTCCTGCGGCTTTTTGTCAAGAAATTGTCATCGTTCGCCTAACAACGGGAGTCTGTATAGCTCTCTCCCTGAATTGCCTTGTGAGGTGTTCCCTAGAACGCGGACGGGGACGGTGGGCGACCAGGTCGCACCAGGGCCCGGGATCAGAGAGCGACGTCGAGCTAGCCGATGATAAGAATCGCCCGCGTCTGGCTGGGGATGACGTTCTCGACCGTGGGGTCACGAGCCGTGAGCGTCGCCTATCCCCTCCTGGCATTGGCACTGACCGGTTCTCCGGTGCAGGCGGGCTGGACCAGTTTCGCCCTGACCTTCCCGATCCTGGTCTTCTACATTCCGGCGGGCGTCCTGGCGGACCGGGTGGATCCGCGCTCGCTCATGCTCCTTACCGAGACCCTGCGGGGGCTGACCGTCCTCAGCGTCTTCCTCGCCCTCGTCCTCGGCCATCCGTCGCTGCCCCACCTCCTGGTGGCGGCCTTCCTCGAGGGCACGCTGTGGGTGGTCTACTCGCTGGCGGAGACCGCGCTGATCTCGTCCCTCGTCCCGAGGAACCAGGCCTCCATCGTGATGGCCAGGAGCGAGACGATCTCACACATCGCGGTGCTGGCCGGCAGGCCGCTCGGAGGATGGCTCTTCGGGCTCATGCACGCGATGTCCTTCGCGGTGAACGCGGCGCTGTTCTTCCTCGCCCTCCTCTCCCCCCTCAGCGTGGCCGCAGGGAAGGGGAAGGGCCGGCCGCTGTCGCACGCACTCCGCGAGCTGGTGGCCGGGGTGCGGAGCCTGGCGGGACGGCACCTGCTGCGGGAGATAGCCGACGGCTTCAAGGAACTCTCCCGGCACCCGTTCCTGCGCAAGGCCATGGCCCTGACCATGGTCACCAACCTGATGATCAACGCACTCATCATGATCTTCATCGCCGGGTCGGCGAACCTGCCCTCGTACCAGGTCGGCCTGGTCCTGGCCGCCGGGGGCATGGGCGGTGTGGCGGGATCGGGCCTGGCCCCCTACCTCAGGCTCGAACCGAGAAACTTCACGCTCTTCGCCCAGCTGTGGATATGGGTGCTGGCGCTCCTCATCGCGGCGTACGGGGAGGGGCCGCTCTTCTTCGGGCTCGCGATACTGCTGACCGGGTGCACCGGGGCGCTCAGCAACGTGGCCATCAGGACCTTCGAGGTCGACACCGTCGACCAGGGCAAGCTCGGACGGGTGATGAGCGTGCACCGGCTCGTCGCGCACGGCGCCGTGTGCGTCGCCGCCCCGCTCGGCGGAATCCTGGTCGCCGCGTTCGGTATCCGGGTGGCGGCCGTCATCCTGACCGTCGTGATGTTCGTCATCGCCACAGGGGTGACGTTCGCGTCGCTGCTGCGTCTCCACGCACGGCTGGGTCTCGCCGGGACGGCCAGGAGGGTCAGGGCGACCGGTGCCCAGGTGGGCGCGCGGATGCTCACGACCGGGCGAGCAGCCGATCCGCTTCCGCCGCGAGATGGGCAGGCAGGCCGGGCGCTCGCGCCGCCCTCGCCCTCCGGGCCAGATCTGCCGCCGACGCGGCGTCACCGGCCAGGGCGTGAACCCGGGCGGCGTACAGCAACGCCGGACCGTGATCTCCCGCCTCGGCCGGCACGGCCCTGATCTCCCGTTCCGCCTCGGGGAGACGCCCCAGGAGGGCGAGCGCGAGAGCGTGGGCGGCCCGGGTGGACGGCCACTGCAGCGGCCGGACCCGGTCGAGGTCACGCAGCGCCGCCTCCGCCCGGCCGAGGCCGGCGAGGATCTCGCCCCGCGCTCGCAACGCCTCGGTGATGTTCCCCTCCCTGCCCAGGACGTCGTTGAGAACGTCGCGCGCCGCGTCGGGATGGCCGTCGTACCAGAGCGCCCAGGCGAGCTCGGTCTCGATGTTCAGGTCGTTGGGCACCCGGCGTATCGCCGAGTACAGTTCCCGGACCGCGGCCGAGGGGCGTCCCTGGGCCAGCCGCAGCCGGCCGATCCCGGCGAGGAGGCCGCCGACGGCCGAGGTCGCCCCCAGCGTCTCGAAGTGGACCGCGGCGGTGCGGTAGTGGGAGACGGCCTTCTCGAAGTCCTCCCGCCGGTGCGCGACGTTGCCGAGGAAGGACTCGATCTCCGCCCGCATCCTGGTGTTGTCCCCGCACCGCGCCAGCGCCTCCTCGGCCTGCTTCGCGGCCAGGGCGAACTCCCCGTCGCGGAAGGAGAGCTCGGCGGCCCGCAGGTAGTCGTCGGGAAGGGAGCGGCTCTCGGCCCGCGCGACGACGACGTGGTCGTTCTGCAGGATCGGCTGGATGAGGCGCTCGTGCGACAGCTCGCACCATCGCGTGCCGGCCTTGATGTCCTCGCGCAGGATGTGGCGGTCGACCAGCGCCCTGACCACCGCGTTCGGCATGCCCGCGGTGACGGTCTCCCCCTGGTAGACGACCTCGCGGGTGCCGAGCTCGGTGATCAGGCAGCGGCGCAGCCAGCTCCTGAGCTCGGCGACGTCGTCGCCGAAGTGGTCGCGGGCCACCTCGGCGATCATCCGTTCGAAGAAGTCGGTGAGCGACCGGTCGGCGTTGGCGAACCTGCGGACGTGGTCAGAGGAGATGACCCGCACGTCCTCGGGCAGCGAGCGCCACATGGCCGAGCACACGACCTGCAGCTGGACGGGCTCGACCGCCTTGGCGTCGGCGACGACCTCCTCGCCGAGCGCCCTGCCGACCCTGATCATGCGCAGATCGTCCACCAGGCCCCGCGCCGCGCCGGGGGCGAACGAGCGTCCCGTCCCCTCCAGCGGCCCCTCGGTCGCCCGGACCGCGGCGGCCGTGTCGAGGGCGGTCAGCGAGAACCGGTTCCTGGCCATGCCCGCCAGTTTCGGCTCGTGGGGGAGGATCGAGGCGAGGTGGTCCTCCCTGATCGAGACGAGGAGGCGCAGGTTCGGATCGTCGTCCAGCGCCTCGACGAGCTGGCTGATGAACCACTCCCGGTACGGCTGGCGGTGGGCGAAGTCACCGAAGAGCTCCTCCGCCTGGTCGATCGCGGCCAGGGTGAGGACCGGGTCACCGTACGGGTCCTGGCGGGGCGGGCGCCGGCTCAGGAACTCGCGGATCGTCAGCCCGGCCAGCCGGGTGGGCGTCTCCGAGGGGGACCACGACGACAGCAGCGCGAACACGTGAGGGTTGTGCCGCGAGAGCGCGGCGGACGGGAAGGGCGAGCCGTGCGACACCCGGCCTATCGGCAGGATGTCGGTCCTGCCCGCGTCCAGCAGCGGGAGCACCCCGGCCTGGATCAGCGAGGTCTTGCCCACCCCGGACGGCCCGTACAGCACGGTCAGGCGCCCGGCCTGCCACAGGTCGGAGACCTCGCAGGCCTCCCTGTCGCGGCCGAAGAACTTGGAACCGTCCTCGCGGCGAAAGGCCCGCAGCCCGACGTAGGGCTGGTCGTCCACGTCGGGCCGGTCTCGGCCGGGGCTCGCGTCAGGGGTCACGGTACCGGTCCCATCCGCCGGCGCAGCTCACGGCAGAACTCCTCCGCCGTCCCCCAGAAGATGGAGATCCGCCAGTCTTCGTAGTATCTGGCCAGCTGGCGCTGGACCTCCAGCACGTCCGCCTTCGTGCTGGCGAGCGAGGGCGCGAGCTGGACGCTCACGTGCCTGCGGCGGTTGATCCCGGGAACGGCCTTCAACAGCCCGTGGAAGAGCACCCGGAACGTCCAGTCCTGCAGGCTGTATCCAATGAACAGCAGGGGCCTTCTGGTCAGCGCCGCGAGGATGGAGGTGGGCAGCATCCGCTGGCCGCCCGCGACGCCGTCCACCGCGAGGTTGGTGAGGAACTCCAGGTAGTCGTCCTCGGCCAGCACGATCGACGCCGGATCCTGCAGATTGCCGTGCAGGTGGTAGATGAGCGGGGCATCGGGCCTGGGGTTCCAGCCCGCCTCGCTGCTGAACAGATCCTCCGCGTAGGCCAGCCCTTTGTTCCACGGGCAGATGGCCACGTTCGGCCTTTTCCCCACCGCTTCGAGCGAGCGCAGGATGAAGTCGTCGTAGTTCGTCGTCAGGTACACCGGGAGCGGGAAGCTCGCGAGCAGGCCGTGCGGCTCCAGGGGGTCCAGGAAGTCGGGCGCGCCCCCGGCGTCGAGCTCGTCGCAGACGCGCCTCTTCACATATACGGAATCCCCGTATCTCATCACCGCGAACTGCGTCACCCGGGGGAGATCGTGATCGTCCTCGAAGGGATAGTCCCATCGGCGTGCCATGTCGCGGCTCAGCGCCGTCCCCGTCGGCAGAGTCCCCACGCACGCCCCGGATCCCAGGAAGGGCGTGCAGTCTCCGCTGTTCAACTGGTCGAGCAGGCGCTCCCACTCGGCCTCCCCCATGTCGTGCACGCAGGGCACCGCCTCACGGACAAGAGGTCCAATCAGGTCATGGACTCGATGCCGTACGACTCTATTGGCATGGTCAATCCCCCCCGCGCGGGAAGGCACCCCTCGTATCGCCGACGCGACCGGAGTGGACGAATGATTCACGATCACCTTTCTGCCGCAACCCGGGTGAAACGGCAAGGTGATTCCTCAGATCGAACTCGTGAATCCCGCCGTCGGCTCCGCCGTCTCCAGCAGCAGCGGCTCCAGCATCCTCCGCAGCCAGGCCTCGTCGACCTCCGTGAGCCTCTCCAGGGAGAGGCCCTCAAGGTCGACGAGACCGTCCGACCTTGAATTGTCATCGCGCATGCGTGCTCCCATTCGTGTCGCGTCGCATCCGGTCTAGCCCGGATCGAGATTGCGGATGTCCCAAAAGTGTGATGCGACACCGCTTTCGAAAATCCCCGGGCCGTGTTTTTCCTCAATGTGATTCTGTAATACCCCACTCTTCGAATCAACCTTTAGGATGACCGTACGATCCCTTTGGCTAGAAAAAGGCGGAGGCCCGAGGTGGTGGAGCTTTCACACGCGGCGAACACGGTGCCGGAACGACAGCCCGAGGTCTGGGAGAAGGTGCCCCCCCGCAACAGGAACTTCACCGGGCGAGACGACATGCTCGTCAAGCTCCGCCAGGGCATCAGCACCGTCACCGCCGTCGTGCCCCAGCCCCAGGCGCTGCAGGGGTGGGGCGGTGTCGGCAAGACCCACCTGGCCATCGAGTACGCCCACCGCTACCGGTCGCACTACGACCTCGTCTGGTGGATCCCCTCCGACCAGCGCGTGCTGGTGCCGTCCGCGCTGGCGGCGATGGCGCCCCACCTGGGCCTGCCGCCGGCCTCGGCCACCGGCGTCGAGGAGGCCGCCGAGGCGGTGCGCAGGACGCTGCAGAGCGGCGTCCCCTACCGGCGCTGGCTGCTGATCTTCGACAACGCCGAGGAGCCGGGGCAGGTCCAGGAGTTCATCCCGCGCGGGCCGGGCCACGTCCTGATCACCTCGCGCAACCCCAAGTGGGAGGACCACTTCGAGACCCTCCAGGTCGACGTCTTCACCCGTGAGGAGAGCGTGGCGTTCCTGAAGAAGCGCCTGCGCCGGGAGGTCCCCGACGACGACGCCTCGCGGCTGGCCGAGCAGCTCGGCGACCTTCCCCTGGCCCTGGAGCAGGCCGGCGCGCTGCAGTACGAGACCGGCATGTCGGTCGACGAGTACCTGGAGCAGCTCGACGAGCAGGCGAGCAGGCTGCTGGGGGCGAACCGGGCGCCGGGATACCCGTTGTCGATGACGGCGGCCTGGAAGGTGTCGGTGTCGCTCCTGGAGGATCGCCTCCCCGAGGCCATCACGCTCCTGCGGTGCTGCGCCTTCTTCGGCCCCGAGCCCATTCCCCGCGACGTCTTCCGCAGGGGCAACAAGGCCGTCGTCCCCCGGCTCGGCAAGATCCTGTCCGATCCGATCCTGCTCGCCACGGCGCTGAGCGAGCTGAGGCGCTTCGCGCTGGCCAGGATCGAGCCCGCCACCCGCACCATCCAGGTCCACCGCCTGATCCAGGCCCTCCTGCGCGACGACCTGCCGGAGGAGGACCAGGCGGAGATCCGGCACGAGGTGCACGTGCTGCTGGCCGGCAGCGCCCCGAACGATCCCGACGAGAGCGCCAGGTGGCGCCGTTTCGAGGAGCTGGTCGCCCACGTCACCCCCTCCGGCCTGGAGGAGTGCGCGGATCCCACCGTCAGGCAGTTCGCCCTCAACGTCACCCGTTATCTCTACATATCGGGCAACTACCAGTCGGCCCGCGCCTTCCTCGAGAGCTTCGCCAAGAGATGGACCGAGGTCAGCGGGGCGAGGCACCCGGACGTGCTCGTCGCGCACAAGCACCTGGGCAACGTGCTGCGAGGGCTCGGCCAGTACTCCGCGGCGTACGAGACCGACCACCGGACCCTCGACGCCATGCGCGAGGTCTTCGGCCCCGGCCACGACGAGACGCTCCTGACGACCAACGGCTACGGGGCGTCCCTGCGGGCGCGCGGCGACTTCATCGCCGCCAGGAGACTGGACGAGGAGTCCCGGGCGGCCCACGCCGCCAGCCGGGGCGCCGACCACCCGTCCACCCTGCGCGTGCTCAACAACCTGGCCCTCGACTACGCCCTCACCAGCGACTACACGCAGGCGCGACGCCTGCACCAGGAGACGTACCTGGAGATGAGCGACGCGGTGGGAGGCATCGGCAGGAGCATCCTGCTGCTGTCGTGGAACGGCCTGGCCAGGGCCGTGCGGCTCTGCGGCGACTACACCGAGGCGTGCGACCTGGGCGAGGAGGCCTACGCCTACGGCGTCCAGGAGCTGACACTCGACCATCACGCCACGCTGCTGACGGCGAAGGACCTGTCCATCGCCAAGCGGCGCTCGGGAGAGGTGGCCGAGGCGCTGGACCTCGCGCGCGACACGCACACCCGCCTGCAGCGGCTCTTCGGGGACGAGCACCCCGACACGATGGCGGCCGCGATCAACCTCTCCAACGCCCTGCGAACCGTCGGCGACCTCGACGAGGCGTTCGCGACGGCCGACAGGACGGTCGCCCTCTACCCCCGGGTGTTCGGCGAGGAGCACCCCTACAGCCTCGCCTGCGGCGGCAACCTGGCGATCCTGCATCGCCTGCGAGGCGATGTCGCGACGGCCAGACGCCTGAACGAGCGGGCGGTGAAGGGCCTGGTCGCCAAGGTCGGCCAGGAGCACCACTACCCGCTGACGTGCGCCGTCAGCCTCCAGGCGGATCTCGCGGCGATGGGAGAGGCCGCCCGGGCGTGCGCGCTCGGCAGGGAGACGCTCGCCCGGCTGCGGGCCCTCTTCGGCGAGAACCACTTCCTGAGCCTGGCCTGCGCCGGCAACCTCGTCCTCGACCTGAGAGCCGCCGGCGAGAGGCGGGAGGCCGAGATCCTGCACGAGGACACGATGCGGCGGTACGAACGCCCGCTGGAGGCCGGCCACCCCGACGCGCTCCTCGCGAGCGAGGGCCGCCGCATCGACTGCGACTTCGACCCCCCGCCGATCTGACCGCCGGCCCGCCCCGCCGTTCCGCCCCGCCTAGTCCGCCCGGAACCGGGGGTTGCGCCTCTTCCACGCGTCGAGGTGGTGCTCGGCCTCGCGGAGGGCCTGGCTCTCCGCGGCGGCGTCCACCGGTTCCGCGGCACACTCCTCCAGCGTCTTCCTCATCCGGGCCACGAACTCCTCCCCGCGCTCGTTCAGGCCCCCACTCGCCAGCAGCGTGCCGGTGACCGCGTAGGAGGCCCGCCTCCAGCGGGCGAGCTCCACCCGCGCCCGGAAGGCCTCCTCCTCCCGCTCGAACCGGTGCTGCCTCCGCCAGAACTCCGCCACCCCGAGATAGGCGTACGACCCCTGCAGCAGGCCGTAGACGGGGCGCGGGTCGTCCCGCCAGGGCGCGTAGTAGCGCCTGCCGTCGTCCGGCAGGGTCAGCGGGATCACCTCGATCAGCGCGGTGAGCTTGGCGTGCTGGATCTCGTGCGCGAACGTGGCGGCGAGTCCCACGCCGTGCCACGGGTCCGACATGGCGATGGTCCCGAACGTCTCGCGCGAGGAGGCGCTGTTCTGTCCCCTCTCCGGCGCCTTGACGGGGGTGAGCACCGACACCGCGGAGCTCACCTCCTCCGCCACGGTCCCGTGGTGGGCGGCCAGGACGCGCCACGCCTCCCGCGTGTGCGTCTCCCACGCCCGAAGCCGCTCGCGCTCCAGCCGCGGCTCCACGACATCCTCCGCCGACCACCGGTACGGGTCGAGGTCGTCGACGACCAGGTCGAATCCCGTGGTCACCCGGAGCCTGTGCAGCGCCTGCCAGCCGGGCCGGTCGCCGGAGGGGTGGACGCGGACCCTCAGGCCGCAGACGTCGAGTTCGGCACCGTCCCCGTCCGGCCTCACCGTGACGTCGGCCGCGTCTCCCGCGCCGCCGGGCAGGACGAGGCGCCCCAGGGACGGCAGCATGATCGCGCCGTCGCGGACGGGCAGCCGGACGCGGCAGGCGGTCCGTGCCCGCACCGCGGCCACCGCGGCCAGCGCGCCCAGTTGCGCGGGGTCGTCGTGCGTGCCGTTCCCGCTCCTCAGGGACCGGTAGGTCCGCCACGCCCACGCCCCCACCGCCGGGTAGCGCAGCACGCGCTCGACCTCCTCGCCCGCCTCCCCCTCCAGGTCCGCCAGGAGGTCGTAGGCACGCGCCGCCAGGGCGGCGCCGGGGTGCCCCGCCGATCGCGCCTCGGTCGCGACACCGCGTACCAGCAGCCTGTTCTTGACGCGCTGGACCGCGCTCAGCTCGGCCACGGCCTCGGCTCCCCCCTCACCGGCCGCCAGCGTGAGAACCGTCGTGCCGGACACTCCCTGCGAACCGAGCCTCATCGACTTCCCTTCAGCCGGGCGACATCTCTCGCGAAGCTTGTACGAATGTGGGTGATCAGCCGGTAGAGGTCCGGACAGTAGACCGAGGGCCCCTTGAAACCGGCGGCCTCGCTGTACCTGTGCGCGTACAACCCGCCGCCGCAGACCGAACGGATGTCGCAGGCCAGGCAGACGGGAGCCAGCGCGAGCTCGCCGATCTGCCGGGCGGCCATGGCGGGGTGCCTGAGCGCGGCGTCGAACGAGTCGCGGAGCAGATGCAGGCGCGTCGCGGCCGCCCCGTGGTAGCTGGACTTCAGGATGTCCGACTGCTCGATGCTGCCGTCGGTCTCCACGACGGCCATCCGGGCGGGAGAGAGTCCCACCGTCTCGCTGCGCGAGGCGCCTCCCGCCAGCAGGCGCATGATCTCGCGGAACAGCCGGATCTCCGTCTGGTCGGCGGCCGAGCCGTACCACCGGTCGAAGATCGGCATCAGCCAGTCGGCGTACGGCGTCGCCTCCGCCTCCGGGAGGCGGTACGGCGGCGGGGTCGACCAGTTGCCGTGCGGGAGCAGGAAGTCGACGGCCGGCGGGTCGAAGTCGAGGAGCGCCTCGTAGGTCGCCAGCGGATCGTTGCGGACGTCGATGGTGCACAGCAGGCCGCTGAACAGGTGGTGGAAGGGGCCGGTGGTCAGCCTGCGGAGCGAGTCCGCGACGATCGCGTGGCTCCCCCTGCCGTCCGCGTAGCGCCTGTGCCGGTCGTGGCCCTCGGCGTAGCCGTCCATACTCACCCCGACGCGGATCTCCAGGCTGTCGAAGAGCCGCAGATAGGTCTCGTCCAGGCGCAGCCCGTTGGTCTGCACACCGACGCGGACGCGGGTCCCGACGTCGGCGGCGGCCCCCCTGATGGCGCGCACGGCGTGGGAGATGAGATCGGGTCCGGCCAGCAGGGGCTCTCCCCCGTGCAGGATGACCTCGACCTCGGCCAGCTCGTGGGCGAGCGCGTGCTCGGCGATGCGCCTGGCCGTGCAGTCGACGATCGCCTCCGACATGCGCCGCGGCTGGGCCTTCCAGGACTGGTCGGCCATCTCGTAGATGTAGCAGTGGCGGCAGGCCAGATCACACCTGCTGTGGATCTTCAGGATGAACTGCCGGAAAGCCGCCGGCCGCCATCCCGAGTCCAGCAATCCCCCGACATCGAGCGTCGCCGGGAACACGCTTCGGGGTGAGGGGATTACGGGTTCAAGTTTCTCCGGCAAACGCGGCACACCTCTCTTGCGCCATTCCCTATCTGGCATGAGTTTGCCCCAATAGTCAAGTTTCAGCCTCGATAATACGTACCCTTCCCCGACATGATCACTGGTTTTCCCCTCAGCCTGGAACGGCGACCGGCCATCATCTATCGTGTAAACATCTTTCGGGCGTCACATAACGTGGTCTCAACAGGGGGCTGATCAGCGATGCACGAGTGGCCGTCGACTCTCGATGTCGGAGAGCTGATGGCAGGCGGCTGGCGGCCGACTCCGTTCAGGCAGTTCATCCTAAAGATCCATAGCAGGTGTGATCTTGCCTGCAAATATTGCTACATGTACGAAATGGCTGACTCCTCGTGGCAGAGCCGACCGAAACAAATGTCACGGGAGATCTTCGCCGCCACAGCCGCGAGAATCGCCCAGCACGCCCACCGCCACAACCTGGCCGACGTGGAGCTCATCCTGCACGGGGGAGAGCCCCTGCTCGCCGGTCATGACGCGATCCGCGAGCTCGTCACGCTGGTCCGCTCGGCGGTCGGCCCCGGCACCAGGACCGAGGTCGGCCTGCAGACGAACGGCACCCTGCTCGACCTTCCCTACCTGCGGCTCTTCGACGAGCTGGGCGTCCGGGTCGGGGTGAGCCTCGACGGCGACGAGACGATGCACGACCGCGGCCGCCGCCGCGCCAACGGCCAGGGAAGCCACGCCGACGTCCTGCGCGCCCTCGGCCTGCTGGGCTCGCCCGCCTTCAGGCACCTCTTCAGCGGCCTGCTGTGCACCGTCGACCTCAGAAACGACCCGATCGGGGCCTACGAGGCGCTCCTCGCCTTCGACCCGCCGGCCGTCGACTTCCTGCTCCCGCACGGCAACTGGTCGGCGCCGCCTCCGGGCCGGGTCCCGGACACCGAGGCGACGCCGTACGCCGACTGGCTGATCCCGGTCTTCGACCGGTGGTACGCCGCGCCGCGGCGGCCCACCTGGGTCCGGACGTTCAACGAGATCATCCACGCGCTGCTCGGCGGCTCGTCGTCGAGCGAGCAGATAGGCCTGTCCCCGGCGGGGATGGTCGTCGTGGAGACCGACGGCGGCATCGAGCAGTCGGACTCCTTGAAGTCGGCCTACCAGGGAGCGCCGGAAACCGGGCTGCACGTGACCCGCGACTCCTTCGACGACGCCCTGCTCCTGCCCTCGATCGCCGCCCGCCAGATCGGCGAGTCGGCCCTGTCCCCGACCTGCCGGGTCTGCCCGGTCTCCCGGGTCTGCGGTGGGGGCCTCTACGCCCACCGTTACCGTTCCGGCCACGGTTTCGCCAACCCCTCCGTCTACTCCCCCGACCTCCTCCGGCTCATCGGGCACATCAAGAAGACGGTCGAAGCCGACCTTTCGGCCCGATCGAAACGGCAGGGAAAGGGCACGATGCACCTACGTGAGCACCGGATCGCGGCCGGGACGTTCTCGGAACTCGCCGGCGGCGGTGGAGGCACCACCGCGGTCGCCGAACTCTCCGCGGCACAGCACAGCAAGCACGTCCTCCTCGTACGCGGGGTGCTGGAGACCGCACGGGCCAGTGGCCATCCCGACGGCGCCGCCACCCGCCGCGCCTACGACCTGCTCGCCACCGTCCAGCGCCGCCACCCCGAGATCGTCAACGCCGTCCTCCGTCACCCGTCAGTGGGCGCATGGGCGCGCCGGACGGTCAAGATGCTCGACGCCGGCGACGGCGCCGCGGCTCCGGGACAGCTCGCGGCACTCGCCGCCGCCGCGGCGATCCGTTCGGGCACCACCTGCGAGATCGACGTGCCGGCGGTGGAGGGGGTGGTCACACTGCCGTCACTGGGGCAGGCGATCCTGCCACCGACCGTCTCGGCGGCCACGGTCGAGTGCGCCGCCGACGACACCGAGATCACGGCGGCCGGGACCATCGTCCGGATTCCCCACGACCCGCGCCAGGACGCCCCGGGGTGGAGGGGCCTGCGCTCGCTGTCCAGCGAGGCGGACGGCATGTCGCTCTACCTGGTCATCGACGATCTCGACCCCTACCGGATGCCGGAGACGACCAACATCGGCGGGCGTCTGAGCGAGGCCGAGACCGAGCGATGGCAGTCGACACTGCACCAGGCCTGGGATCTGCTGGTCCGCCACCACCGGATCGTGGCCGAGGAGGTGTCCACGGCGATCACGGTTCTCACGCCGCTGACCGCGCCCACCAGGGGCCAGTCGAGCTCGTCCTCGCGGGAGACCTTCGGCTGCGTGGCCCTGTCGACGCCGCCGGACGCGTCCTCGCTCGCGGTCACGTTGACGCACGAGACACAGCACGCGAAGCTCTCGGCCCTGCTCGACCTCGTCCCCCTGACCCTGCCCGACGACGGCTCCCGCTACTACGCCCCCTGGCGGGAGGATCCCCGCCCCGTGCCGGGGCTGCTCCAGGGCGCGTACGCCTTCCTGGGCGTGGCCGGCTTCTGGATGCGCCAGCGCGGCCTGGAGTCGGGGGAGGCGGCCCTGCGCGCGAACGCGGAGTTCTTCCAGTGGCGTGAGGCCTCGCGCCTCGTCACCGGCACCCTCCTCGACAGCGGGCGGCTGACCCCCGCCGGGGAGAACTTCACCGCCGGGATGGCGCGGCGTCTCGACGGCTGGTCGCGGGAGAGCGTGCCGGCTCGCGCGCGGGCCATGAGCCGGGAACGCTCGGACGACCACTACGCGCGCTGGCTCAGGCGCAACGGTTAGAGGGCGGGCGGGTCGAAGTCGAAGTCGAGCCGCTCCCCCCTCAGCGCCACCGTCGTGTCGGGATGGTCCTCGCCGAGCACCCGCCGGTAGCGCTCGAAGGTGTCGGCCTCCAGTGTCTCCGCCTGTGCCGCCTCACCCAGTACCCGCAGGTCGACGACCAGGTTGTTCGCGCAGGCGAGGGTGAGCGGGTGGTCGACGCCCAGAAGCTCCCGCAACTGGGTCAGGGTCTCCTGGCCCAGCCGCCCGGCCTGGGAGACGTCTCCGCCGGCGGCGAGGTCACTGGCGAGGTTGATCGCGCAGGTGAGCGAGTAGTGGTGCTCGCGCCCCAGCGTGCGGTCGAAGCCCTCCAGAGATCTCAGGTCGAGCTCGGTCGCCTCCTCGACGTCTCCGTTGACCCGCAGCAGCAGTGCCAGGTTCATGTTGCAGCCGAAGATGAAGGGGTGCTCGTCCCCGTATCTCCGGGGGTAGCGGGCCGCCGTGTCGCGCAGCAGCTCCAGCGCCTCGTCGATCTCCCCTCTGGTGCGCTGCGCGTTGGCCAGGCACAGGGCGGCCGCGAGCGTGTCGGGATGGTCGCGGCCGAAGATGCGCTCCTCCAGCTCGAACGTCCGCTGGGCGATCTCGAACGCCTCGTCGATCAGCCCCGCCCTGCGCTTGGCGATGGACAGGTCCTTGGCCGCGCGCAGGGTCCTGGGATGGTCGGCCCCCAGCTCCTGGACGCTGGAGTCGTAGGCGTCCTCGCCGATGTCGCAGGCCTCCGAGTATTCGCCCCGCAGCCGCACGATGCGGGCCAGGCCGTTCCACGAGGTGAGGATGGACTGCTGGCTCGACTTGGAATCGCTGGAGCGCTGCAGCGTGTACGCGCTCTGCTGCAGCTCGCTCGCCTTCTGGTAGTCGCCGAGCAACATGTAGTCGAGTGCCAGGTTGTTCATGGTCCGCAGCGTTCGGCGGTGCTTCGGACCGAACAGCACCCGGTGCTGGCGCAAGGACTCCTCGTCGTGCTCCAGGGCGGCCGCGAAGTCGCCGCGCATCCTCAGGTCGCCGCCGTGGCTGTTGGTGAGCAGCAGGGTCTCCTCGTGGTCGGGCCCGAGGACCTCCCGCATGCGCGACAGGGTCCTGCGGTTGAGCTCGAAGGAGGCCCGGTAGTCGCCGAGCTCGCGCAGCACGATCCCGGAGTGCCGTTGCGCGGAGAGCACGTGCTGGTCCTCGTCGCCGCTGTCGGCCCGCCATCTCTCGATCAGGCGCCCCACGAGATTCCTCGCCGACTGGTAGCCCCCCGACGAGTAGAGGTAGCGCACGACGTCCAGGGCGAAGCGGCGGATGCGGGGATCGCGGCTGACCTCGACCTGCGCGGGAGTCACGTGGCTGAGCAGCTCCGCGTAGCGCGGCCACAGGACGTTGTCGTCGGGGAGGCCCGGCGACGCCGCCGCCAGCAGCAGGTGCACCTCGTGGCGGAAGGACGCGTGCTCCTCCTCGCTCAGCTCGTCACGCAGGAGCGCCTGGACCAGCCGGTGCACCTGGATGGTCCGGTTGTCGGAGTCGATCCTGGCCAGGGCGTAGCGTCCCAGCTCCTTGATGCCCTTGCTCAGCAGGATAGGGTTGTCGAGGAGCGGGCCGAGGCGCGACCCGGGCGCGAAGTCGTCGGGAAGCACCCCGAACACGTCACGGGGAATGGGATCAGGCCCGAAGAAGGCGCAGCAGCGCAGGAGCTCTACGGCCTCGGGCAGTTTCGCCTTGAGCTGGGACACCGACAGCGACCACGCCGCGGTCATGGACAGCGGGTAGTCCGACGCCTTGTTGGCCCCGAGCAGCTGGGCCGTCTCTTCCTGCAGCAGCCGGAGATACTGCCCGACGGACATCCCGGTCTCGGTCTGCAGAGCACCCGCCTGCTCCAGGGCCAGCGGCAGGTCGCCGAGCTGCTCGGCCAGCCGGTTCCTGTCGTCGAGGCTGGTCGAGCTGGGCACCCGCTTGCTGAGGAACTCGATGCTCTCCGCCCGGCTGAAGACGTCGACGGGCAGGGTGTCGACCACGCTCTGCCAGGCGTGGTTGCGGGAGGTGATCAGGACGTGCCCGGGACCGCGCGGGACGATCTCGTTGATGTCCTCGGGCTGCTCGGCGTTGTCGAAGACGAGCAGCCAGCGGGAGTAGGGGTCGCCGCGGCGCAGCGCGTCCAGCACGGCCGCGGACGCGTCCTCCACTCCCATCGCGGAGGAGGAGGGCACCCCCAGGTGCGGGGCGAGCGCGGCCAGCGAGGAGCGCACCAGCATCGGCTGGTCCGCGGGAATCCACCAGACCAGGTCGTACTCGTGCCGGAAGCGGTAGGCGTACTCGATCGCGACGTGGGTCTTGCCGACGCCGCCGAACCCGTGGAGGGCGTGCGGCACCACCGCGGTGACCTCGGAGGTGACCCCGGTGTGCAGCTTGTCGAGGAGGTCTTCCCTGCCGGTGAAGTTCTTGTTCTGCTGGGGGATCTTGCCCCAGACCTGGGGCTGGCGTCCCGGTGACCGGGAAGATCCCGACGACTGTGAAATGGGCACGCGACCGCCTCCACTCGCCTGATTTGGGATCAGCCTAGACTCCCGGCCCCCGCAAGCGCATAAACGAGGGGGTCAGAGTCTTATGGCTACGCCCCAAAAGACATCACCGTCACATCCTAAAAAGGATTATTATCCGTAAACCATACCGCCCCGTCTTTCAAATTATCTCCCGAAGCGCTCGCCTGACCATCGGAAGAGTGTAACGATGGGGCGGGGCGGGGACACACGGAGAGCCGGGAACGCGGGGGCGCGAGGGAGTCCGCATGAGCGATGAAGCCGTCACAGCCGACGCTGATTTCAGCAAAGGCCTGATCGACCTCACGGAGATGAACCTGGCCGATCTTGACGGGATCGGCGATTCCGTCCTCGGCCTCGCGCTGCGGGAAATAGTCGAGGAAGATGACACCGGCCCGGTGGCCGGATTCGATTCGTTCATATCAAAACCTTTGTGACCACCCACCGATGTGCGACATTGGAGTGCGAGACTTACGCTCTTTGTCGACAAACATGGTGGAGCCGTGGACGACACCGACTGGGAACGTTTGATCGACCAGCTCGGCAGGGGTGACTGCGCCCCTTTTCTCGGAGCGGGAGCCTGCGCCGGCACCCTTCCCACCGGCACCACCCTCAGCAACCGGTACGCCCTCCACTACGGTTATCCGTTCGCCGACGCGGGCGACCTGGCCCGCGTGATGCAGTACGGCGAGGCCGTGGTGCGCGATCCGGTCGACCTCAAGGAGACGATCTGCGGCCACCTGCGCTCGCACGGGCGGCCCCCCACGGGTGATCCCGGGGAACCGCACCGGCTGCTGGCCGGTTTCCCGGTGACGACGTTCCTCACGACGAACTACGACGACTTCCTGGCCGAGGCGTTGCGGGCGGAGGGCAAGGAGCCCCACGTGGCCGTCTCCCCCTGGTGGGACACCGACCCGGCCGCGGCCCCCTTCCTGCCGGAGCCGACGGTGGAGCGGCCTCTCGTCTACCACCTGCACGGAAGCTGGGCGGAGCCCGCGTCGCTGGTGCTGACCGAGGCCGACTACCTGACGTACCTTGTCAACATGGTGGACGCCGTCGCCACCGACGGGCGGCACCCGCTGCCGACCCCGATCCTGCGGGCGATGACCACCAGGCCGCTGTTGTTCGTGGGCTACAGCCTGCAGGACTGGACGTTCCGGGTGCTGTTTCACGGCCTGGTGCGCAACACGCCCCGCAGCAACAAGCGGCGGCACGTCGGCGTGCAGCTCATGCCCGAGGTCAACGGGTCGGCGGGCGGCGCCGGGGCCGCCGGGGCCGAGGACAAGGCCAGGCGCTACATCACCCACTATCTCGACCGATGGAACATCTCGATCTTCCTGGGGACCGCCTCGGAGTTCTGCGCGGAGCTCCAGCGGAGAATGGGACGGAAGCCATGACGACCCCGACGCGCGGCGACGGGACCATCCGGCCGTACGTGGGGCTGCGCCCCTACGACCGGAGCGAGCACGCGCTGTTCTTCGGGCGGGAGCGCGAGGCCCGCGACATCGCCACCATCTGGCAGGCCACGGGCCTCACCGTGCTGTTCGGGGCGTCGGGGGTCGGCAAGACGTCCCTTCTCCACGCGGGTGTCCTGCCGCGCGTGGAGCCCGAGCGCGCCGACGTCCTGCCCGTCGCCCGCGTGTCGCCCCGCGGCATCACCGCACTGCGCCCGAAGGTAGCCGGCAACCCCTACCTGCTGGCGCTGCTGTCGGCCTGGGCGCCGGACCGCCCGCTGCCCGCGCTGGCCGGGCTGACGGTCTCGGACTTCCTGGCGGAACGCCCGGAACGCGTCGACAGGTACGGCGACCCCGTCCCCGTCCTGGTCGCCGTCGACCAGGCGGAGGAGCTGTTCGGCGGCCCGCTCGACCTGGAGGAGGAACGCCACGGACTCCTGCGTCAGCTGGCGAGTGCGGTGGAGGACCACGACGGCCTCCACCTGCTGCTGTCGCTGCGCGAGGAGTATCTGGCCTCCGTCCTGCCGCACGAGCGCCCGCTGGGCCGGGGCTCGCGGGCACGGTTCCAGCTGCTGCCGCTCACCCGCGCCGCGGCGCTCGACGCCACCACGAGGCCGCTCGAGGGCACCGGCCGGCTCTTCGCCCCCGGCGCCGCGGAACGGCTCGTCGACGACCTGCGCACCGTTCCGATCTCCAACGACGAGGGACAGACCACCACGCTGACCCTGAACACCGTCGAACCGGTCCAGCTGCAGGTCGTCTGCTCCGCGCTGTGGGAATCGCTGCCCTCCGGCCTCCGGGAGATCAGCGTGGAGCACGTGAACCTGCACGTGAACGTCGACCGGTTCCTGACCGGCTTCTGCGATCGGATGCTCGCGCGCGTCTCGGCCGAGTCCGGCGTCACCTCGAGCGAGATCCGCTCCTGGTTGCGCAGGACCTTCGTCACCGAGCACGGGACGCGCAACACCGTCTACGAGGGCCTGCACGAGACGGCCGGCATGCCGAACGCCGTCGCCAAGGCGCTGGAGGACTCCCACATCCTGCGGGGCGAGCACCGGCTGGGAATCCGCTGGTACGAGCTGCAGCACGACCGCCTCATCGGCTCGGTGCGCCAGTCGCGGCACCCGGCGGCCTATCTCGGCGACGCGAGGCTGGCCCTGGCCAGACAGGGCTGGGAGACGGCCCGCGGCCTCGCGGAGGAGGCCGTCCGCGCCGCGGGGGGCGGCGAGACCTGGGTGCGCGCCGAAGCCCTGCTGATCCTGGGAGAGGTGGCGTCGGCGGAAGGTGAGGCGGAGAGCGCGCTGAGCCGGTTCGAGGAGGCAGCCGGCATGTTCGCGACGCTCCAGCGGTTCAACGGGGTCGCCTCCGCGCTGACCGGGGAGGGGCGGCTCTGGCTGTCGCAGGGACACCACGAAAGGGCGGTCGAGCGGCTGCGCGCCGCCCTGTCCTGGGTTCCCAACGACCTGCCCGCGCATCTGACGCTCGGGCAGGCCCTGTGGCACCTGGGCCAGCCGCGCGCCGCCCTCGCCCTGCTCAACGGGGCCGTGGCGCTCGCGGACGAGCCCCCCGCCGAGGCGCTCGCGCTGCGCGGCGAGATCCTGGCCGACCTCGGAAAGGCCGCGGAGGCCCTGCGCGACCTGGACCTCGTCCGCAGGCACCAGCGGCCGGCCACGATCGCCGCCAGGGCGCTGGCCCTCGCCCTGGAGCGGCGGTTCGACGCCGCCCAGCAGGAGATCCTCGACGCGCTCGCCGACGGGTCCGACAGCGGTCCCGTCCTGGTGCGGGCCGCACGCGTCCACGCCCTGCTGGGAGGGGCCGCGACGGCGGAGAGACTCGCCTCGCGGGCGCTCGGCGCGGTCACTCCTGGACTTCCGCCGCATCTGCGCAAGCAGGCCGAGGAGCTCCTGCGGAGAACGGCGTGACATCGTCGCGCCTCGCCGCCTCCCACATGTGGTCGAACTGGTTCAGCCAGTAGGCGAACCAGCGCTCGTCGCGACCGCGGGTCAGCTCCAGGTGCATGCGCGAGGAGGTCGACGCGTTGTGATAGCCGTGGATCTCCACGATGACACGGCCCCTGGGGGTTTCCGGGTCGACGAGCACGAGGCTGAATCCCGGGCTGTAGGAAAGCAGCCGGTATTCGAACTCGCCCGCCGTTTTCCAGCCGCTCATCAGGCGGAGGCGTTCCATCGTGCTGTCCAGCGCGGCGGGGAGCCGTTGCACGGGAAACTCGATCGAATCGTCCAGCTGCTTCGCGGCCTGCCGCACGGCCACCTTCTCCAGGGGGTCGAGAATGACGATCCTGACATTTCCTCGCTCCCGCGCGAGCACCGTGTTGCGCATGAGCTCGCAGGTCTGCGCCGACAGCAGGTTGACCGCGGACGGCGCGAAAACGCGCACGTCGCGCGCCTGGGCGAGCAGCGACGACAGGGGCACCGCGTCGTACACGGAACGGTCGTGCAGAAGGCCGGCCGGCGACTCGGCCGGCTCCGCGGGCAGGGTGATCCGGTAGAGGAGCAATCCGACTCCGGAGAACAGGACCGCCCATCTGAGGTCGACGTCCAGCTTTTCAGCGAAGATCGAGAGAAATGCGAAAGCGAAGAGGACGACCGTGAGAGCGTACGCGTCGATGTGCTGCCGAGCCTTGAGATCCCTGCCGATTCTTTGGAGCGAACGCACGCCGACCCCCAGCTCTTCGGGCACTGTCGAAATAGCCATGCATAGCTATGCCCATTGTGCGGGGTGGGATCTCGCGATTTTCGATCTCGTGAATTCCGGTCGGCCGGGCCCTCCGGTTGTGGAAAGGCCCGGCATCCGTAATCCCTGTCTCCGGTCGCACCTGCTCGGCCCGCGCCCGTCCTGACCGGCTTGACCGCCCTGACGGCCCTGCCCGTGATCGGCTACACGGTGGCCGGCTGGCGGCGGCGCTGCCAGAGGGCATCGACGGCGAGGGCCCCGCCGCCGCTGAAGGCGACGGCCAGGGTGCCTGCGGCGAGGGCGAGCACGAACTCGTAACCGCCGTCTCTCACCGAGAAGCCGTTGGCGAGATGAACGAAGAAGATGGCGCCGAGCATGATGAGCGTGAGCAGGAGGCCGAACACGGGCAGGGCCGCGCCCAGGATGAGGGCGATGCCCCCGACGACCTCGGTGAAGGCGACCGCCGGTGCGGCGACGACCGCGAGCGGGATCCCCGAGGCCTCGAAGGACGCGGTGGTCTGGGCCAATCCCGTCGTCAGGAACTTCTGCGCACCGTGGAACACGAAGATCACGCCGAGGGCGATCCTCGCAAGCAACAGGGCGTACGGCCGTACTGGGTCAAGCATGTTGACTCCTCCTGTCATTCGAATTTGTACTAAACCATAGCGGTTAGTTCAAATTTGAACAAGCCGTACAATATGCCGGTGAGCGACACGAGATGGCTCAATGAGAGCGAGATGGCCGCGTGGATGGCCTATGTGGCCGCAACACACCTCCTGGAGCGCCGCGTCGAGGACCAGCTGAAAGCCGACTCGGACCTGACTCACGCCCAGTACGAGATCCTGGCGAAACTCTCCCAGCAGCCCGGCGGGCAGATGCGGATGACCGAGCTGGCCAACCGGCTGATCGTCTCGAAAAGCGGCCTCACCTACCAGATCGGGCAGCTGGAGCGGAGGGGGCTCGTCACGCGGGCGGCGTGCCCGTCGGACGAGCGGGGCGTGCTGGCCGTGCTCACCGAGGAGGGCGTGCGCTGCCTGGAGCGGACCGCGCCGGGGCACGTGGCCGTCGTGCGCGCCTTCCTGATCGACCGGCTCACCCCCGAGGAGGTCGAGACCATGCGGCAGATCATGACGAAGGCCACCGCGGCCATGAAGGCGGCACCGGCGGGCCCGCTGCGCACCCACCGCCCGGGCAAAAGCCCAGGGTAACGCGCGGAACGAACTCGAGGAAGCGGTTCTCCCTTTCGGCCACGGAACCGCGGCGAAGACGGAAGAATCCGGTACGGCTCGCGCGGGGGGCATACCGCGCGAGCCGTACCGGATCACGGCCGCACCACCGGGTCAGGCGGCGGTGCAGCTGACCGAGGAGGGCGCACCGTTGCTCCCCGACCAGTTACCGGTGAACCCGAAGGACGCCGAGGCGCTCGGGGGAAGGTTGCCGTTGTGGGACACGTTCCGCACCGTGACGCTCGCGCCGCTCTGGGTGTGCTGCCCGTTCCAGAGCTGGGTGATGCTCTGGCCGTTGGGGAAGGACCAGCTCACCGTCCAGCCCGTGATGGCCGCGGTGCCGCTGCTCCGCACGGTCACATCGGCCTGGAAGCCGCCCTGCCAGGAGCCGACCAGATTGTAGGCGGCCGTGCAGGCCTTGCCCACGCCCGGCGTCGGGGTCGGGGTCGGGTTCGGGGTCGGGGTCACGGTGGGCGTCGGGGTGGGGTTCGGGGTGACGGGCGGGGCCGCCATGGCCAGGTCGTAGGCGCGCTGCGGGACGAACTGCCCGGCCCCGGCGATGCAGCCGTCGGCCTCGCCCGGCAGCTTGATCCACAGGAAGGCGTCGATCATCGAGTCCCCGGTGGCGTTGGTGCTCGGCGTGCCGATCGCCCGGCCGCCCGGGTCGCACCACTCGCTGCCCTGCGGGCCGTTGCCGTTGCGGCTGGTGTCGATCACCGCGCGGAGCCGGGAGACCCCGGTGGCGGAGATGATGTTCTTGGCGTACGCGATCTCGGTGGAGCTCCACCGGTAGTTGGAGACGTTCAGGGAGATGCCGTCGGCGCTGTTCGCCACGTCCGCGGCCCTCAGGCGGTTGGCAGCCTCAGACGGCGACAGCCATCCCGAGTGCCCGATGTCGAAGTAGACCTTCGCCGAGGACGAGGCGGACTTCAACTTCTTGCCCGCGTACGCCATGGAGGCGTTGGTCTCCTGCTGCTGGGAGGAGTTCATGCAGTTGGTCATGATCGGGAGCACGTCGGGCTCCAGGATGATCGACGCCGGGCGTCCCTGGAGACCGGCGGCCACCTCGTCGACCCACTGCCGGTAGGCCGTGTGGTTGGGCGCGCCACCCGTGCTCGCGCCGCTGCAGTCGCGGTTGGGGATGTTGTAGACGACGAGGATGGGGATCTTGCCCGCTCCCTGCGCCGCTCCGACGAACGCCGACACCTGCCCGCGCACGGTGGAGGTGTTGGTGGTGGTGAACCATCGTGCCTGCGGCACGGCGGCGATCCGGTCGCGGATGACCGGCGCCCTGAAGTCTCCGGGGTTGGCCGCGACCCACTTGGCGGCACCGGTCTCAGGATCGACGTAGAACGGGGAGTCGGCGGCGGACGCGCCGGAGGCGACGGCGACCGCGGCACCTGACGCGATCACCAGAGCCGCGCAGAGCGTGGCCAGAATCGACCTTCTTGGCATGGGACGGCTCCTTCGAGGGAGGCATGGGAGCGCTCCCACCCTAGGTGCCGTACCCCTCCCTGACGTAGGGGGCACAGGCACCGCCTCACACCGTTACACGCTGACCTGTGCGAACACCCTGGCGTGCGTTGAAAGTTTCACTACCCCACGCCCGTCCCGGAGGCCATGGCCTGGAGGCCCGCGGTCTGGAACCCTGGTCTCCTATGACCCGGGCATCTGAGACCTTCCCCCACCCTCGCGACGCCCCCGATCGGTCGGGCGCCGGATTCATCCCTCCTTCCGCGGGCCACCCGGCCCGGTTCCGGACATGGCCGCGCCGCGGACGACCGCGACGGTGAGGATTTCCGAGGCGACACGAACCGTGTCCGGCACGGCGCGGGACACGCTCAAGGCAGTGCGGGCGAGGGCGGGAGCGTGGTTCGCGGGCAGGCTCTCGGCGCTCAGGGGGAGATGGCCCGCAGCGAGCCGTTCGCGCGTCGCCGACGTGCTTCTCGCGCTAGGCGTGTGGGCGGTGTACGCCACCCTGGCCGTCCTGCAGGACAGGTTCTCCCCCCAGGGGATGTCCGTCCTGGCGTTCGCGTTCTTCACCGTCTCGTCGGCGGCCCTGGTGTGGTGGCGGCGCCGGCCGATCGCCGTCGTGGCCGTCACCGTGGTCTGCGACTGCGTGATCGTCGTGTCGACGGGCTGGCAGGGGTACGGCCTGCAGGCGATGCTCGCCCTGTACGCGGCGGGCAGCCACGGCGCGGCCCGCCGTGCCTGGGTCGCGGCCGTGGCGGTGGGCCTGTTCTACCCGGCGGTGTCGACGGCCGTCCAGCTCGCCACCAGGACCGAACGCCAGGACTCCGGCTCCCTCGGGGTGTTCGTCCCGCTGCTGCTCGTCGGGCTGGGCAGGCTGGTGCGGCTGCGCCGGGAGACCGCCCGCAGGAGGCAGGCCGAACTCGCCGAGGAGATCGTACGGGCCGAGCGCCGCCACATCTCCCGCGAGCTGCACGACGTGGTCGCCCACAACATCAGCACGATGCAGGTCCTGATGGGGGCGGCGCGCACGACCATGGCCCGCGATCCTGGCGGGGCCGAGGCCGCCCTGCTCAGCGCCGAGCGCGCCGGGCGGGAGGCGATGGCGGAGATGCGGCAGTTGCTGCACGTGCTGCGCGCCGACCGGGTGAGCGACCCGGCCGGCCCGGGAGCCGCCCCCGTGGACGGCGACTCCCCCACCGGCGCGGGAACCGGCTTCTCCGGGCACGCGGGTCCCTCCGGTGAGACGGGTCCTCTCGGTGGCGCGGGCTCTCCCGCCCGCAGGGCCGCGGCCCTGCCCTCGCTGGTCGGCCGGGCCCGCGAGGCGGATCAGCCCGCCGTCCTGGAGGTGACCGGCACCCCCGGCAGGCTGCCCGCCGCGGTCGACCACGCCATCTACCGCATCGTCCAGGAGTCGCTGACCAACGCGCGCAAGCACGCCGGAAACGTCCCGGTGAGGGTGCGGGTCGAGTACGAGCCCGCCGCGGTCGAGGTGGAGGTGGTCGACGACGGACCCGGGACGGCCGCTGCCGAGAAGAGGTACGAAGGCCACTCCGGTGGAGGTTTCGGGCTGGGCGGCATGGCCGAACGTGTGGCACTCTGCGGTGGGCGGCTGGAGACGGGACCCCTGCCCTGCGGGGGCTTCCGGGTCCACGCGTGGCTGCCTCTCCCGGTCCTGGGAACGGACGCACGGCGAGACACCGGCGAAGGACCGCCCGAGCGGGAACCGGCTGACCGCCCACCGGCGGCGGGCAGGCCGGTCGAGCGGGAAACGACCGAGCGGGAGAGAGAAACATGATCAGGGTGCTGGTCGTCGACGACCACGCGGTGGTGCGCTCCGGCTTCCGGATGATCCTGAACGCCCAGAACGACCTCTCCGTGGTGGGAGAGGCGGGCGACGGCGAGGAGGCGCTCGCCCTCGCCCGCGACCTGCTCCCCGACGTGGTGCTGATGGACCTGCACATGCCGGAGACCGACGGCGTCACCGCCACCGGGCGGATCACCGCCGAGCTGCCCGGCGTGCGCGTGCTCGCGCTGAGCACCTTCGACCTGGACGAGTACGTCGTCGATGCCCTGCGCGCCGGGGCCTCGGGCTTCCTGCCCAAGGACGTCTCCCCCGAGGAGCTGCTGGAGGGGGTGCGGGTGGTGCACCGCGGCGACTCGGTCGTCGCGCCGCGGCTGCTGACCCGGCTGATCGGCACCTTCGTCCGCGCCGTACGGCCCCGGCCCGCGACGATGCCGCCCGAACTCGCCGGTCTGACCGACCGCGAGCGGGAGGTGCTGGTCCTCATCGCGCGCGGGCGGTCGAACCCGGAGATCGCCGAAACGCTCGACGTGGCGGCCTCCACCGTGAAGAACCACGTGACCAGCCTGTTCGCCAAGCTCGGCGTCCGCGACCGCGCCCAGGCCGTGGTCGTCGCCTACGAGGCGGGCTTCGTCACCCCGGGCACCACCGGCTGACCCCTCCCGCGCCGCCCCGGGCACCGTCATCCCCGCCAGCGGCACCGGCTGACCCCTTCCGGCGCACCGCCCGAGCACCACCGGCCGCCCCCTCCCAAGCACCGCCCGGCTCCCGGCCGGGTTCCTCGTCCCCGTCTGGGACCGTACTCCCAGACGGGGGCGCGACCGGTGCCCGGTTCCCAGGCGGGAAACCGTTCCCGGTGGTGAGGGACGGGGCCCGGTCGTGGACGAGCCTGGAAACATGAACGCAAACCAGCGATCCATCACACGCCGGACCGCGACGGCGCTCGTCACGGCGGGAACCTGCGGGACGCTTCTCCTCTCGCTCCTCACCGCCCCGAACGCCGCCGCCCGCGGCCACGACACACCTCGGGCCGCCGCGCGGGCCGGGACCGGGGAGGCGAACGGAGAGGCCGGGAGGGGCGCGGGCGGGTTCCGACATCCGTGCGCCGCCGCGAAGACCCGCTGCGACGGGGAGATACGGGTTCCGCTCGACTGGGGCGACCCGGCCTCGGAGCGGATCACGGTGGCGTTCGCCTGGCTGCCCAGGAAGGACACCTCCCGCCCGGCCTCCGGGACCGTGCTGGCCAATCCGGGCGGCCCGCTGTCGGCACTCCCCGCGGTGCCGGCCCTGGCCGAGGCCCTGGGACCGGTGCTCGACCGGCACAACCTCCTGGTGGTCGAGCCGCGCGGGCTGGGGAAGCCCGCCCCGCTGCTCTGCCCGGGGCTCGACCTGGCGGTCCCGGAGACCGTCAAGGCCTGCGCCGCCCACCTCGGTCCTCGTAGCCGGTTCTTCACCGCCGACCAGGCCGTCACCGACATGAACGCCGTCCGCGACGCCCTGGACGTGCCGAAGGTGACGTTCTACGGCATCTCATACGGAACCTTGTTCGCCGAGGCGTACGCCACCCGCCACCCGGGCACCCTCTCCGGCGTGCTGCTCGACAGCGTGGTGTCCACGGGCGAGGACGGCTACGTGGCCGCGCGGATCCGGTCCCGCGCCGACCTGCTCGACGTGGCCTGCGCCCCCTCACGCGCCTGCCGCCGCCTGCCGGGTGATCCCTCCGACCTTCTTTCCGGCCTGGTACGGCACCTGCGCGCCCATCCCGATCCTGAACTGCGGCTCTCGTCCCTCGCGAAGCTGCCGGACAGTCTCTACCTACCCATGATCGGCCGCGAGGCGAGCGCGGCGGTCGCCGCCTACCTGGACGGCGACCCGCACCCGCTGCGCCGTCTCACGCGGGCGGTCAACGAAGCGCCGGGCCAGCCGCTGCGCGCGCCGGAGCTGGCGGGCCTGCTCTCCTACGTGTGCGCCGACACCGCCTTCCCGTTCGAGCGCACCGCCCCGGCCGACGAGCGGTGGCGGCGGCTGACCCGCTACTACGACAGGGAACGCCCGTTTCGGCCGTTCGACGTGACCGACCTGGCCGGACCGACTCCGGGAAGGCCGATACTCGGCATGCAGGACATCTGCGTCGACTGGCCGACTCCCCGCGTCAGCCCGCCCGTGCCGCCGGGCGCGGAACACCCTCAGGTGCCTGTCCTGGCCCTGGGAGGGGACTTCGACTCGACCACCCCGGCGGAGGCGGCCGCGGTGACCCGGCGCTTCCCGGACTCCACCTTCTCCCGGGTACGCTTCGCCGGCCACAACCTCACCACCGGCGTCGGGGTGAACGAGTGCGTCCGCGGCGCGATGCGTGCCTTCCTCACCGATCCGGCCGCCTACGACGACCGGCCCCGCTGCGACGACGCGAACTACCGCGCCCTCGGCTCCTTCCCCCGGACCCTGGCGCAGGTGCCCCCGGCACGGGGCACCGGCCTGGCCGCGAAGGAGCGGCGTGTCCTCGCCGCCGCCTTCGCCACCGTCGCCGACGCGACCGCCAGGCGCAACCCCCACGGGACCCCGCCCTGGTCGCCGGCCACGCAGGAGGGCCTGCGCGGTGGACGGCTGACGTTCGACGACAAGGCCGGCACCGTCCGGCTGCGGGACGTCCGCTTCGTCGGCGACCTCACGGTGAACGGCGAGGTCCGGCTGGGCAGCGGTGCCACGGCCCGGCTGACCGTCACCGGCGGCGACGGCGGCTCGCATGCGCTGGAGCTGTCATGGAAGGCGTTCCTGGCCCAGGACGACACCGCCGTCTCCGGCACCTTCGCGGGCCGCGGCTTCACCGCGACGATCCCCTCGCACTGACACCCCGGCCCGGCCGGGCGGCCCGGCCCCTCACGGGGGCCGGGCCGCTCTTCGGCACGACCGCCGTAGCCGGTATCGGCGGGACGGGAGGCGAGGGGAAGGCAGGGTGACGACCCGATGCCGGGCCGGTTTCCCCGCGTACGGCACACCGGGCGCGCCGGGCGCGGAGGATCGGTGGCGACACCCGCGAGGAGTCGCGCCCCGGTCGCAAGGCCGGGGCCGGAGAGCCCCGGCTCCCGCGCGACCGGCGTCCCGGTGCCCGTTGCCGGAAAGCATGGATATGAGCCAAGATCAATAGGTTGATCCGCCGCGGCACGCGCCGCGGCCCACCGTCGAAGGGTAGACAAGTGATCAGATCGGTTCCGAAGATGGTCGCCGTGACGGCCCTGGCCGCCGGTGTTCTCGCGGCGAACCCGGCATACACCGCGTACGCGGCCTCCGCCCCCTACACTCCCGAGCGCGTCTGCGGGGCGGGGTTCACCCGGGTGAAGGACGGCGTCCGTCCCCTCAAGTCCGGACGCGACACCTTCGGCCACGTCTACCTCATGTACAACCGCAGCACCGGTTACAACTGCGTGGTCAGCATCAAGACCGCCTTCTACCGGACCGCCACCTACACCACCGCCACCCTGACGGTGCGGGGCGGCAAGCCGAAGACCGACGCGGGCAAGTTCAAGTACTACGCCGGGCCGGTCAAGGTGAAGGCCCGAGGCAAGTGCGTCTCGTACTGGGGCAGCACCCGGGACACCCGCCTGGACTATGCCGAGGCGACCGGCGGCCGCAAAGCCTTCGGCAACTGCGGGTAGGGGACCCCAGGCACCGGGCCGCCCCCGCCGCCCCGCCCGTACCCGGGAAAGACCCTCGCCGGCGCGAGCGGTTCGCCACCACGCGAAAGGAGGGCCCTCATCCGGGCCGGCCCTCCTCCGTCCCAGGTGTCCGCGGGTCAGAGGCCGCTCAGGCCGAGCTCTCTGGCGATGAGCATCCGCTGCACCTCGCTGGTGCCCTCGCCGATCTCCAGGATCTTGGCGACGAAGTTCGCTACCCTGCGGCTTCGTCGCCACTGCCCCTCTGAGCTGGAAAATCTCTTGCTGTTACTTGCGATCATTTGCCATTGGTAGCCGCCCTCTAGCAGAACTGGGGCAGAACTGGAGGCAAGGTCGAACGCTGCCCGCCCCCGTTTGGCCCTCGAAGTCGCCAGTCACACACAGTGAGATCGCCTTGGAAACGATCTGCCCGGCGTCCCCAAGTCACCCAGTGGCCTGATCCACGTACTGGGACTCTTCCCATGCAGCGACATCCGCCATCTTGTAACGGACGTACTTGCCAATTTTCATGAAGCGCGGGCCACCACCGCGCGAATTCCACTGGTAGACCGTACCGATGGGCACGCCCACCCGTAGCGCAAGATCACCCGGCGTCAGGTGTTTTTCCGCCACCGATCCCTCCTCAGGGTCTTCAGTCCGGGAAACAGCCATCACCATGAATTCGGGCAATAACCCTTATTCGTCTCACAGGTGATCAGACCTACCGGCTCTGACGCATCAGACGCATGTGACGCATTAGATGAATAATAGTGCGTCAGGTCCGTAACGGCAATCATCGGCAAGTATCGCCAAGCCTCGGCAACCCCCCGAAGATCTCTCCAATGTGCGCGTTGCCTGAGGCGCTTCGGCGATCACTTCGTGAGCGTTGCGCTCCACGTCAGCGTCGCGAGCAGGCCGAGGCTCAGCGCGATCAGTACCGTCGCCCCGAGCTGCCCCCAGCTCACGGACGCCAGGAGCCACGCCGCGCCTCCGGTTACCGCGACCCCCACCGCGCTGCCCCCGAGCCTCTCCAGCCACCACAGGGCCGCGCAGACCACCATGACGACCACAGGGACCACCAGGCGCCCCTGACGCCCCGTCACGTCGAGCACGAGCGCAGCGACCTGCACGGCCGACAGCCACGCAGGGATGGCCAGCGCGCACGACACCCGCGCCCAGAAGCGGACAGCCGTCTGGGACGGGGCGGAGTTCTCAGCGAAAACGGCCATTGAACTGTCCTTTCTTCAAACGGGGCGTTGTCCCGCCCGGGGCCGCCGGGCGGGACAACAGCGGGCTACCTCAGGTGCTTCTCGAACAGAAGGGCCGCTCTGAGCACGGCCTCCACAGTGGCCGCGGGCCCGCACTGCTCCATGGCCCAGCGCAGCGCGATGATCCGCTGCAGCGCGCGAGCCTCGAACTTCTCGCCGTCGATGACGATGACCAGCGGCGGGCCGCTGACCTCGACGTCTCGGTCACCGTTGATGATCACAGTTCTCCTTCGTCAACAGGGGGCGTCGCCGGGGATGTACGAGTCGGCCGGAACCGGATCAGGACCGGGCGATGGTGAGGTCACCCCTGCGGAGCAGGCCGGCGTTTCGGGCGCCTTCTCGCCGAACGACTCGGCGAAGGGGTCGCCGCACGCGGTGAGCGGCAAGACGAGGGTCAGGACGAGGACGAGGCCGGCGGAGCGGACGCGGGTCATGATCGGGCCTCCTTCGCGAACGAGGGTGATGTCGTAGGCGTCGCGGACGCTCTGCGGCTCCCGCCACTGGGCGGGGAGCTCCTCGCCGGGCCACGGCCCGATCTCTTTCGTGATCTTGGGCTTTGGTGCCATGGTGATATCTCCTCTTTGAGGAGCCCTGGGCCGTCCTTCTCTTGGTCGGGTTCGGCGGCCCAGGGCGATGAACATCGGTCACGAGTGCGGTCGGCGCATCACCTCCCTTGGTCGACGTAGGCGTAGGTGGTCCCGGTGCGCCACGCCAGCTCGGCGGACTCCAGCGCCGCGAGCCCGGCCTTGATCTCACCGAGCGAACAGCCCTGGGTCCGCTGGCCGCAGGCCGCGACGATCGACCCGAGATCCAGCGGCCCGTCTGCGGCAGCGAGCACTTCCTCCAGGGCGGCCTGCACGTCGCCCGACGTGGCCCGCACGGGGGCGGCCTTCGGCGCGGACGCCTTCCGGCCGCCCTTGAGCGTGGCGGCGTACTCGTCGTAGAAGCCCAGGGTCACCTCGTCAAAGCGGCCGGCCGCCGGGCGGGACGCGATCTCGAACTGATCGCGCGGGATCAGCGGGCGCATGGTCGCCTGGCGGCGGTCCAGGCCGCGCAGGTAGCCCAGGCCGTGAGTCTTGTCGCCGTTCGGGAAGTACTCGGGCAGCTTCGACGGGTCGTTGGCCAGGCCCACCATCTTGTGGTCGGTCGAGGCGCCCGTACGGAATGCGGCGATGCTGCCGCCCCCAGCGATGTTCGCGCGGAACGACCGGCTCCGGCCCAGCTCGCCCAAGTCGAGGTTCTGCGTGAAGATGTCCAGGCCGATGCCCGGCTTGCGGTAGGTCTTCGCTCCCGGCCCCAGCAGCTTGATCGCCCGGGGGCCGAACACCTCGTCCTGGAACAGCAGCGGCGCCTCTTCGACGAGGGTGTAGATCAGGACCATCCCGCCGAGGTCAGGGTCACCGGGCACCAGGTACGACTTACCGACGCGCTCGCGTCCCCGGCTGTCTGACCACTGGGCGTGCGAGATGTAGTGGGCGCGCCGCTTGGCCACGTAGTCCAAGGCCTGCACTTCGCCGAACACGTTCTCGACGCCCTCGGCGTAGCGGTGCGTCTTGCCGTTCCAGTCCGGTTGTGAGCTGCCGTCCTGCGCGTCGAGCAGCACGGTCACGATGACCGGGCAGTCGTGGGCGAGGCAGATCTTCAAGTTGCCGAACCCGGACTTCCCGCTGCCGGTGGTGCCGCAGTTGCATCCCATCTGCGCGCCGCCGGACGTCGTCCACCATGACCAGTGAGCAGGCCGGAGGTCGTTGAAGTACCCGATGCGGGCGATGCCCGTCGCCACGTCGATCGCGGCGCCGTCCTCTTCGAGGTACCGGGCCCGCTGCAGGTTGTCGCCGCGGGTGATGACCGTCAGCAGAGCTTGCGAGTTGTCGCCGTCCGGGGCCTCCTCGATCGTCACCTGATCCGGGCGGCCCCGCCACGCCGAGGCGATCGTCCCCGTGCCGGTCTGGAGCTTCGACAGCTCCGTCTTGCCCGGCTCGCCGATGATCCGCGCGGTGAACCCGCCCGCGACCGGCTCCGGCTTGTCCAGGCGGGTACCGGCGAACACCAGGTTGTTGGGAATGACGCGCTCGTCGTACCTGACCTGCTCCGGTGCAAGCCTGGCCTCCAGCTCAGGCTTCGGCTCCTCGGCGACGACGGCGGCCTGTACCGGCTCGGGCCGGTGCCGGAACCGGGTCTGGTGGTCACGCAGGAACGGCGCGGAGACGAGCGGCCCGACGAGCCACAGCGTCAGCGCCGTCCAGCCGAACGGCCCCCACAGGTATGCGGGGATCAGCCACAGCACCCCGGCCACGATCGCAACCGAGTACGGGCTACCGCCGCGGCGCTCCAACCAGATCAGCACCGAAGCGATGACGGCGAGCACCGCGCCGAGCTTCGCCCCCGGCACCACGGCGGCCACCCAGATCACCACGGCGATGCTCTGCAGGCCGACGATCCACGCGAGCGGGAGCAGGTTGGCGACGGCGCGGCGCTGCCGCCACGCGATCTTGCGGACCGCGACCTTGCGGGCCTGGTTGTCGTCGGCCGGCGTGGGCGGCGCGGTGGGCTTGTCCTGCTTGGTGGGCACCGTGTACTTCTTCCTCGTCGAGGGGAGGCGGGGAGGTTGGCGGATTGAGCCGCCGCCCGCCCGGCCCTAGTGCTGCAGGGCGGGCGGCGACTCGAACCGTCAGCCGTTGGTCAGCTCGTCGATCGCGTCGATCACGGCCCTGAGCTGCTGGGCGTACAGGCCGGCCGTCTCGGACACCTCGCCGATTTTGGTGAGGACGTCGCCGCTGTCGGCGAGCTTGCTGAGCTGGTCGGCCTGGATGCCGTCGATCGCGACGACGTCCTGCTCGGCGGTCTCGGCCGCGCCCTCGAAGAGGCTGCGCAGGCTGGCCAGGCCGCTCGCTTCGCCGGTGAATGCCATGTCGGGGTCCTCCTGTGATTGCGGTTCAGGTTCGGTCTGGGGGCTGGGATCCGGAGCCGGGTCGGGCTCCGGGGTGGGCTGAGGTTCAGGCGGGGGCTCGGCGGGCTTGTCGTCCCGGGCCGGCTCGGTGACCACCTCGACGTTCGAGTCTTCGACGACCTCGACCTCGACCTCGAACGGCTGGGCGTTCTTGTAGGCCCGGTAGCTGTCGCGGCCACCTCGCCAGGTGGTGAGGCCGACCCGCTTGGCCGCGACGACCGTGCGGTATCCGCCGTACGCGGTGCCGCCGACCGCGACCGCGCCCCACCCGCAGGTCTTGAGCAGCGCGGCCATCCAGCGGCGAGGGTCTTTCCACCCTGGGCTGTCGCGCCGTAGGTACGTCTGCGCTTGCGTGTAGCGCCTGCGGGTCGCGCTGTAGCCCGCGCGGAACTCCTGGGCGGCCTGTCGGCTTCCGGACCGCCATGCGCCGCTGACGGCGACGCGGGCGTCCTTCCGGAAGATCATGGCGCCGATGAGCGCGACCAGCGCGGCCAGCAGCAGGAACGAGATGATCATCAGTTCACCTGCGACATGATCGCGTCGGTGCCGCGCTCGGCCTGCTCCATGAGGAAGGTGAACGTCGCTGCCCCCGTCATGATCACAACGGCGAGCAGCGGGAGAAGCGCGACGCCGCGTAGCGGCTTGTCGACCTTGCCGTCCTTGGCGTCCTTAACGTAGTGGATGCCCACCCACAGCAGCAGGCACAGCGCGACCACACCGATGACGATGGTCGCCGTGTCGTTGGTCACCAGGTCAACCGCCCACACGATGAGGAACACCGGGCCGAGCCCAGCGGCGATGAGCAGCCCTGCGACGATCTTGTCTACATCCCACCTGCGCAGCGGCAGGGCCAGGCAGATCAGGACGGCGGTGTAGGCGAGGCCGCCGAGGATGGCCACGAGCATGAGGGGACCTCTCTCAGATGAGGAACAGCAGAAGGGCGACGAGGGTGTGCGCGGTGGCCACGGACAGCCGCGCGGGGTAGCGGAGGATCCACAGCAGCGGCTGCACCACGGCGTTGACCGGGACGACGAGGCCGAACCCGTACGCGCGGTAGAGGCCGCGAAGCACCGCCGAGTCGAGGGGCGCCGAACCGTACTGGTCGACGAGCTCAACGAGCGACGGAAGCCGGGCCGGCGGCGACTCGACGAGGCGCGAGGGGTACCAGATCAGCCACAGCAGGGTGTGCGCAGCGGCTGTGAGCGGCACCGCGACACCGCCGTACGTCCGGTACGCCCAGAACAGCGCGCCGATTTCGCGCGGCACGGACGGCACGGTCTTGTACTGGGCGACCAGCTCGGCCAGCGACGGAAGATGCTCGCCCAGCACCACGGCGTAGCCCCGGACGTCACCGGCGGCGTCGACCGCCCGAGCGACAGCCGTACGACTCGCGCGAGTCGCGCGAGCGAGCGCCCCGCCTGCAGGGCGCACCGGGGCGGCCGGAGCCACCGCCGCGGGTTCGCTGCGCAGCTGCACGACCTGGGCGAGCGGTGCGGCGGCCTCGGCCGCTTCCTGCTCGACTTCCTCGGCGGGAGCGAACGGCGAAACGATATTCGGGATCACTGCTCGCTCTCCTTCCGGTCCTTGGTTTGCTGGTCGATGTGAAGGGCCACGTCGACGAGTTGGTTGGCGATGTTCCGCCGGGCCATGTCGGCGGCGTCCTGGTCGACGCGCGACAGATCGGCGAGCGCGGCCTGCAGGCCGTACAGCGACAGATCGAGCCCCCGGCGAGGAGTCGGAGCGGCATCCACCGAGGGGCGGAGCTCCGTCTCGCGACGCTGATACGAGGGGGTCTTGCGGCCCACTGGGTTACTCCTCAACTAGCTACAGGCTGTGACATCGGGTAGGGTGCCCTCACGCGCCCGCTCGCGGGCGCCTGCGCGCGGCTGCGCGTTAGGGCCTCGGATCGGGCCTGGTCGGTCGTCTCGGACTGGTGAATCGCCACCGGGATCCGGTCACGGACAGTGAATTTCACGGCGACTGAAGCAGGACCTTCAGGGCGTTGTCCCAGTCGTTTCGCTCGTTCTCCGCGCCCAGCGGAACCAGCTCGTACATGGCGGCCAGGTGCCGACCGAGCAGGTCGCGGGAGACGCGGAACGTCCTCCCCCGCAAGCCGCCGACCTGGACCGACCACAGCGCCCATTCCTCGTCCATCGACGGGAAGGCCAGCAGGTCCGCGCAGACCGCTTCCCTCTCCATGCCCTGCTGCAGCACGGCGCGGGGAACGTCCAGCGCCGCCGCCGAGCCGGTCATCGGGATGCGGACGAAGTGCGGGTCAGCCGGCCGGTAGACGAGCCAGGCGTCGACGAGTTCGTTGGTGCCGTAGTCCCACATCTGGATGAAGAGGCTGCGCTCGTTGATGGCGTCGGCGGGGCTCATGTCGTCTCTCCGGGGGTGTCGGTGTGCGTCTCGTCCGTGCGGACGATCCGCTCGTGCGCCTCGATGCGAGCGGCGGACGGTCCGCCGTTGGCGGCGCGGACGGTCCGCGCGGACGGACGGCTTTCGTCCGCGCCCGTCCGCCCGGACGGGGCCTCGGCGCGGAGCCGCTTCAGCAGCGCTCCGGTGCGGTCGTTGGAGATGGGCTGTCCGGTCGCCTGGACTGCCGCGCGGAGGTTGTCGCGGGTCAGCCGGACGGAGTTCTTTTCGAGTTCGTCCGCGATGCGCAAGCCGAGCGGCATCAGGTCGTCCACGCTTTCCGGAGCTGCGGACGGCTTGCTCGTCCGCGCGGACGGTCCGCTCTTGCTGACGCGGACGGTCCGCGGGTTCGTCCGCCGTCCGCCCGGTCGCCGTCCGCGCGAAGCGGGCTTCTCGTCCGCCTTCGGCGTGGGCTTCTCGTCCGCACTCCCGTCCGCCGCCGGATGAGGCTTCTCGTCCGCGCCGTCCGTCTGCTCGTCTGCCTCCTTCTCGGCGCCCTGTTCGTCCGCCTGGTCCGCGTCCGTCCCCGGCGGACGGAACATCCTCATCCACCACTTCGTGTGCGGACCGTCCGCGCCGTTCGTGGCGGACGGTCCGCCGCCGTCCCCGGCCTCGAGTGCGAGGACGAGCTGCGGGACGTAGCGCGGGACGAGACCGGCGCCGACCCGGTTGATGAACCGCTCAGCGTTCGCCTTCGCCTGGACGGCGTCCGGGTCCGCGCCGTACAGCTCCTCCGTCAGCGCGGCCATGTGCGTCAGGGTCAGCTGGACCGTGGCGCGCTGCGCCGCGATCACCGCCGCCTTGGTGTCCTCGACCGACTGCCACGTCATGCGGACGGCGCGGCGCTCCCGCACCACCGACACCGCGACCTGAGGCGACTGCACGCCCTCGCCCACGGCCCAGCGGAACGCCGCGAACGTCTCCTTGGTGTGCAGCGCCCACCGCAGCGGAGAGAACTTCGGCGCCCTCGGATCGATCAGGCCAGCCTCGCGCAGGTCTTGGCGGTGCAGGTGCCGCGAGTGCATCGCCCACAGCCACGGGGAGATGAGCGAGCAGGCCGCGAACAGCTCCGGCGTCTCCGGCACGTGCGTGTAGCTCAGCCAGGCAGCTGCCGCACCGATCAGGTACGACCTCATGCGCAGGCCCCACGCCGCATCCCCCTCCCGCAGCGCGACGTGCGCGTGCCAGGAGACGTAGACGGCGACGGACTCGACGATCGCGGCGCCGGTGGCCGCGGCCCACGGCGGTACCCCGAGCGCGATGAACACCATGTACTGCCCGCCGACAGCGACGAGGTTGACGCCCAGGTTGGTGATGGACATGACCGCCAGGCGGCCGAGGACTTGCGCTCGCGCGGCCCACCGGGCACCGATGAGCTTCCACCGGTCCTCGCTGTCCTTGCGGTCCTGCTCGGTGCGGGACCGGCCCCGCCGCTTCTTCTGCTCGGCGCGCAGCTCGGCCGCGCGCTCACGCTCGGCCTTGGCGTCGTCGTGACGCTGCTGCTTGTCGAGCCGCGCCTGGTCGCGCAGCTGCTCGCGGGCGATGCGCGCCTGCTCCGCCTGCAGGCGGCGGCGCTCGCGCTCCGGGCTCGTGATCGTGAACATCAGGCCGCCACCGCTTCGGCGTCCTCGACCAGCTCGACGTCTTCGGCCGGCTCGGGCGCGGCCGAGCTGAGCGCGATCCGCTCCTCCGGCGTGGTGCCCGCCGCGATGCCGTCGACCTGGTGGCGCGGGCGGCCGTGCTCCATGAGGAGCGTCCGCTCCAGGCACGGCCCGAGGTCGCCCCCGAGGTCGCCGCTGAAGGTGAAGGGGCAGCCTTCGCACTGGATGGCGGCAGCCGCCGCGTAGCGGTCCGCGAGCTTCGTGATGGGGTACCAGTCGTCCGGCGTGGACGAGCGGACGCACAGCGCCGCCGGGGTGAGCACGATCTTGTCGAGCTCCTGCAGGCGCTTGGCGATAAGGACAGGACTGGATGTGACAGCACGCAGACGTGCTGCCACCATGTGGCTGTACATCGGGTCTGTTTGTCCTTTCGCGAGGGCAGACCTTGTGTGCAAGGGCCTCGTCCGGAGTTGGCGCTCCGGCGGGGCCCGCGGTGTTTGTAGTTGTAGGTGCGGTTCTTCGTTGGCGCGAAGACCTACCCTTTAAGGATCATCAGCTCGTGTTTTTATCATAACAGGGGTCGCGGTGATATGGTGCAGCAGCGGCGCGCCGCCTGTCAACACCCCAGGTAGAACCGCTGATCTTCGCGTACTAGCATCAGGTCTTCCCCGAGAGGAGCACGCCGCTGTGCCTGGCAAGCGCTACGAAGAGATCGCGGACGATCTCCGCGAGAAGATCCGCAGCGGCTTCTACCCTCCCGGCGAACCACTCCCCCACAGCGAACTCCTCCGCGCCCAATACGGCGGAGTGGGTCAGGGGACCTTCACCAAGGCCATGGAGATCCTGAAGGACGAACAGCTCGTCCGGCGCGTCGCCAACCGGGGCATGATCGTCCAAAAGGTTCCCGCCATCGTGGACCTCTCCCTGCGCATCTCCCCCGCCGACGACTTCGGCCTCTGGGAGGCGGCCTGCCGACGCGCAGGCGTCGACGGCCTCGTGGTGCTCGCAGGGGTTCGGCCAGAACCCGCCGAGCCCGACATCGCTCACGCCCTGAACATCGCCGCGAGCGACACCGTCGTCTACCGCGCCCGGCGCGCCACGATCGCTGACCAGCCCGTGCTCCTGGAAGAGACGTACTGGCTCTACGAGACCTTCGACGAAACCCCCCCGGTCGCTGTCGTCTGGCAGCGCACCAGCGCGAAAATCGCCAGCACAGAGGAAGCCGCCCAGCTGAAACTGTCCCAAGGCTCGTGGGTGCTGGCCGTCGAGCGGGTCCTGCGCGACGAGGCCGGCCGCCGGACCGCGCTGCAGAGGTGCGTCGCGAATCCGCTGCGGGTCCAGTTTCTCGAAGAAGAGCTACCGCTGACGCCGTCCGCGTAATCGTTCCTTGGCGAGGCGTCATCTTCGGCCCGCCCGTGAGCCAAGATCGAGGACGTGGGAAGGCGCCTTGGTGTGCCCGACCGAACCGTCGGCGCTCTCATTCTTCTGTCAGCACGTCAGCAATCTCGTCGGCAAGCGTTGGGTTAGTGGCTGCGATGAACATCTGGCGCCGATCCATCGCCTCGGCGATATCGCCCAAGGTATCGAGCTGGTAGTTCAGTGAGATGGGCTTGCCCTGGAGGTCGATGACGGTCCCGCCAGCCGCGCTAAGGATGTAGTGGCCTGGGGCCAGGTCCCATATTGCGAAGCCCTTTGAGAACTCGATCGTTGCGTCCGTGAAGCCGGCAGCAACGTGGCACAAGCTGATGGAGCCGAAGTCCACACCGATACGGCCACGGCTGTTCCCGTTGTCGGCAGGCTGGTTCAGTTTCTCGATCAGGCGGTTCTGCTGGGCCAATGCCTGGAAGCGGTCGGGCTTCATCAGGAAGTTGGTGATGAGGGCTTCCTGTACGGGCACAGCTTGCCTCGGCCGGAGGGGATGAGTGACGCCGTTCTGCTCACGCAGGAACGCGTGATCCTGGCCGGCCTCGTCACGGGCTGCGGTGTAGATCTGGAGGTGATGGAAGATGTCACCCACCACAGCCGCGATCGGACGTGCGAGGCTTCGCGAGTAGACCATGACGTGCGTGTAGCCGTAGAGGGAACGAACAGCCATCTCGCTCGTGTCCAGCGGATCTACGAGGACGCACAGGTCGGGGTCAGGGTCGTCGCCTATGACCTGCGGGTCGGCCTCTTCGCTGGCGTAGACGAAGGACGGGAAGATCTCTGAGAGCAGCTCCCGATAGCGGTCGTGGAGGAGCAGGTCGTAGTCGGACAGGAAGTTGTCGGCGTGCCGGGCGTTCGCGCGGTCGGCATGCTTGCCCGAGAGGGCAGCGCCGATGAGCTGAGGGCGAATCTCACTGATCAGCGTGGATACCAGGGTTGTGAGATCTTCGGCGATGCTCGGAAGCTGGGCCTCGGGCACTGCATGTACCTCCATTGTCAGCGTAACTCCAGGGGTGGTTCGATCCCCGGAGGGGACATCGTCGCAGCAATGAACACCGCCTTGAAGGCAGCAGCTCGCATGATGCCAGCACCTGTCAGGTCATCGAAGCTGGCCACTTCGAGGTTCCGCTCCTTCGTCATGGCGCCGAAGACGGCGAAGTAGATTTCTGCGCCAGGGTAGCGCTGGCGAATCTCGCCGGTGATGAATCCAACGACATCCGCGTGCTTGACCTCGAAGTCGCACAGAACGATCGTTGGAGCCTCTGGCAGGTCCGGGTACATCGAGGACCGATCGAGGGTGATGAAGTCCCGACTCTTGTTGCACCTGAGGTATCCAATGGGGCACCGCCCGAACTGGGCAGATGCAAGGAAAGTTGCCATCACTAGGCCCGCTTCGTTGATCCCGAAGCAGGCATCCACATCCACGCGGCGCCCAACGTTCTTGATCTGCTGGATAAGCCGTTCAAGCCCGTGACCGAACGACGCCCACGTCAGGTTCAGCAGTTGGCCCGGTCGAGGGTTGGGAAGGGAGTACAGGCAGATCTCCGGATTGCCGAACTCGACAGTGGGAGCAGCCAGGCTGAAGTCTGGGCCGATGGGGTTGTCGGAAGCGTCGACCATCTGACGCCCCACCGCGGATGGGCGCCCTTCCGGGACTGACCGTAGGCCGGGTGGCTCTGGGAACGAGTTGGCCGCAATGAAGCTTTTCAGTGAAAGCTGATCTTCGGGTGCGAGACGCTCATACGCTTCAGCGACCAGATCGCTGGGGGAAATGTCCTCATTTGCGACTCCTAGCGGACCGCTGCTGTACGCGGTAGCGAGAATCAGCAAGCTTGAGAATGACGGAGGTGATCCAGCTCCACCGCGAGCACGCGCCCATGTCTCCCATGCGTTGATGGAGGTACCGCCTAGGCTGGTTTGGTGCCCGGTTACCTCGTTGTACCGAACGGCGGCTTGATCCTGCGATAGGCCGCAGGCATAGCGATGTGCCTGGAGACTAGGTATGTCGGGATGCCGATTCATTAGCTCGACAGCGGCCCCCTTGACCGAACCTGTCTCCTGAAATAACTCTCGACCCATACGCGCCAGTTCACGTCCTCGCGCTTGAGGACTTTCCTTGCCTCGGCTCTGGGTAGGCATTATTCGCCGCCTCCTCGGTTTCGGCGCCACGTTACCCATCTCAATGGGCAGGCGACACGAATTAGAGGAAAAAGCAGGTCAGTGCCACCCTGATATCTGAGCGATTGCGGGCTCCGTCGCAGGTGTGGGGAAACGAGGCAACTTCTAGCCTCAGAGTCATGATCCCCGCACAGACAGCAACAGAGACCAGCGCAGAGGAGCGCACCCATCCTGAGGTAAGTGCCTTTGTCGCCGAGACGCATGACAAGGCGCTCGCCGTCGTACAGCAGCTGCTGAAAGTGAAGGACGTTCACACTCACGCCGTCCACGCGATCGCCCTGAAGTCGGACGAGGACGACAAACCGTGGCCGCCGACGCAGCGAACGCGGCGTGCCCCCGAGCTTGTCGCCCACAGCCGCCAGGGCTGGGAGGTGGCGACCGTGACCGTGGGGCCGCGCTCCGGCTGCTACGTGGTTTCCCTGCCCGCGGTGGGCGTCACCGCCCAGTTGGTGAATGCCAACCAGCCTCAGGCGGTAGTGGACCTGATTCTCGCGGCGCTTCCGAAAGAGGCGGCGTGACCTCGGAGATACCGGAGTTCAACGTGACGAAGAACCCGGACGGCACCTTCGAAGCGCGGCGCAAGGGCAGCCCTGAGAGAGATCCCCCTGACGTGACCGCATCGACTTTCCGAGACCTTGAGCTGGGATGCCTCGCTGCGCGGGTGAGGTCGTCGATCTGGCCGGACGGGAGAGGTCAGTGAACGACGTTGTGGCGACAGAACTTCGCAAGCCCTACGTCACGCCTTATGCCGAGGAGAACTTGGACCTGCCCTTGGCCTTCGAGTGGCAGGCCGGAGCGCCTCGGCTGACTTACCGTGATGCGCTCCCGCAGGAGTGGATGTTTGGGACTCTGTGGGCTCGCTGCGGCACGGCGCGGAAGGGGAAAATTCAGTGGCACCTGGTGCATACCCTGCGCCAACGGCGGTGCATGCTGAAGCGGCTGTGTCGCGTGTGCGGCGGACCTGCAACTGACCCCGACACCGGTCGCGTCTGGTGGATCCTGCCCACCTCGCTGGCCGGCGACTTTCAATCGCCCTGGCCCACAGCCCACCCGCCCACGTGTAAGGCACACATCAGCGAGGCGCTGACCGCCTGCCCGTACCTGCGCCGAGAGATACCAGTTGTCTGCACGGCTCGCGGCTACTCCCCTGTTGCGGTTCTGTCCAACCTGTACGGGTTGGACGACGCCGGCCGAGTGGTGGAAACCAGCCATCAGATCCCTGTCGGCCTGAACGAGCCGCACCTACTGAAGCGGGCGCTGGCCACACAGCTCATCGTCCAAATCACGGACCTCCAGCGCGCGAAACGCGCCTGAGAGCCACGCGCTGGACTTCTGGCGCAACCCCTGAAACTCCCCCGGTAGGGCTAGCCTTCCGGCCGGTCCACACCCAGTGACCGCGCCCTATCGGGGGCTCCATGTCAAAGCGCTGCAGGAAGAACGCGGCGCCCCGCCTACCCGCACGAAAAGTGAGGGCCAGAAATGATCAAGGAAGGTGCGTACACCTACATCGACGGCCGAACCCCGGTCGTCCCCTACACCGGGAAGTACGCGGTGAAGACCCCCGACGTATTCGATCGGATCCGCGACCGCTGGGCCCAGGTGGACCTGGCCGAGGCGCCATACCGGCCGCTGCGAATCGAGTTCGAGCTGACCACGAAGTGCAACGACTCCTGCCCGAGCTGCGGCATGGGAGCCCTCTCCCTGCAGGCGGGCCGGTCCCTGAGTGACCGGCAGCTGGAGCACCTCATCGAGGAGTTCACCGACGTCGGCCTGCCGTGCGTGGCCATCACCGGCGGGGAACCGTTCGTCGCCATGCGCGCGCTGCTGCGCTTCATGGCGCGAGCGCGCAGCGCAGCGGTGGAGATCAACAAGCTCACCACGAACGGCATCTGGGGCTCGAAGCGGCGCTGTGGCCCCACCTTCGACCAGCTCATCAAAGCCGGGCTACTGGACAATCAGTTGTTCGTGCCGCTGCTGATGGTCTCCATCGGAGAGCAGACCACGCGGCTGGAGGACGTGGCCCGGATCATCCACCACACGGTCACCGAGTTCACCGAACGGGACCTGAACATCGCAATCAGCAGCCTCGCCGACCCCTCCGACCGCGAGCACAAGATCTACCCCCTCATGCGGCTGTACGAAAAGACCTACGGCGACTTCCCGCACGACCGCGTCCACTCCACGATGCGCGTCTACCTCGACAACGAGCGCCTGGAGAATCAGGCGCCGATCCACCGGCCCGGCCAGACACCCGTCTCCAAGTGGATGGACACCTGCTACGACTGCTTCGCGCCCACGGTCGGCTCCTACGTGCTGCCCACCGCGCTGCTGAAAGCAGACGGCAACCTGTACGCCTGCGCGGCGTTCAACGTGCCGGAGAAGCTCGGCTTTGGCAACCTGTTCCGTGAGCGGCTGCGCGACATCATCGCCCGCACCAACCGCTCCTCCTACGTCGCCACAGTCCGGGCCGGCGGCGGCCTCAAGGCCCTGCACGATGTGATTCCCCGCACCGAGACCGAGAAGATGACCTGCGGCAGCTTCTGCGGCTCCTGCTCGCTGCTGATCGACACGTTCGAGCAGCGCACCGGCGAAACCGGCCCTGGAGGTCCGGCGTTGCCCTTCGTGCCCGCTGACGCCCTGTGGTCCCGGCTCAGCGCGGCCGGTGGCCGCCGTGACTGACGAGCTCACACCGCAGCAGGTGGTGGTGGCCGCGGTCGCCAAAGCCGCCGGACGAGCGCCACGCGACTGCGCCAAGCTGACTTTGAGCCTGTGGAATGACCTGGGCCTCGATAGCCTCTCGCTGCTGGAACTGATTCGAGACCTCGAAAAGCGGTTCCAGGTGACCATTCCAGATGAGGACACCGGCCAGGCTCATACGGTCGGCGACCTCGTCATGATCGTTCAGCGCCTCGCGGGCTCCGACCCGCGGGCCCGACCAGATAGGTACACGATGACGGAACGACTCATCGAACCCCGCGGGCGCGGGTTCCTGCTATTCGACTCTCACCCCGCCGGATGCGAGACGATCGTCGGCGACATGTGGGACCGCGTCGCCCCCGCGACCGCCGCCACGAAGGCCGAGCGCCGCCCGGTCGCCCTGGTCATCGGCTCCAGCGCCGGTTACGGGATGGCGACCACGATCGCGGGAATCCGTCGCTACGGTCTCGACGGCGTCGGCCTGTGCTTCGAGCGTCCGCCCACCGAGCGGCGTACGGCCACCGCAGGCTGGTACCGCACCATCGCGACCGCCGGACTCGCGGCCAAGGCCGGTCGCGACTGGTCTTTTATCAACGGCGACGCCTTCGCCGACGACACCAAAACCCAGGTGCTTGACCTGCTCGGCGAGCGGTTCGGCGGCATCGACTACCTGATCTACAGCGTCGCCGCGCCTCGGCGCGTCGATCCCGTCACCGGGCAGACGCACCAGTCGGTCATCCAGCCGCTCGGGGCGGGGTACAGCACCAAGACCCTCGACGTCAGCGGCGACGACCCGGCGCTGAAGGAGATCTGGGTCGAACCGGGGAGCGACGCTGAGCGGGCCGACACCATCAAGGTCATGGGCGGTGAGGACTGGGCCCTGTGGGTCGACGCCCTGGCCGAGCGTGGCCTGCTGCGCCCGGGGTTCACCACCGTGGCCCTGTCCTACATCGGTTCGCACCTGACCGCGCCGATCTACCGGGACGGAACGATCGGCGCCGCCAAGGCCCACCTGGAGGAGACCGCGCTCACGCTGAACGGCGACCTGGCCGGAGTCGGCGGGCGGGCCATGACGTCGGTCAACGGCGCCGCCGTCACCCAGGCCTCCACCGCCATCCCCGGCATCGCCCTGTACGTCAGCCTTCTGCGCGGCGTCCTCGGCGAGGCCATGCAATCCCCGCTTCAGCAGTCCGTCGAGCTGTGGGATCGGCTCATCGGTGCCCAGGCGCTCGACCTCGACGATCACGGGCGCATCCGCCTGGACCGGTGGGAGCTGGACCCGCTCATCCAGGAGCAGGTGACCAAGCGGTGGGAGGCCGTCGACGGCGCCACCATCGGCGACCTGGCCGACATCGACTGGTTCACCTCCGAAGTGCGCCGTCTGTACGGCTTCGACGTGGCCGGCGTGAATTACAGCGCGCCGAGCGAGCCCGACCTGCTCTGGCCCACCGAGTAGCAACCGACTGGAGGAGACGTGACAACCGCAGGCGACCGCATCCGGCTGTGTGAGGAGTACATCCACCGGCCGCGTACCCCGTACAGGGCTCGTAAGCCTCGCTACGACGCGGCGGCCGACCGGCTGTTCTCCGCGCGTATCTCAAACCGGGACATCCTCGTGGACGTCGGCGCGGGCGGCACCGAGTTGGATGTGTGCCTGCGGGTCGATTACGGCTGGCGCGGCCGGTACGTGCCTATTGATGGATGGTTGGACGGGGTGGACCTGGAGACCTGGCAGCCGCCGCGCACCTTCCACTGGTTCGCCTGCCTGGAGGTCCTGGAGCACCTGCACGACCCCGGCCGCCTGGTCAAGGCGCTCCAGGACAACGCCACCTGCGGCCTCGTCATCACCACCCCGAACCCCGAGGTCTGGGACGTCTTGTCCATGGACCCCACCCACCTCACCCCCATCAGCCAGGACATGCTCAAGGCGTGGGGTTTTGAGACCACCCTGCACACCTTCTACGGCAAGTACCAAGACGGCATCACGGGAATGTGGACCAGGGTCACGTAAACCGGCGCCGAAGGCCGTCTGTTCCACCTCGCCGGGTGACTTCGTGCCAGTGGCGGCTAACGGTGGCCAGTCGTAACCTGCCGAGATCACCGAGCAGGAAGGCGGCCCCCTCATGCCGCAGCAGGTAGCACCGGGTCTTCTGTCGTGGGCTTCCGACATCGAGCCTGGCACCATCGAGCAGGCCGCTCGCGCCGCCCGCATGCCGTTCGTTCCGAGTCACGTCGCGCTGATGGCCGACGCGCACGTGGGTATGGGTGCCACGGTCGGGTCCGTCATCCCGACCAATGGCGCGATCATCCCGTCAGCGGTCGGCGTCGATATCGGCTGCGGGATGGTGGCCACCGAGACGACCCTCACCGCGGCGGACCTGCCCGACACGCTGGCCCCGCTGATGCCGCTGGTGGAGAAGCGGATCCCGGCCGGCGTCGGCCAGGGCCACGCTGACCCGCGCATCGACGCCGAGCTCCACGCGGTGGGCCTCCCCCACACCGCGCTCACGGGCAAGCAGGAGACCACGACGCTCTCCCAGTTCGGGACGCTCGGCTCCGGCAACCACTTCGTCGAGGTGTGCCTGGACGAGCGCAACCGTGTGTGGACGGTGCTGCACTCTGGATCCCGCGGCATCGGCAACCAGCTGGCCACCAAGCACATCGGCGAGGCCAAGAAGCTGATGAAGCGCTACTTCATCACCCTGGAAGACCCGGACCTGGCCTACCTCGTGCAGGGCACCCCGGAGTTCGGCGCCTACCTCGAAGACATGCTGTGGGCGCAGCGGTACGCGCTGGCGTCCCGCGCCCGCATGGCCGAGGTCCTGGTGTCGTCGCTGTTCGAGGTCGTCGGCCAGGGCGAGGCCGTACGGACGATCAACGCTCACCACAACTTCACGCAGCGCGAGCACCACTACGGCAAGAGCCTGTGGATCACCCGAAAGGGCGCCATCAAGGCGGACCGGGGCGACGAGGGAGTCATTCCCGGCTCGATGGGTACCCGCTCGTACATCGTGACGGGCCTGGGCAACGCCTCCTCCTACAACTCGTCCTCGCACGGGGCCGGCCGCCGCATGTCGCGCAGCCAGGCCCGGCGGGAGCTGTCGGCCGAGTCACTGACCGAGGCGATGGGCGACCGGACGTGGAACGCTGACCGCGCGGGCGCCCTGGTCGACGAGCACCCGCTGGCGTACAAGTCGATCGACCAGGTGATGGCCGACCAGAAGGACCTCGTCACCGTGCAGCACACGCTACGGCAGATCTTCAACTACAAGGGCTGACAACGACGAAGAGCGAGCCTCTGTGAATCTTTAAAAGATGCACGGAGGCCGCTGCAGTTCGAGTTATTCTCGCGATACGAGGTGCTTGATGATTTGAAGGGTAACCCAGAGCACAGCCGCGAACGACAAGAGCACGAAGCCCACTGAGCTGATCAGCATCGTCGGCCCCATCGTGGTGATGATCTTTTCCGCGTCGACCTTGTCCGTAAGCAGAATGGCGATCACGAGCAAACCGCAGCCGTCGTAGATAGCGGGAGGACCGCCCCTATGGGGCGGGCCAGTAGCAGCTGCCCCTTCAGGCATGTTCTGAGCGGATCGTTCTGCCGGGTCACGACGGAAAGGGTCCCTGTTCAACATCCCAAGCTCCCTGAGGGGCTAAGAGAGTCCACCCAGGAGAGAGCCTGAACGAACCCCGAGAGGGTGGTTGGGCGGCTGTCGTGCTTGGCAAACTCGATGGGCCACCCGAATTTTTTGTTGGTTTCCAGAGAGTACCCTTTCATGCCAAATGTGATAGTTAAGGCAAGCCCCAGGCATAGTAAAGTTTCTGCTAGTAGCGGCGTGGCGTATTTCTAAAAAAAGATCTACTCAGAACGGGACGGAATTTGACGGCAGAGATTGGACATGTCGCCACAATGTGGCATAGTTAAGTAGTTCAACCGGAAGAACTCCAGTTGAGGGCGGGGCCTATCGATTGTCGTGCTTGGCAAGGTAACTGGAATCGTGGGCCCCACAAGCAAATAACAAATGCCCTGCTCCTCCTTCATGAGGAGCAGGGCATTTTTGCATGGCTAACAAGAAGAAGCCCCCGCCCGTCTCCGAAGAGACGGGCGGGGGCTTCTTGAAGTCCAGCTACGGCCGGTTTATCCCGGGTCCGACCGTATGGAGCGCCGCCTCGCGACGGACGCATTCTCGCGGGGCTCCCGGAGGATCGCTCCGGGCGCGAGACGACCATGATCCTATCGCTAGCTCACCGATAGATCTGCGCCGACGATGCACACCACCTTGTCGAGCGCGGGGTAGTCACCGCCGATGTCGTCTGGCAGCTCGGAGCGGTCGGGCTGCGTGAACGACCGGAACCCGAGCGGGTTGAACAGCCTCGGGACGGTCACGACCGGAGTACCCGCCGCGAGCAGGCTGGGCTGCCGGATGTCGTAGGTGGGAACGAGCGCGACCAGCCAGACCACCCGGTCCTCCGGCTCGGCCGGTACCGGGGACGCCAGCTCAGAGAACCGCCAGTCGGTCCCCGTGAACAGCTTGTTGTCATCACCGGTCCGGCCGATCAGGCTTCCACCGACACTGTAGACGGCCAGCCGTGCCTCGCCGGTCGCGACGCCTCGCGCTTCGCTGGCCACCGATACGCCCAGGTGCGTGATGTTTTTCCCCGCCGGGAGCAGGGCCTTCGTGCACACCATCTGCTGCGACAGCGAGGTCCAGATGCCGGCCTGCTCGGGCAGGATGGTCGCGCACGCCAGCCCGTACAGGGCCTCACGATGCAGGACGGTCGGGGCCGGAACAGGCGGCGGGTCCTCGCCGCAGCAGTTCACGGTGACGTGCTCGCCATGGATGGTGATTGTCATAACGCTCCAGGTTCACGCAGTCGAATCGAGCGGTGGCTTACCGCTGGTCCAACGGCAGGTCCGGCCGCGCGGTGTGCCGGGCCTTGAAGCCCGCCAGGTACGAGGCGAGGCCGGGCAGCAGCGGGATGAGCAGGGTCTCGATCGCGTCCGGCAGGAACGCGATCAGGTCGAGGTCGGCCTGGACGGCCTGCAGGACGGTCAGGCCCGCGAGCAGGCTCAGGTACGAGCCCGCGCTGGCGGCGGTGACCTTCCGCTCGATCGGCACGCTCTCGGTGATGGGTTCGCCGTGCATGTCCCCTCCTAAGGGGTCCAGAAATGCGAAAACCAGCCGCGAATGGGCTGGTCAGGGGGAACTGCTTCCAGATTGGAAAGGGTTCGGGCTACCGCTTGAACATGGCGATCTTGGCCATGGTCACCTTCTCGACGGTGACCTCGTTCGGGCCCGGGTTGAGGATTTTCAGCCGCAGCTGGTTGGAGGTGTCGAGAGCGAACTGACCGCCCACCGAAGCCTCGACGCGGCCCGCCGGGTCAGCAGTGAACGTCAGCGCCCACGCGTCGTCCTCGAAGGTCTTGCCGTCCCTGTCGTACCGGGACCACGCGACGTCGACCTCGGCGCCGGGGGGAAGGCCACGGAGCTTCACCAGGGCGTCGCAGAGGACCCAGCGGGAACCAGGGGCGAGCACGGCGGCGCCGTCCGCCCCGTGGCCCTTCACGTCGTCGACGAACTCGGTGTGCCAGCGCACCGCGAGCACGCCGCCGGCCGGAACGGCCTGGTCCCGGCCAGCGCCGAGGGAAACAATCTCGGGCACGTCGTCCTCCTCCTTGATGATGGAATCGGAAGCGGAACCGCTTCCGACAGGGCGAGGCGCGCCGCGCTTCACCCACGCGTACAGCGGCCCGCCGGGGCAGCTGGTGGCGTAGCCGTCGCGGTGCCCCTTGATCTCCTTGCCCGCGCCGCCCTCGTCCCTGAGGTACTCGATGGCGTCGCGGATGCCGTGCAGCATCGCGTCCGGCGGCTCCGTCACGCCCGAGGTGCCGACCAGGCCGAGCACGGCGTAGTGACCGCTGTTGAGCCCAGGACCGTTCGCCGCGGGGATGCGGTGCAGGCCCCTGCCCACGAACACCTTCCGGTGGCTACAGACCAGCAACGAGTAGCCGACGTCCATCCAGCCGTTGCCGTTCATGTGGCCACCCTGGATGCCGCGCACGGCCGCCACGCACTGGCCGTGATCCGCCAGGGTCGCCGGGTCCACGTGCCCCCCGGTGTAGTGGATCTTGACGCCCTTGGTGGAGGTGAGACGGTCGTAGGAGCCGCGCGGCTCGCGGGCGCCCCAGCTCCTGCGGCTGACGAGGTCCAGCGTCATCGTTCTACCTCCTGCAGGTCGGTGAGGGCCTGGTCCCAGGACTCGAACCGGATGCCTCTGTCGTCGATGTAGGCGATGGCCGGGATCTTGCGGCGGGTCACCAGCAGCACGCCGCGCTGCGTCCAGAAGTGGCTCTCACCGTACGGGGTGGGCATGTCCTCGTTGTCGACCTGGACGGGAATGGTGCTGCGGGCCTGAATCCACACGGCGACCTGTATCGGGTCGCGGGCGGTGAAGATGAACACCGCGTGCCGCTGCATGAGGTAGCGCAGCGCGTCGAACGCGCCGGGCACCGGGTCGTCGTAGATCGTCCCGTCGTGCCAGCCCTGGCCGTACTGATGAATCACACCGTCGAAGTCCACGCCGACAGCAGGCATGGGTCACCGCCTTCCGAGGTGAGAGGGAGAAGGGGAAAAGTCAGCCTCTGGTCAGGCTGATCAGCGCGATGATCACGCCCGCGAGGGTCACCATCAGGCCGACGATCGCGATGATCTGCCGAGTCCGGTCGGCCAGCTGGGCACGTGTGACGGCATCTCGCTCGATGGCCTCCACACGGCTTTCCAGAGCCTCGTCACGCGCCTCGGCGACGTCGCGGTCCTTGCGCACCTGGTCAGCCAGCTCCGCATGGCGGCCATCGACGTGGTCCAGACGCTGAAGGATGAGCGCCGTCTGACCGCTCGTGCGCTCGAACCCGACCTCGACCAGGCGGCGCAGCTCGGCCAGCGCGAGCGCTACGTCCGCGGCGGGCTGATCGTTCACAGGGCACCTCCGAACGTGGAGGGCGGCTTGAGTGCCCGGGAAGGCCGGCGCGGCCCATCGAAGGAGGCGCGGATCCAGTCCACCGCCATGCGTCGTGCCTCAACGCGGACCGGGTCCAGGCGCACGCTGGCCTTGATCGGGTCCAGCGGGTCAGGGGCAGCGAACCGAGCCGAGCCGACGTAGAGCAGCGCCGCCTGCCGCTGCTCGACCGGTTCCGCTTCGACCAGCACCCGGTGCCGCTTCACGGCCTCGACCCGGGCCAGGTGCGCGGCCAGCCGATCGGACGGGCTCACACCGGGTGTCCAGCAGGTCGGCAGACCGTGAGTTTCCTCCAGGTAAGCCGCCGTAGCCGGGGATTGCCACGACAGAGAGTCGTCAGGGCTGGCCATGTACGGCTCATGCAAGATCACGTCCAGCATGGTGTCTACGTCGTCGGGGTCGATGCCGTACTCGGCGCATCTCCACTCAAAGGTGCTGTGGGGGAAGCTATGGCTTCCCTCCATTCCCCCGATCACCATGCGGACGCCCCACACTGGCTCTGCCCCGTCCGCTGCCAACGGCGACATCTTCGTGTGGGGGGTGACCTTCCCGGCCAGCGGCGTGGCGGTGTAAGACAGCTCGCTGTCCCAGATGCGCGCGACGTCAGGCATGGAAACTCTGCTCCTTAATGGCGGTGGCTCCACCAATAGATGGCGAACCCGTCCGGCCAACTGGTGTGGATACGGAAGGACGTCTGCGTGGATTCCACGACGTACCAGGAGCCATTAGGCGCGTGCGACGCTGGGTTGCTGAGGCCGCGGCGGATGACGCACACCGGCCCCATGTTGCCGATCATGGTGGCGCCGTAGCCGATGATGTCCCAGTTCGCGCCGCTACCGGCTGGCTGGCTGACCTTCGATCCGGCCAGCACGCCGGCGGTAGGCCCGAGGGAGGCGTAGTCCCACCACTTACCGACGTGGCGGGTACGGCCGGTGCCGTCGAACCAGAAATACTGCTCGTCGCTGGGGGTGTGGAAGTAGCCGTAGCGCGCATACCCTTCGGCCAGCTCCATCAGGCCCCCGTTGGGGTCGACCAGCTCCGCGTCGCGGACCTGCATCTGCATGAACCCGGCGGCGATGGTGGTTTGCGACGCTGCGCTTCCGGTTTGGTTCGTACCTGAGGTGATCTCGAACGTCGCCTCGCCACCGAACGCGTCGTCCCTGGTCAGAAGCTGCGTGTAGTTCGTGCCGCTCGCCGGGTAGAACCGCATCTCCGGGTAGAAGGCTCCGGGCGGCTGTAGCTCCAGACGCCGCCCGGTCGCTCCGGTCCTGATATGTGATCCCGTGATCGTTTTTCCGTCGATCGCGGTGGCCGACAGCTTGTTCGCGGTGATCGCCCCGGCGGCGATCTTGTCTGCTTGGATCGCGTTGGCCTGGATGTGACCTGCATTGATCGCCCCGGCGGCGATCTTGTCAGCGGTGACCGCGTTGGCCGCGACGTGCCCGGCCTGGATCGCGAGCGCCTGGATCAACGCGCTCGTGATCGAGCCCGCCGTGATCTTCGCATCCGCCGGGATCGACCCCGAGATGATGTGCGCGGCACCGTCGATGACCTCGCCGATCAGGTCCGTGTCGACCAGGGCCGCCGTGGCGATGACCTCGTGCTCGGACTCCGCAGACTGGTTACCGGACCGGTCGAAGCTGGTCAGCCAGATTTCCCGGTCCGCCCCGTACGGCTGGCCGGGGATGACGATCGAGCCGCGCGCGTCGAGCGAGCCGACGACGGTCGCCCCCGGCGCGAGCGGGTCTTGCATCCACACGCTCGCCCGGTCGAAGTCCGCGGGCATCGGCTCCGCGTCTTCGCCCAGGCCGTCCCATCCGACGTGGATCACGCCCAGGCGGGTGGACAGCTGCGGTGCGCTCGGCACCGGCGGCGGAGTCGCGTCGTCGGGGATCAGCGCCACCGTGACCGAGGAGAAGACGCCCTTCACGCCGTCGTTGGTGGCGCGGACCTTCAGGCCGTACTCCCAGCCCACGACCAGCGGCGAGACCGCCGCCGTGGTGTCGCCGGAGGCGGTCTGCGCGACCAGGAACCACAGCTCGCCCTCCAGGTTGCGGCGGGCGTAGACCTCGTAGCCGTCGACGCTGAGCGCGACGCCGTTGACGTCGCCGATGACCGGTGACCACGTCACCGTGGCGAGGCCCTGCGCGTAGCCAGCCGCGTCCAGGTACGCGACCGGATCGACGATGAGACCGGTCGGGGCCGCCGGAACCCGGCCGCTGGAGTCCGGGGCCGGCTCGGCGCCGGACCCGCCGGAGCCCACGCCGCCCGCGAGGATGCCCGCGGCCTGTCGAGCCAGCCTGATGTCTCGTTCGAGGAACCGGTCGTTGAGGACCAAGTTGCCCGCGACATCGCCGTCTTTGCCCACCGACAGGGTGATCTGCCGGATGCGGAGCGGAGCCATGACCGCGCCGTCGCCGGGGGCGAGCACGACATCGCCCGGCCCGTAGTCGGCGAACGGAAGCCACCGGGCCAGATGCGGGATGATGCCCCGCGTGAGCTGCACGCGCTCCCGCGCGGCGCGCTCCAGAGCGGACTGCCCGAGGACCGTCATCGTGGCGGTGTCCGACACTCCGCCCTGAGTCTGGTGGGTCTCCCACCGGCCCCACGGGACCGTCGCGGCCGGGTTGGTGACCTCGACGTTCAGCCCAGCCTCACCCACGATGAGGATGGAGCTCGCCGCGTCCTCCAAGGTCGCGTCGTCCGGGGCCTGGTCGACGTCGCGGCCGAGCCTCAGATCCACCGGAGCCGCACCGGCCGCGAGGTCACGGCCCAGTTCCGTGCCCTCGGTGAACACCTGCAGGACGCGGCCGAGCATCCGCCAGTTGAGGATGCCCTGGTCCGCGAGGTTCAGCAGCATCGTCAGCAGCGGGACGCCCGGCTCCAGCGCGAGCGTCAGGACCTTGTCCCACGGCTGGCCGGCCGAGTCGGTTTCGTCGTCGAAGTCGACGCTCAGGCCCGGCACGGCTCCGCGCACCTGGCCCTCGTCGATGAAGGTCCTCAGGATCGCGCCCGCGCTGACGCCGCTGAACTGGCGCTTGCCCTCGACCATCTCCGCGTGCGGGTAGAGCACGACCTTGCGGAGCTGCCAGGACCAGCCGGGGCAGTTGTAGGAGGAGATGCCCGTCCGGTCGGTGTGGTCGGTGTTGCGCCGGATGCGCAGGAACCGGCCGTCCGGGGGCTCCACCCACGCGCCGCCCGTCGAGTACTCCACCGCGACCTCGCACGGCTGCGCGAGCAGGCCCGCGCCCAGGGCGTGCGCCGAGTAGGACAGCTTCAGCGAGGAGACGTCATCGAGAGGGAACCCGACCTCGAACCCCAGCGGGTGCGGAAGCACACCAAGGCGGGGACCATTCGGGGTGTAAACGACCAGCCGCAACGCATACCGCTGCGGGCCACCTGGCGTAATTATCTGCACTGCTTCCCCTCGGTTCTGTGGTGTCATGAGGGGCATGAACAGCGACGAAAGCCAGCCCGCCCTGCTTGCGGAAGCGGGAGCTGTCGAGGTCGGCTACATCGAGCCGGGCACGATCTGGGCGGAGGACAGCAGCACGGTCGGGGACCTCGTGCGGCACCTCGTTTTCCCCGATTCAGCCCGCTGACCTGCCCTCCGCCTGGTTCAGGCGCTCCTGCTGCTGGTCGAAGGCCGCCGACAGGACGGCGTTTTCGTAGGCCAGCTCGTCGACGCGGCGCCGTAGCGCCGCGATGACCCGGTAAGGGTCCACAGCCATGTCCTGCATCAAGACCCCGTCATCGCTTCGAGGCGCAGCGCCGCGCACCGCATCGGATCGACTCGCACGTGCTCGCGCAGCGGAGTCAGCACGTCCGGCGCGCTGCGGCCCGCCGCGCGGCGGGCCGGCGCCGCCATCTCGACGGTCGCGTGCTCGCGCTGGCAGTGCTCGATCCGCTCGACCACCTGGGCGCGGGCCTGCTCGGCGCTGACCTGCCACGGATTCGCCTCGACCGCTTCCGGCTCGTACAGCGGCAGCACCGTCTGGTGGAGAATCACGCTGATCGCCTCGTCGGTGGACTGCAGCCCGTACGTCACCGCGGCGTTCTCGATGGCGACCTGCGGCAGGAACATCACCAGAGACACGTCATCCGAGAGGCGGGTGAGCGTGACCTCCCACGCTGGGATGCGACCGCTGTTATCGGCCGTCTCGATCACCCCTGTGACCTTCCACTGGTCCGGCACGAGCAGCTCCTTTCAGGTACGCCAGGCCCACACCGAGAACGTGACGGTGGAGGCGGGAGCGCTGGGGCTCCGGAACGTGATGGCGCTCTGCGAACGCGTGTAGACGTACATGTCGGTCGGCGCGGAGCTTCCTGACGCGCCGCTGCCGCGCTGCGCCGACCACACACAGCTCGGGGTGGTCAGCAGCGTGAAGCCGTAATTGACCACGTGGTAGGTGCCGTTTCCCGTGATCGTCACGTCGAGCATGATCAGTCCGGCGCTCACGCCACCGATCTGCCACGTGCCGCGATGCAGCGTCCCCGACTGGGAGAACAGGAAGTTCTGCGTGCCGAGGGTCGGGTGAAGCCAGCCGACATGCGCCTGAGTCTCATCCGCGATCACGTAGCCGCCGCGCTGGTTCTGCGTCACCGGGTCGTGAATCGCGACCCGCCAGAAACCGGCCGCGTGGATCAGGCGGCACATCGCGGTGTTCGGCTGGTTCGTGCCCGACTCCATGATCAGCGTCGCCTCGCCCGTATACAGCGACCCGTCGCTGTAGATCCGTGAAGCGTTCACGCCGGAGCCGGGAATGAACCGGATCTCAGGCGAGGTCGCCCCCGCGGGGTTGACCACCACCCGGGCGCCCGTCACCCCGGAGGCGAACTGACCAACGATCGACACCGCGCCGGTGACCGCCGAGATGCTGGCCGTCTGTACGCCGCCCACGTTGTACGCGGCCAGGCCCGAGCCGTTGAGCTCGACACGCGCCGCGCTTGGGTCACCGGCCACCAGCCGCGTCGACAAGGTGAGCACGGCCGCGAGCTTGTCGGCTGTGACGGCGTTCGCCTTGATGTTCCCCGCCTCGACCGCGCCGGCCGCGAGCTTGTCCGTGGTGACGGCGTTGGCCACCAGGGCGCCCGTGGTGATCGACTCGTTGGCGGCGTCGCCCTGGACGAGCGGCACCGTCGCGATCGTCGTCGAGGTCGACGCTGCGGACTCGTTGCCCGAGCGGTCTACGGAGGAGAACCGGAACTGCCGGTCCGCGCCGTACGGCAGGCCCGGCACGAGGATCGAGCCGGCCGCGTCGAGGTATCCGATGTCGGCCCATCCGGGCGCGAGCGGGTTCTGCATCCACACCCGCACCCGCAGGAAGTCCGGCGGCATCGGCGCCGCGCCGACGCCCAGCCCGTTCCACGCGACATGGACGACGCCGAGCCTCGTCGTGAGCTGCGGAGCGGTCGGCACGGGCGGCGGGTCGGTGTCATCGGGAATCGTCACCGCGACCTGCGCCGAGAACGCGCCGACGACGCCGAGGTTGACCGCCCGGACCTTGAACGCGTACTCGGTGCCGACGAGCAGCGGTGAGTACGTGACCGAGTTGTCGTCGGCCTCCGTCGTTGCGACGAGGAACCACGGCTCGCCCGTCACGTTGACCCGCATGAACAGCTGGTAGCCGCCGACGTTCAGGGCGACGCCGCTCACGTCGACGATGACCGCGCCCCAGGTGGCGGTGATCTGTCCCTGGGCCACGCCGGCCGCGTCGAGGTAGGCGAGCGGGTCAACGATGAGGCCTGAGGGCGCGGCCGGAGTGCGAGGCCGCGGGCTGTCTGGGGCGGGACGCGCTCCGGAGCCGCCATCCGCTGTGGAGCCGCCGACGATGCCCGCGGCGCGGCGAGCGAGTCGGATATCACGTTCGAGGAACCGGTCGTTGAGGATCAGTGAGCCGCCGACCACGCCGTCAGCGTTGCGGGACAGCGCGACCTGGCGGACGCGGAGGCTTTCCAGCGCGCCGCCTTCGCCGGGCGCGCGGACGCGGTCGCCCGGCCGGTAGTCGCGCCAGGGTAGCCACCGCGCTCCGTACACGGTGATGCCTCGGGTGCGCTGCACTCGTTCGGCGGCGGCCCGCTCCAGGGCGGCCTGGGCGAGGAGCATCGCGGTGCCCATGTCGGAGACTCCGCCGTGTCCGGCGTACTGCTCCCACGGCCCCCACGGCTGCACAGCGGTCGGATTTTCGAAGGTATGTACGAATCCGTTGTCGCCGACGACGAGCACGGAGGAGGCGGCATCCTCCAGCGTGCCGTCATCGGGGGCTTCGACCACATCGCGCCCGAACCGGAGTTCTACCGGCCCCGGGCCGGTCGCGAGATCGCGGTCCAGCTCGGTGTCGGCGTTGTAGAGCTGCAGGACGCGGCCGAGCATCCGCCAGTCGCATACGCCCTGTTCAGAGAGGTTCAGCAGGAGCGTCAGCGCGTCGGCGCCCGGCTGGTAGTAAATCGTGAGGACCTTGTCCCAGGGCTCCCCCGCACTGTCGTGCGTCGAGGTGAAATCCCAGTCGAGGCCCGGCACCGCGCCGCGCGCCTGCGCCTCCGCGAGAGCCGTCTGCAGGATCGCGCCCGGCGTGGCCGAGAGGAAGGGCCGCTTGCCGTCGACCAGCGCAGCCACACCGGGGTAAAGCACGATCTTGCGGAGCTGCCAGGAGTAGCCCGGCAGTTCGAAGCGGACCAGGCCCGTCCGGTCGACTTCATCGCCGCGGCGCTTGATCCTGATGAACCGGCTGTCGGTGTCTTCGGTCCAGGTCGCGCCGTCCTGCGACCACTCCACCGCAACCTCGCACGGCTGGGCGAGCATGGCCGCGCCGACCGCGTGGGAGCTGTAGGAAATCTTCAGGCTCGGCACGTCGTCTAGCGGCCACCCGGCTTCGACGGTCAGCGGATGCGGGAGCACTCCTTGCCGAGGACCGTTGGGAGCATAGGCGACAAGCCGCAGGTCATAGGGCAACAGTCGCCCCCTCTCGGCATGCCCCGGAATGGAACCATGTGGAGCGATTGATGAATCACTCCACATTTTCAGCAGACGCCGTCCGTTTCAGGAACGAATGTTTTTTTTCGGGATCATCAATAACGTCTCGTACGTGGCCGTTGATTGGGTATTCTTCTGCCCAGTTGGTTGTCACGCAGTTTCCCGCTGAGCGCGGTCATCCCCCGGGGGTGACTGAGCATGACCGGGCACCCCTTGGAACCGGTTCAGCGAGAGGAGGCGGGTCTTACCCGTGCGTGATCATCAACCAGGAGACTCCGATGGCCAGGAGAGGCTGCTACTACTGCAGTTCCTACTGATCCTGCTGGAGGCGCTCCTGCGGTAGGGCCCGGCTAGCAGCCAGCTAGCCGAGCCCCAGCGAGAAGCGAAGCCCCGATCTTGGTTTGCACGCCCTGGTCGGGGCTTCGTCGTGTTTCCGCTGGCCTCAGCGTAGCAAGTTCCCAAGCTGTGTGTCCGTCTTTATAATATTCGACAGTCCGAGCTTTTAACTATACCGAAGCTAATAGCTAGCTTTAAATCGGATTGTATTAACGCGCGGACGACCACATAACCTTATATCGTACCCCAGAGCTTTAGATAAGGTTGGTCGAAGGTTACATCTGACTGCCCCTTAATGTTGACTTATAGCGAGATCTCCAGCTCGATATCACAGAGATCCCTGTCAACTATGAACTGAAGGGCGCGGAAAGAAACCCCTTCTGACCTGGGACTTTGCTTTAGAGGTAAGCGGAGCGGGCCCGGATCTCCAGCGCGGACGCCCCAGTCGTTGAGGTCACCGAGCTGGTGACGAGCAGGACACGCGAGTGCGGGTCACCGACCGCGACAGCCGGGGTCAGGTGCAGCCACCTGAACGCGGAGCCGGGGCCGGTCGCGTCGATCTCACCGGTCACGTCCGTACCGGCCGCCAGGTCCCATGTGTCCGTCGACACCACGGCGGCGCGCATGGCCGCGCAGTCGACCAGCAGCCGCTGCCCGGCCAGCAGACCACCCGGGCGGGTGATGCTGCCGCCGGTCGCGACGTCGGTAAGGCGCGGGTTGACCGCCGGCCCGGTCCACCGGATCACCGCGTCGGTGATCGGCCCCGTGGACTCGGCCACGGGCGTCACAACCTGAGACGCGGCGTTCGGCGACCCTTCCCACGTGCTCTCGATCTCGTCCCGCCAGTACACGCCCGGAACCCGCATGATGACGCTCAGGCGGGCGCGGGCCGCGCCCACGTTGACGTCGGGATCCGACGCCGAATCGAACGCCACGTCGGCGACGCGGATAATGCCCCCGGCCTGGTACTTCAGCGACATCAGCCTGTGCCGCACACCGACCAAGGCCGACAGTGCTTCGAGGTTGCGTTCCAGCTGCTCGTGTCCACCATCGGCGCCGGCCGGAGTCGCGCCGGTCAGTCCGAACGTCAGGCCGAGCGTGGTTGCGTCGTGGTCCAGGCCGACGAGCGGGAGTTCCCCCGCCCGGCCCGGCATCGTCACGTGGACGGACCGGATGCCGGGCAGGGGCCTGCGCTGGGTGCCCTTCTTCAGCTTCCAACAGCCCTTCGGGTGGTCGAGAGCTACCCCGTCGAGCGTGTAGGTCGGCACGTCAGATCACTCCCAGGGCGCCGGTGTACTGGAGCCCGCGGTTGACCGACACGCTGGTCGGTTCAGCCTGCGGGTAGTAGTTCGTCATGTGGATGACCGTCCGCGCCGACGCCTGACCGCCCGCGCCGCCCGCGAGGCCGTCCGGGACGTTGACGCCGGGCACCACCATGTCGGGCATGGTCGTCTTGCTGACCATCGTGGTCAGCTTCTCCAGCGACGACATGACCAGGCCAGACGCCTGCTGAATGCCGACCGCCATACCAGCGGGCAGCATCCGGCCGATCGCCGCGAAGACCTTCGACGGCGACGCGATGCCCAGGGCTTCGCGCACCCAGTCAGGCATGATGTTGCGGAAGAAGCCCAGGAGTTGCTGCTTCAGCCACGCACCGGCCGCCTGCACGCCCTGCCACAGACCTGTCAGCAGATCACGGCCCGCAGTGGTCAGCAGCGTGCCAAGGTTGCCAAGAGCCGCTTTGATCCGAGATGGGAGGGTTACGACCCAAACGACCATTTCGGTGAACTTGCGGACCGCCGCCTCCTTGGCGGCTCCAACCCACCGGTCGAAGCTGGCTCCCAGCTCCCCGAACCAGGCCAGGACGCTCTTGATCTTGGTGACCGCTTCGTTGATCTTGGTTCCGACCCATGTCCACGCGGCGGCAGTCGCAGCTTTGATCTTGTCCCAGTTCAGGACGATCGCCGCGACCACGGCGACCACCGCGGCGATGGCCCAGCCCACCGGGCCCATCGCGATCAGCCAAGCCGCGGCCATCCGCGCGGCCTGCGCCATGGCCTGAGCGCCCATCAGCAGCCAGCCCCCGACGACCCGACCCGCCGACGCGACCATGGAGCCGGCGGCGGTGAGCGTAGAAGCCACCATGCCGCCGCTGGCCGCCGTCGTCGCGGTGGCGGCGGTCGTCGCCGCCGGGGCCAGCAGTCCGAACGCTCCGGCGGCGCTGATGATCGCGGTGACGATCCCGCTGATCTTCATGCCGGTCACGACGAGCGCGGCCAGCGGCAGCAGAACCGGCGCCATCTGAGCCAGCGCCGCAACGAGCTGCAGGACGACGGGCACCAGCGGTGTAATCGCGGTGAGCGTGTTGCCGAAGCCCAAGCCGAGCGCAAGCAGCCCTTCCTGAACGGCCGGATCGGCGAGCGCCAGGGACAGGGCCGCCGCGAACGCGGTCAGGCTCGGTCCCGTCGCGGCCAGCGCCGGCCCGAGCGCGGACACCGCCGAGGCGATGCCAGGGCCGAGCGCGGTCGCGATGTTCGCGGCGTGCGGCGCCACCAGGGCGAGCGAAGCAGCGAGCGCCGTGAAGATCGGGAACAGCGCGCCGCCGACCTGCTGAAGACTCGTGAAGATCGAAACGAGCGTGTCCTGGCCTTCAGCGGTCTTCAGGAAGGCGTTGACCTCGCTGGCGAGCTGCCCGACAACGCCGAGCGCCCCGCCTCCGGACGTCTCCATCGCGTCGAAGACCGACCTGGCGATTCCGCCGACGTCGCCCAGGAGCGAACCTAGCTGACGGAAGACCGCCAGGGCGTTCTGAACCCAGACCAGCGGCTTCCCGGCTTCCGTCGCCGCGTTCAGCCAGGCGGTGAACCGCTGGGTCAGCGAGTTGACGCCGTCGCCCAGCCCCGAGAAGGCCGGAAGCGTCGAGGAGACGAAGCGCGCAACGGCCTGCATCAGCCGCTGCAGCGTCCCGGACTCCAGCCCGCCGACGGTGTCGGTCAGCGTCCGGAAGACGCCGGTGACCAGGTTGACGGCCGCCGAGCTCTGCCCGAACTTCAGGACCTCGCCGCCGAGGCGACCGAACTGCCCGGCCGCGCCCGACATGCCCGACTGCAGCGGGCCCATCAGGGCGGCTGCGGTCGCGGTGATCTGCCCCGTCAGCGGGGCAAAAAAGGCGTCCTGAACCGAGGACTTCAGCCCGTCGACGGCGGGCTTCAGCGCGTGGACGTCCCGCGCGGCGGCCTGCGCGGCCGGCGAAAGCCCCGCGATGGCCTCCTCGAACTTCGCCGGGTCGTCCCCAAGCGCCGCCTTGAAGGCCTCGCTCACCCCGCCCAGGGCGACCGTGAGCGTCAGGAACGCCGCCCTGGCCAGCAGGAACGCCGCAGGTAGCGCGGCTACGATGCCTGCGGCGGGCGCCAGTGCCGCCGTGAACGCGATCGCGCTCTGCGCGGAGGCCGCCATCCCTCCGGCCATCACGGACGCCTGCATCGCGCTCGTGACGAAGCCCGCGCCCATGGCGCTCGTGGACTGGGAGATGGAAGCGGCCTGGCCAGCGAACTTACCCGCGTGCTCCTTGAAGGAGCCGAAGATCCGCCGCAGGGCGGACGTCGCGCGGTCTCTCACGTCGATCGTGGCGAAAATCTCGCCAACGTTCAGCGCCACGCTCTCCCACCCCGCTCCCGCTTGCCGTCGTCAGGGGTCAGAGCACGGGCGATGCGAGTGTCAGCGAGGAGCAGCCCGAACAGGCGGGTTCGCAACCACCGCCACGACCTGCTCCGAAGCAGGCCGGGCTCGCCGAGGTCGACGCCGTACTCGGTGTGGAGATCGGCCTCAACCAGCGGCCAGCGCCTCAGGAGGTCGTGCCAGGCGACTTGGTGACCGCCTTCGACCGAGAGGCCGTCGTCCGGGTCGTAGTAGTCACGGAGCCCCGTGATCGGGTCGATCGGGCCGCCGCTGCCCGCCTCGTCGCCCGATTCGGGGCGGGCGCTTCCCCCGAGGTCGACCAGAACTTGACCGCTGCGTCCGTGCCCGCCGCGACCCAGATGAGCGCGGTGGTGCCGATGTGCTGGATCTTCGGCCAGGTCAGGCCATCGGTGAACAGCTCGTCGTAGACCGGCCCGAGGATCCGCTTGTAGAGGTCCTGCTCCTGGTCGTCGTCCAGGACGACAGCGGCCAGCTTGGTCAGCTCCTCGCCGTCGACCGCCTCGCCGGCCTCAGCGGCGATGCCCGCGTTCATCAACCGCTGGCACAGCAGGCCGACCTCGGCGTCCGGGGCGGGGATGACGTACGTCCGGCCGCCGACCGGCAGCCGGAGCGAGTCGTCAAAAAACTCGTCGAGATCCTTGAAGGTAGCCATCACGCGGCCACCGGGTTCTCAATCTCAACGGGCTGGCCCTGGCCGAGCAGGGTGAAGTTGAACGGCTCCAGGTCGGTGACCGCGCCGCCCTTGGTGAACTCCGACACCGTGGCCACGCCCTCGTAGGCGTCCGACGCGCCGTCCTTCCGGTACCAGCGGACCTTGATGTTCGCGTCGAAACCGACCACGCGGCCCGCCTGGCGAATCCGCTCCTGGCCGGGGTCCGGGGTGAACACCGTGGCGTCGGAGCGCTTGCGGCGGCCCTCGGCCTCGATGGACCACGTGCGCTGAGTGACGACGGTGGAGCCCCAGCCGTCCGACTCGAAGTCGCCGTCGTCCTCGGTGTTGTCGTCCGTGGTTTCGCTGAAGCTGGTCAGGCCCTTCACCGGGGTCCACGTCGGGGTCTCGACGGGGCCGGTGTTCACTTCGAGAACCCAGTCCTTGGCCAGCAGGGAACGCAGCGCCATGATCGTCTCCTTGTTGAGCGCATGTCGAAGCGCAAGAATCGGTTCCGATTCCCACGCGGGAAGAAGGGAGGTCAGAGGTCGCGGTTCGGCGAGGGCCGATGCACCATCAGGTCGTAGCTGTCGGCCCGCTCCCACCGGCCGGAGCTGTCGCGCCCCAGCGGAGCGACGATCGTGCGGCGCACCAGCAGCACCAGCACGCCGGTTGAAAGCCGCACGTTGGACAGGCCGTGCAGGGCGTCGAACACGCCATCGGCCAGGTCATCCACCACGCGCGGGTCAGACTTGGCCCGCATGCGGACCTGCACCTGCACGCTGGAATCGGCCTGCTCGACGTCGTCGCCCGCCTGGCCGATGCCGTACACCGAGAGCGTGACCGCCTCGTCGGGCTTCGCAGGCAGACCGCCGATCGTGATGGCCGTCTGCGTGTCGGCGTACATGCCGCTCGGGATCCAGTCGCCCACCGCGGCGGCGGCCAGCAGCTCCGCCAGACCGGTGAGCAGGTCACGGGTCCAGCTCACCGGAACGCCCCTTCCAGGTACTTCGCGAGGATCTTCCGCACGTTGTCGGCTTCCTCGGCGAGCGCGTTCTCCAGGTACTTCGCCTCACCCTTCTTCGGGTGGTCGTAGTTCACTTCCTCGTGCTGGCGCACCGCGTACGGCGTGTTAAAAGACACCGCTGCGACCAGGTTGGTCGGGTCCACGCTGGGCGCGCCGGATCGCTCCAGGTCGCCCGATTCGTGCGGGGTGTTGTGCCGGGCCGTCGCCAGGACCACCTCGGCCGACTTCCGGAGCCCGAGCACCGCTGACCGCTTGATCTGCGCGGACAGCTGCTCAGCGCTGACCTTCTCGTTGAATTCGACTCGGCGAGAAACCATCAGCGGCACACCACCTCGACGTGATCGGGGGTGGGCAGGCCGCCGGAGTCCCTGTTGAACGACGTGATGACCGTGGTGACCCGGCCGTTGACCGTGACCCGGCTCCCCTCCGGGCACCGGGTGCCCGGACGGAAGAAGATCGTCGTGTCGCTCACGGTCTCGGCGCCCTGCGCGTCGCGCACCAGCCGCCGCTCGTCGTCGACCAGGCACCGCTCCGTCACCTCGGGCCCGTACACCGCGCCGTACGCGCCGTCACCTTCGAACGGCTCGATGATCGCGGTGTGCCGCAGCAGCCACTCGGGGAGCATCACCACGGGCTCCCGTCGATGACGTAACCCGGCAGCAGGCCCGCGAGCTGCAGGATCGACGACGCGTCGGGCGCGTACCGGGCGGGCGCGCTGTCGGCCGACCCGCCGCGCTCCAGGCGCACCGAACCGATCGAGACCGTCTTGAACGCGGACGCGACGCCGAACTCGTCGCCCACCGCCAACGTCCACGCGGCCTGTGCGCAGGTGGCTCGCTGGAGGGCGTCGGCGTCGGCCGGCCGAGTCGGCATGCCCGCGTCGTCGACCGGGTAGACGGCGCTGGTCAGCAGCTCATCGATCCGCTCGGATGCCCGCGACAGCCGCCGGTCGATGTCCGCAGGGGGCGTGTTCTGCCCCGTGAATTCCGTGTAGTCGGCAGCAGTCGCGTACGTCATCGGCTACGCCACCGGCAGCTCGTACAGGGCCACCGACAGCCCGGCCACGTCGGAGTAGTCGACGAAGACCTTGCCGTCGCCGCGCCGGTACACGTCGGGGAACGGCGGGATCAGCACGTCGCCCGTCAGGGCCGGGATGACGTACGGCCGGTCCACGATGTCCTGGCCGTCCACGGTGGCCGGGATCTGCACGGTGACCGTACGGGCCGCGGCGTTGGTGTTCTTGATCCGCAGCTGTCGCCGGGCGGAGTGGACGAACATGTGTCCGTCCGTGTTCGCCGGAGTCAGCGCGGCGCCGAGGTTCAGGCCGGCGCGGGGCATCGCGACAGGGGGCAGGTCAATCCTGGCCATCAGGGTCCTCCTCGCTGCCGAACTCCTCGATGAGCGCTGCCTTCGACAGCGCCTTCGCGTCCGACTCGTCCATGCCGAGGGCGACCGCGTACGCGACCCATGCGGCCTTGTTTTCGTGCTCGGCTGGGCGGACCGGGCCCGCGGCGGAACCCACGGCGGGCCCGTCCAGCGGGCCCGGCGCGGGCTGGGATGCCTGGAGGCACAGCCAGACGTCGAGGTTGTCCAGGCGGACGGACCGCTCGGCACGCTCGACCGTCTGGCCAGTGCGGGTGTTCCGGTAGACGAAGCCGTCACCGGTCACTTCTGCAGCGCTCATCAGGTGTTGGCGTCCTGCTCGACGTCGACCTGGATGACCAGGTCTGTCGGGGTGCCCGCGACCGACACCACTTCAGCGGTGAGCGTGTCGCCAGCGGCGAACTTCAGCACGGACGCGGCGGCCAGGACCCCGGACATCCAGGTGGATGCCGTGGTGACCGACAGGTCGGCCGAGCACAGGTCGACGCCGTTCTTTCCGGCGTTGATGACGGCGCCGGTCCCAGCGATGCGGTAAGCCCGCACCGCCTTGACCCTGCACGCGACCGGGGCGCGCCACAGGACGTGGACGCCTGCGCCGGGCGCCTTGAGAGTGAGAACCTTCTCGGTGAGACGAGCCTTGACGGCCATCGCGCACCTTCCTTCCTGGAAATGCGAAAAGCCCGCCATTTCGGCAGGCCACGGGAGGTTCGGCGTAGGTGCGCCAGGGTCAGGAGGTCTTGTCGACGCCCTTGATGAGGACGGCCCTGTTGGCGTCGATCGTCTTGGTGCCGTAGAGGCAATCGACTGAGACCACGTCCTGCTTCTGGTCGATGTCGTAGTCCATGACGACCCTCAGCCCGAAGCCCTTGTAGCTGGCAACGGCGGCGTTGGCCGCGCCCTGCGGCAGCACCAGCGGGCGCGTGACCAAAGCAAAAGCAGTCCTGTGGAAGGACACGCCGACCTCGGTGGTGCTGTTCCCGATGACCTGCGCCGGGGTGTAGATGTTCTGCGTCTGGTACGCCTCGTGCCCGAACACCCTTCGACCGAGGTTGGCCTCACGCAGACCATCGGTGTCGCCGCGGGTCTCCGCCGAGTGGAACAGCGGGTCGCCCAGCCACTGGGCCTCGATCTCCGGGCCGACGACGAGGTAGCGGTCCGCGCTGGGCACGTTCCTCTGGTTGAGCACTCGCCTGGCGTCGATCGCGCTACGCGGGTTGGAGTGCGCGAACACGTTGACGCCGACCGGGTTACCGGCGAACTGGCCGGTCACGCCGACTTCCTGAGTGATGTCGTCACGCAGGGACAGGATGTCCCTGTCGATCTTCTGGGCGATGGCCTCCATCGCAGGGTTCAGCAGTTGCGTGCCGAAATCCTCGATCCGGAGGGTGAGGTCTTCGCTGGTCACGGCGAAGCTCACGTCGGCGAAGTGGTTCAGGGTGACCGGAATGCCGGTTTCGGTCGCGTTCTGGATCTCGATGCCAACCTCGCGGTTGAACTCCTTCGCCTGGAAAACCGCCGGCTTGCGGACGTTGACGGTGTCCCCGATCTTCGCGGCGAAATCTTCGTCGTAGTCACGGTGGACCAGCTGCGCCATGACGCAGGTCTCGTAGAGGGTGGCCAGCGCCGCGCGGGCGATCACGCTGGGGGTGAGGAAGTTGTTAGCCATCGGGCCTTTTCTCCTTGCAGAAAGGGATCGGCAGCGGAACCGCTACCGGCGTGGATTAAGAGGTCGGCCGCTTCTTGCGCTGCGCGCGGAAGTCGTCGACGGTCTTGTGCTCCGGGTCGTTGGAGCGCCCACCAGGCCCGCCGGTGAACTCCCCCCCGGAACGCGCCGGCGGCCCCGCCTGGGTGGCCGCCCTGAACTTGGGGTTTTCCTCGACGGCGAGCTGAATCGCCTCGCCGATCGCGCTGTGGAACTCCTTGTCATCCACGTCGAGCTCGCGGATGTGCTTGAGGAAGCTGCGGCTGTCGAGCAGCGCGTCCGGGTCGGCGCCCGCCTTCGAGCTGCCTCGGTGAACCGCCAGCTCGATCAGCGTGCGGCGGTTCCGCTCCTTCTCGGCGTCGCGCTCCTTGGCCGTCTGATCCTTCTCAGAGGTGAGCTTCTCGATGACCTGCTGCGGGTCAAGCGGCTTCTCCTCCTCGGTGATCAGCCCGAGTGCCTTGCCGATCTTCTGGGCGAACTCGGCCTGGGCCTGCGCGGTGACTTCCTCCGGCGTCGGACCGGCCTGGGCCGCAGCATCGCTGGCGGCCTTCTGCATGGCCTTGAGCTGAGTCCGGAAGTCGGCCGCTTCGGTCCGCGTGTCCTTGATGAGCTTCTGCGCCCACGAAGGAAGATCATCGACCTTCTTCGGGTCGGGGCGGCCGGCGTCGGCCTCCGGAGTGACCTCGGGCGTGACCTCGACCTGCGGAGGGGTCTCCTGCGGCTGGCCTTCGCCCGGCTCGTCGTCCGGAGCTCCACCGGCCTGCACGCGGATGGGCTGGCCGTTCTTCTTGAGACCGAGGAGCGCACCGGGCGTCGTCGGCAGGGTGTTTTCGATCATGACGAGATGGCCCTCCTGGGGCTGTCGCCGGACATGGAAAAGGCCCGCGCCTGGCGGGCCCATGAAGAGGAAGACGAAGATCAGCTACCAGGCAGGTAGCGGTAGTAGACGCGCAGCCACAGCAGCCGCAGCGCCCGCTGCCGACCGTCGCCCCGCGCCTCATACGGGCAGGACGTGACCGGCATGCCGCGCTCACCGGCGAGACGGCCGAACGTGACGGCTGCCCTGCGGTCGGTCTCGGTCATAGGCCGAACTCCCGTCCAGCGCCGCCCGCGCGGATCTGCGCTGCGGCCCTCTTGTCGGAATCTCGGTTCAGCCACAGCGCCCGGAACTCGGTGAGCGTCAGCCGCGGGTTGTCCTGCCACCAGCGCTTGAGTTCCTCGCTCGCGTACGCGCGGGCCCGAGCGGCCGGCCCGGAGAACAGCGACTTGTCGCTGACCTCGTTGGCCCGGCCCTTCTTGTTGAGGAAGACGCCGTTCGTTGCGGCCTCGGCCGCGTCGTACTGCTGATCCAGCCACTCGGCGTACATGCGGCGAATCGTCTGGTCGACGTCCTCGCCCGGCCAGCCTTCCGCCTGCACCAGGGCGCGGCGCTCCTCACGCTCCAGCTCGGCCGGATCCAGGCCGTACACCTCGGCGTACGCCTGAATGTAGGAGTAGCGACCCGTCGCGATCAGGTCCGAGATCCGCCGGTCCTCCGGCGTCTCCTCGTCCTTCCAGTTCCACGACCACTGTTCGCGCTCCCTGGTGGCCGCCTCGATGCGGTCCAGCTCGGCGAGCACGCGCTCCATCCCGTCCGAATCGTCCTGGTAGCGCAGCATCAGCACCGTCAGGTGCTCGTCGGTCAGGTCGCCCAGGTCGTCGAGCTGGGACAGGGCCTTGATCGGGTCCTTGGCCGTCGCCGGGCCGGCCGCCTTGCGTTCGGTCTCGCGCTCGTCCGCCCGCCGCTGCGTTTCCTGCGTCAGGCGGGCGGTGATCTCACCGTCTCCGGCGAACCGCTCCTTGAGCCGGTTGACCTCTGCGTCCGGCAGCTGCTCCAGGTTCTTCGGTGGCGCGTCGACCCGCTCCCGAGCCGGAGTCCGCCGCAGCCCCGCGGCCTTGGTGTGCTCGCGCAGCTGCTTCTGGTACTCGGCGACCTTCTCGTCTGCCTTGCGGCGGGCGTCGGCGTCCAGGGCGACGGCCACGCGACGCTTGTAGTCGCGGACCTGTCGTTCCAGGTAGCGCTGCTTCTGCGCGTCGCCGTAGGTCGCGGCTCTGGGCTCGACCTCCCGAGGCCGGGTCACGCCAGGCAGGTACGCGCTCAGGGAATGACCGCACATCGGGTGCATGAGCCCCGCCTCGCGGGCCTCCTGCACCGTCCCGGCGACGTCGACCTCAACGAGGCTGTCGTCGATCTCTGACGGCTCCTGCCGGATCCCGGCCGGACCCGACTGGGACAGGATCTTGCCTTCCCACGGGTCGCACAGCTTGCACGTGTACGGCAGGCGAGACACGATCACCAGGTCCATGCCCGCGTCCCGCAGCGTCGCCATGTGCCCATCGGTGGCCGCCCTGGCCACCGCGGTCCGCATCGCCATCTCGACGTACTGCGGCATGCTCCACGTACGAGCTGGCCGATCAGTGGTTTCCTGCGTGCGGAACCCGGTGATGCCCTGCTGGGCGAACCTGTTCAGCGCACGCTGCGCCGCATCCCGCCGCGTCTCCGCGCCGACCAGCGTCCGGCCCGCTGTCTCCGCGACCACCCGCCGGTAATCGTCATCGACAGCCCGCAGCGCCCCGAGGCGAACGGAGGTGATCAACCGCACCGTCTGCGCGGCCAGCTCAGCCACACCCTGACCAGGGTTGACCAGGGCCTTCGAACCGACCTTCCGCGCGTCCCTGAGCGTCCGCTCCAAGCGCTTACGGATCTTCTCGTCGTGGACGTCCAGCACCGCGCCGACCACCGCAGAATCCATCCCAGCGGACCAGGCTTCCACCACCGCGCGCTTCGCAGCCGCCTTCGCAGCCGCTTCCAGACGGTTGATGATCCGCTCTGCGTCCTTCCGGAGCTGACCGATCTCACCGAGTCGCTTCGCCTCCCACAGGGAGGTGTCGTCATCGTCGAGACCGTCAGCGACACGGGCCGCTACCCGGGCGAGCAGCGCCTCCTCGGCGTCGGCGTACATCGCGGCGACGAGTCGCGCCTGCTCCAGCCCTTGCGCTACCGCTTCGGCCGGAGTCCCGGCCATCAGTCGTCGTCGCCGGAGGCGGACGGGATGAACATCTCGGAAAGCTCGGCCGGGTCAGGCACGTTCAGCCCGAGCTCGTCACGCAGCAGCTCCTTCTCCGTCTTCACCTGGTCGGCATCCCAATCGGGGTGGAGCATCCGGATCCGGGTGTCCAGCGATGCCGACTGCGCGCGGACCAGCATGTCGAGCGTCCGGCCCAGCGACTCAGGGTCAGGCATGACGCCGTCCGGCCACGACACGGTGGCCTTCTCGGCGCTGACCTTCGTGCCGTAGATGTGGTGGTCGACGGACAGCAGGACTTCCGACAGCCAGGCCAGCGCGGGCGTCCAGTAGCCGATCTTCCGGCCGCGCGTGGAGTAGGACCGGTGTCGCTGCATGTGGATCTCGGTGGCGGTCTGGGCCTGGCCGTCGCCGCCCTCACCGAAGGACTGCACGCTGTAGCCCGAGCCGCGAAGGATCTGCGCGATCAGGGTTTTCGCCGTCTCGCCGTGCTCCTGCACGCGGATCGCGAACTGCGACATCGTGATCATGTTGGAGCCGCCGCCCGGAGGCGGCAGCATCCCGAGCCCGGAGTAGATCTCCCGGTCCGGATCCCACATCGACCCGCGGCCCCGGCCCGTGTTCTGCAGGTAGACCTCGGGGACGACGATGCGCGCCTTCGCGAGCCGCAGGTCCCGCATCCAGGACGTCCACGTCTCGTCGAGCGCGTCCATCAGCGGCTCAACGCCCGAGTAATCCGAGCGGCCGAGCGACGTCCCCCGCAGCAGGCGGTGAGGCCTCATGTTGGGCACGTAGTGGACCAGCAGGCCCCGCTCGTAGCCGGAATCGAACCCGCCCTCGGCGTCTACCTGCGGCGCGAAGTGAGCCGTCGCCGGGTGGTCCTCCAGCGGCACCTGCTGGCCGAGGTGATCCTCATCGCCCATGTACAGGCCGTGGTAGACGCGGCCCTTTTCGTGGCGTTCCAGGTGGCGCCATACCTGACGGTCCTCGTCGCGGACGACCCGCCAGAACGTCACCGCCGACAGCCGGCCGGAGCTGAACTCCGGCACGCCCGCGTCGGCGGGCAGCGCGTCGAACACCGGGTGGTCGACGCCGGTGTCCCAGCCGATCCGCAGATACACGCCGCCGTAGGCCGACCCCAGCTCAGCGGCCTCCAGCAGGCCGCCGTAGATCCCGGCCTCGTGCATGATCTTGTCGAGCCGCGCCTGCCCCTTCTTCCCCGGGACCTTCAGGGTCGGAGGTTCCGAGAACAGGAGGTCCGCGCTCGTGGCGGCGATGTCGCCCGCGATGGGGACGTGCAACTTCGTGCTTCTGCTCTGCCCGGCCGGCGTCGGAGTCCCGTGGAACCAACGGGCGACCCGACCCATCACGCCGCCGCCGCGCATCGGCCGGTCCCAGCCCTTCAAGTCCAGGCCGATGCCCGGCGATACGCCTGCTCCGTACACCTCGGCGAGCCGGTCCGGGGAGCCGGAGTACCACGCTCCCCACTGGTTGTAGAGCCGCATCTCCGGGCGGATGGCGGGCGGTGGCCACTCCTGATCAACGGTTGGAAGCGGCATCAGACCTCCCCGCTTTCGAGGAGGTCGGCGACATCGCGCAGCTCGACCTCGTCAATCTGGATGGACAGAGCGTGGGAATCGGAACCGATTCCCACGGGGAAGGAAGGAGAAGTCAGCGGCATCAGGTCCGCTCCGGCCAGTGCCAGGTGCCCGGCTCAGTCCCCGGACGCACGTTGAACTCGTGGAACCCGCCGAGCTGCCCGGGGGTGAACACCCACAGGTGGACGTGGAACTCGCTGTCGAGCTTGGGCACCGCGCCGACCGCGACGCCTTCGGGGTCCAGCGTGTGGACGTCGGCGGTGACGATCGCCGCCCTGATCGCGTGCAGCCCGTGCTTACCGTGATACCGGACGATCCGGCCCGTCGTCGGCAGTGGGGACATGAGGGTCTCTCCTGTCAGATGATGGGGACGGCGCCGGAGCGCAGCACGGGCCGCTCAACGGCGCCGTTCACGCGGACCCACGCCATGTAGGTGCCGTCCGGCAGGGCGACCACCCCGCCGGGGCCGATGAGGATGCGCGCGACCGCGCCCTTCGCGGTGATGCCGGACCACTCCGCGGGGAGCCAGTCGTCTTCGGCCGGCTCGGCGCCGACGTTGACGAACGCGATCTCGACCGCCTCGGAGCCGGATGCGCCGGTGACGGGGATGTAGAGGTACGGGCGGCTCAGTGACGAGATCGGGTCCAACGGGCCTCCTACGTTCGCGGGGGATCGGCGGACCATGTGGTGTAGGGCGGCGATGCCTGCCAGGCCACGTAGGGCGAGCCGGTTTGCCACAGCACGTAGGGGGCGCCAGCGTGCAGCGGCGGGGTGAGGCGCAGCATTCGTTTGGCCGTGCCGACCTCGACGACCTGGCCGAGGACACCGACGAGCGGCGGCTGCGGCTGCACGGGCTGCGCGGTACCGGTTTCGGTGACGGGTGCCAGCGTCCGGACCTTGATCCGGCCGAGCGGGAGGCCTGCGCCGGTCTCGACGACCTGAGTCAGGTGTCCTCCGCGCGCGAAGCCGATCGGCTGGGCCGTGCTCGTCTCGATGACCTTGCCCAACGTGCGGGCCTTGGCCGGATTGATCGGCCGCGCCTGCCCGGTTCCGGTGACCAGGCGAATCGCCGCCCAGCCGCGCAGGGGCCAGGCGGTGCCGGTCTCGACGACCAGGCCGAGGCCGCGGGTCTTGACGCGCGTGATCGGCGCCGGCTGTCCGGTCTCGACGACCAGGCCGAGCGCGCGCACCTTGACCGGTCGCGCCGGGGCGGCGCTGCCGGTCTCTGCAGCCGGCCCGAGCGTGCGCGCCTTGACCCGGATGAGCGGGCTTGCCGTGCTGGTCTCGATGACCAGGCCCAGCGTGCGGGCCTTCGTCCGGGTGAGCGGCTGCGCGACACCGGTCTCGACGACCTGCGCAGCGGTCGGGCCCGCAGAGCGACGGCGGACGAGAATGGGGCGGCCGGGAAGGCCGCGGCCTAGACGCGGCATCGCTCAGGCCCCCTCACCACGAGGCAACCCGATGAGCCGCCTTCGAGCCGCCCACGGGACCGCGGGGTCGCAGGCTCACGGTGGACGGGGCCGGGCCGAGCTTGGCCGGGCCGATCGCCACGTCGTCGAGATGCCAATAGCTGTCGGCGTCTCGGTGCAGGTGGAACTCGGCGGAATACGGCTTACCGCCTGGCCAGGTAACAGCCGCCGAGGTGACGTAGTCGTCGGCGGTGTCGGACTCCGGATCGAGGTAGGTCCACACCTCGACGGTGCCGGTTCCGGCGGAGTTGATGGTGTAGCGGTATTCGACGCGCGTCCATTGGCCGACCGGGACACCAACACCGGCGTTGAGTACCTGGGTGGTGACAGCGCCCGTCCACACGCCAACTCTCCCGTTGGCCGGGATCCACGACTTGGAGACGATTCCCGATGATCCAATGAGCGCGAACAGGCCCTTGTAGCCGGGAAGGAGTCCCAGACGGTGGATATACAGGCGGGCGCAGAAGACATCACCGGCCGTCGGTACCCCTTGCCAGTCCACATGGGTGTCGGAGCCCACGACGGCGTTGACGACGGACAGGCCGGACTCGCCGCGCGCCAAAGCGTTGCTGAACTGGGGTGAGCCGATGATGTTCGTGAACGCGTCGCCGCTGGCGCCGCCCGAATTGGCTTTCGTGACAGCAGCGGCGTGGGTACCGCCGTTGAAGTTGTTGGTCTGCGGGGTGATGAGATCGGGGATCTGAAAGGTGATGTCGTCGATGTAAGCGGCGTCGGAGCCTACGGCGGCGCTGACGTCCTTGGTGTAGCGGAACACCACTTGCGTGGCGCTCCCCAGGCTGAGAACCGCTGACTGCGTCCAGGGCACCGAACCGTGAGCGGTCAATCGCACGGTGCCACCGATGACGACTTCCAGCTTGTCGTGCGTGGGCTCGGAAGACACCGAGTACCAGAACTGGACGGTGGTCGCCCCGGGCGGCGCCGTGAGCGTGAAAGTCGCCGTCTCGTTGTTCCCGATGGGGACGTGGGAGAAGCACCACGTGCCGCTGCGAGGGTTGGTGTCGTTGAGTCCCCACTTGCCGCCGTCGTTGTACGGCAGCCCGATTCCCCCGCTCTCGAAGTTCTCCACCCACAGCATGGCGGCGCCTCCCCTCGTTTGCGCTCGTCAGGCTCGCTCGACCTGCAGACCTGCGGAAACGTTGACGCCCGCCGCGAACCGCGCCCGCAGCACGAACCCAGCACCGGGGGCGCAGTCCGGGGTGTCGCCGAGCGGGATGTCGTACAAGGCCACGCCACCGTTGGGCGACAGCGGCCAAGAGTCGAGCACGGTCAGGACGGTCGGCTCCGTCGTCCACGACGCCGCCGCGAGGAACCCCGCAGGGATGACTCGGCCGTAGAGCTGCTGCGGAATGACCACCGCGGCGTAGGCCATGGAGGCGGCCGGTGGGCTGGACGCGAACGTCGCCGCGCACAGCTCGATGTCGCCGGGCACGCCGGACGCGGAGATGCCGTACAGGCCGACCCTGATCTTCTTGAGGTCGAGGCCGAAGCTGCTCGGGGCGAGCACGCCGAGGATGCTCCTCGCGGTGTTCGCGGCGAGTAGGGCCTGAGAGGGCATGAGCGCGGAATATCCGGTCTTGGCCATCAGGCCGCCCGGAAGAAGCCGGACGGGTCAACCTGAGCGACCACGTTGCTGCCGTCGGGATTGATTGGGAAATCGTGCGAGGTCAGGGGCACGATCGCCGAGTCCGGGGAGCCGGTCGCGGGCCGGTAGCAGACCAGGACCTTCGACCAGTTCGTGCCCGCCTGCACGTTGGCCCACGTCGCGTCAGGCAGGGCCAGGTCGACCCAGTCGTTCACGTCGTCGGGGACCACCACGGTCAGGTCGGCGGCCGACAGGACCTTGCGGGCGTAACCGACGTTGGTCGCCTCATTGGTGCTGCCGGACAGGACATCGGCGAGCGTGTCCTTGTCTTCGAGAACCGCGTCGGTCTCGATACCGGTGGCGGCCAGGGCAACCAGGACCAGCGCGCTGGTCGCCGGATCGCCGGTCTTGACCCGGGTGTACAGCTCGACGCTGCGCCCCTTGCTGACGTTGAACTGGAAACTGGACATGTCTCTCCTCGGGTGAGGTCAGAAGAAGTGGGTGGTCTCGGCCTCACCCGCAGCCCCTCAACCGCAGGGGAAGCCGAGACCACCGGTGCTCAACGCGCGGACGGAGGTCCGCGCGGAGCGACGCACCCCCAGCCCGGGGTGCGCGTCTTTAAGCAGCGAGATCCATCAGCGGCACCCAGGCGGCTTGCGTGGTGTGCAGCGCGTACCGGACGGCGTCCAGCGCGTGGTCATCGACCTTGACCGGGGCGTCGTCTCCCCGCTCGGCCTTCTTGTCGTCCCACGCGTACGAACCGATCTCGCCCAGGAACCCCTCGCAGGAGCGGTGAACCCGCATCTGGTCGGCGGCGATGAGGTTGGAGACGGTGCGGATTCCGTCGATCACGCTGTTGTCGCCCATCGTCGGCGCGTGCCCGTCGCGGTGGAGCTGCGTGATGAAGCTCGCGGCGGACGGGTCGACAATCATCCACTCGGGGACAACTCCGCGCGTACCCGGCCCGTAGGTGTCGGGCAGGTCCTCCAACCACCGGGTGAGCCGCTTGGAGTATTCAGCGTCGGTGAGCTGTCGGCGCTCCACGCGGGAATCCCACCGGAACTCGCTCGCGAGGTAGATGCGGCGCTGCCCGAGCAGGTCGGGGACGCTGACGCCCACGAGAACCGCGTCGAAGGGGTTGACCGTCCCATAGTCGATGCCCAGGCTCAGCCAGCGCTCCATGGGCGGCAGCGAGTCCACGACCATCTTGTCCGGGTCCCACATGTCGTAGATCGCGCCTTCGGCGACGACCCACAGGCCCAGGATGAACCGCTTGTACCAGAGGCCCGTGTACTCCAGCTTGAGGTTCGCAACGTAGAGCGGGTCCAAGGCCGGGTTGTCGTCCAAGGTGAAGTGCCAGTGGGCCAGGTCGAGCTCGCCGGCCCGATCGAGGAAATGCTTCTTCAGCCAGTGCGTCGGCGAGTCCGGGTTCGTCGAGGCGAACAGCTTCGCGCCCTTGACGCTCAGGCGGGCGAGGAGCTGGTCCCAGAAAGACCGCTCGATCAGCGTCGCCTCGTCCACATACGCGCCCGCGCACGTCATGCCGCGTAGCCTGTTCTCCGCGCGGGCGTCGTTGGAGGAGATGATCTCCACGCGGCGGCCGAGGATGTTGGCCGTCGGCGCGCCCCTAGTGTAGAGAATCCTGCGCGACAGCGGGCCGGTGATCGCGGGATCCATCAGCGGATCGAAGATATTTCGGGCGATCGTGTCGGCCGTCTTACCGACGACCACCAGGGCGCCGCCCCGAGGAGCGTTCGCCACGTACATCAGCCAGCGGAGCAAGGAGGCGATCGTCTTGCCCGACCGGATCGCGCCGCTCCAGATGTTCAGGCGCGCGGTGGACTCGGCGATCGAGCGTTCCTGCTTCGGCGACAGCGACACGACCTCGCCGAGGCTCATTCGTCGTCTCCGGACTCGATCTCGGAGATGATGTCGGCCTCAACGATGGTGTCGGTGTCGGGATCCGCCGGGATGTAGCGCTGCTGCAGCTGCGCCAGCATGCTGCCGAGCAGCGACGCCATGTCGGTGTCGGCGACGCCGTTGCGGTTGATCAGGTCCAGGCCCAGCAGGGCGGCCCGCCGGTTGATGGTCTTCAGCGCCGTTTCGGCTGCGCTGACGTCGCCCTTGATGACCTTCGGCCACAGCGCCGCCATGATGCGGTCGAGCCGGTCGATCTCCAGCTTGAGCAGCTGCTCGGAAGCGAGGTGTTCCTGCTTGGCCGCCTTCTGCAGCGCGCGGTCGATGTCCTTGCTGACGGCCGCCGCGCCCGAGTAGCCGAGACGTTCCGCGATGACCGTGGGAGACACACCGGCGGTTCGCATCTGTACGGCCTGGTGGCGGCGCTGGGAGATCTCGACCTGCCGCGACTTGCTGACAACCATGAGGGGAACGCCGCCCTTTCGTGTCAGGCGGCGTAGGCGCGGAGCGCCGCCATGATGATCTGGGTGGTCGTGGCCTCGCCGTCGCGGGTCCGGACCTTCCCGAGGAGGTCGGTCAGTTCGTCGTGCTCGGCGGCCGTCACCGTGAGGATCAGGTCCGCGGTGGTGCCCGCCTTCGGGCGGGGCTGCAGCGGCGCGTCCACCAGCTCGTCGCTGACGTCGTCAAGGCCCTCGCTCTCGAGGTCGTTTTCCTCGTCGTCAGGGTCCGGCCGCGAATCCGGCCGACCGCCGCTCGCCGTGTCCTCCGGCTCGGGGTCGGGCGGTGGGGCAGAGCGAGGCCCCGCGGGCTCGTCGGTGACGATCTCAATGCCGCCGGTGTCGTCAAGCAGGTCGGCCAGGTCGTCATCGGACCAGCCGGTACCGATCAGGTCCGGGAGGCCCTGCAGGAGCTCAGCGAGCTGGGCGTCGTCGTACTGCCCGTATTCAGCGGTCCGGTTGTCCGCCAGCATGATCCGCTTGGCCTGCTCGTCGTCGACGTCGAGCAGCAGCACCGGCACCTCAGTGAGGCCCTGCTTATGTGCTGCCTGAACGCGGTGGTGCCCCGCGATGATGCGTTTGCTGCTGGCCTGGGCGACGACCGCGCCGTAGAAGCCGTTCGCCCCGATCGACTCGGCGATCACATCCGAGTCGCCCTTATGCGGGTTGTCCGGGTGCGGTTCCAGCAGGTCGATCGGGATGGACGCGTACGACTGGAGCACCACGGCGGGCGCAGAGGGCTTACGAGGCAAAGCAGGACCTCCCCGGAGGGTGAGAATCGGTAGCGGTAACGCTACCGATTGAACGGCGAACCCGGGGCGACCCGGGGGTCGAAGAACAACGGACCGGAAACGTACGCTAAGAAGCAACGACGCAGCTCAATGACGGTCCGATGATCGTTGAGCGCACCGCCGTGGCGTATGTTTCGGTGCAAAGTACTCGATCGCACCGCAGCCAGGCCAGTAGCGCAGTCCCTACCGTACGTTTCCGGTCCGTTGTTCTTCGACCCCCGAGCCCGCGCCCGCGACGTCTGCCATCACGCAGCCCTCCGCCAGGTGGCCAACCGCCTCGTCGGCATCCTGCACGGATGCCTGAAGACCAGAACTCTCCACGACGAAGTGCTCCCGGAGGAATTCCACCTGCTCCGTAGGGTCGTCATGGTCCGGCACGGTTCCGATGTTCCTCGGACCCCGTGGACACGCGACACACCAGAGGTGCCGCGTACAGGCATCACGGGATGCGATGATCAGCGATCAAAGACGTCTTCTTTCGTCACGTTGCCGGTTCCGACTTCGCATATCGAAGGGTGAAGCACCATGGATTCGCAGGATATAGCCGACATTAGAGGAGGGGACGAGTTCATCAAATTTCCGGCAGGAGCGCCGATTCAACTGCCCGCCGGGTTCCCCCCGTTGCCGATGAACATCTACTCCAGGTTCGGTTTCAAGCTGATGACACTGTCAGAGGAGGGCTGTGCGGACGTCCAGGTCTGGGCCCTTGCGACGGAAGACGACTATCGGGCCATGAAAGCGACGTTCCTGAACGTTCGTCCCGAGGAGCTCGACGATCCAATCATCGGAACTCCCCCCTGCCACATGTGGAACGGCGGCTGCACCGGAGGATGTTCGAATCGTGACGACTGGTGCATCGCCATAGTCAGCATCCGGCGTAACATGATCACCTGCATATGTGGATACCCTCAGCCGTAACGGGCGCCAGCCACGGGGGTTAAGGAATCCAGGAACAGCGGTTGGCGCTGAGAATGGGGTCCGGCCAAGGTACACCGGGAACCCGCCACGCCACAGTAAACGGCGCATTTACTACCGAAACGTACGCCACGGCGGTGCGCTCAACAATCATCGGACCGTCATTGAGCTGCGTCGTTGCTTCTTAGCGTACGTTTCCGGTCCGTTGTTCTTCGACCCCCGACCCGACCGGTCTCACCCCAACCCGACCTCGGCGTCGAACACGACAGACACCTGCGCAACCCCGACAGCTAAGCCGCGGGCTCATCCGGCCAGCCACCGACCAAACCACACGGTCAACTCTTTGCCCCTATCCGCATAACGGCGAGAGCCGCGGCGGGAAGAACCTCAGCCATGACACAGCAGTGGGAGTACAAGGTCGTCGTCTACGCTCAAATCCCCCTACAGACGAAGCTAGACGAGCTGGGACCGCAAGGCTGGGAACTCATATACCTAGTACCTTTCGGTGAACCCATCCCCAACCACGCCGAATTGAACCATCTATACCTCGTGTTCAAAAGGCCACTCAACCCCTGACCCCAGCCACGCGGCTGGACCGTCCGGAAATTTGCCGGGGCTCTGACCTGCAGCTCGCCCCTTTCCGGCTTACTTGGTCTGCCCCGACTGGCCTACCGATTGATCCAGAGAGACTCGACGGCGTGGGTCCGGGCGTCGGAGGCGGACTGCCGTACCCGGTAGTCGACGCGCCGCCAGCCGGCCAGGGCCTCGTCATACAGGGGCGAGCGATAGCCGGACAGGACGATGCCGCCGCGGCACCGGGTGATGATGTCGAGGAGGCGGCGGTGCTCGGGCGCCTCGTCCATCTCCTTGACGTAGTGGCCAGAGCCGAAGGTGTTCCTCGTCGACCGGAGGTAAGGCGGGTCGAGGTAGAACGTCGTCTCGGGCGAGTCCATGCGGCTGATCAACTCGAAGGCGTCGCCCTGCTCGATGAACGCGTCCCGGAGGCGAGCGGCGTGCCAGCGCAGCGCCGCGCCGGCCCGCTTGGATCCGGCGGGGTTGTTGACCCTGGTCCGCGACGTCGGCCGCCGCCAGGACGCCCCGGCCTCCCCGGAACGCGACTGGCTGCACTGGATCCACCAGCGGCGCGCGCGTTCGAGGTCGGATACCGAGGTGTCGCCGAGCTTCGCCGCGGCGTGCTCGCTGCGGGCGTACGGGGTGAACTGGATGGCCCGCTGCAGCTCGCGCGGCCGGTCGCGGAGCATCCGCATGAAGGTGACGAGGTCGCCGTTGAGGTCGTTCAGGGTCTCGATCTTCGACGGGGTCTTCGCGAAGAAGACGGCGCCGCTCCCGGCGAAGGGCTCGCAGTAGACCTCGTGGGCGGGGAGCAGGGAGACGATGAAGGGGGCGAGGCGGCCCTTGGCGCCGTAGTAGGAGAACGGCGGGCGTAGCACCACGGCGAGGGGCCTCCGTATTCAGTTTTGGCGGAACGTCGGTAACCAGGAGCGACGCTCTGAGATCGTTTCTGAGCTGATCATCTTCTGACCGATCACTCCATACGCGCTTGCGTGTGGTCGTCCGTAAGAAACGACTACAGGGACGCGCATGCACACGCGTCCCTGTCCGGAAAACGACCCTTCGCGAAGAACGTCCGAATTTCGTGCCCGACCTACCAGACTCGGGACAGCTTGAACTGCTGGACGTCCTCGGCGTGCTCCACGGAAATCCGGCACCCGGCGCAGCCCGCGCCGCGCCTCCACGCCCCCACGGTGAGCACCCCGCAGAGGTGGAGCCAGGCGTGCGTAGCAGCAGCCATCAGACCTCCCTGCCCGACGCACCGCATCTCTTCCATAACCCCGCCCAATTCCCCCGCGCGCATCTAAAGCGTCCAGGTGACAATGAAGCCATGGGAAGCGGGTATCACGACGAACTAGGCAATGTGATCAGTGGCCCTGTCATAGGCGGCGCCGAGAAAACGTATTTTTTCCACACCGCCCGCGAGCTCATCCCCAACCCGGAGATCAGCGACGCGCAGATCGAAAAGCTCGCACAGGCCCTCGCTGACAAAGCCGAAGCCACAGCCCGCATCGAACGTCTCCACCAGCGCCGCCGTGACTGGAAGCTCCTGATCATCGGCTTGATCGCTGGTGCCGTCGTGTCGATCCCGATCGGCATCTGGATCAACATCATCACCTGATAGGGACCCGCACCAGCTCGAACTGCTCGGCGTCCTCGACCATCGCGTGGCATGAACAGCCAGCGCCGTAGGCCTACACTCCGGGGTTGATGTCTCCCCAGATGTGGGCCCAGGCGTCCGTCACATGACCTCCGCTACTCAATCGCCGCCGCGACGAGCTGCGACGGATCCCGCTCCAACATGTCCCGCGAGTGCAGGTAAATCTCGGTCGTCTCGATGCTTTCGTGGCCGAGCGCTTCCTGGATCTCGCGCGGCGTCGCGCCCAGCTCCTCGGCCAGCGACGCCCAGGTGTGCCGCAGCGTGTGCGGTGTCACCTTGGCGTCAATCTTGGCCTGCTTGGCGATCCGCTGGACCAGCTCGTAGGCCTTCTCCCGGCGGAACGCCTTGCCCGAGGCGGTCGCGAACAGCGGGCCGCGCAGGTCCCGCAGCTCCACGCCGGCCCGCGCCGCCCGGTCAGTCAGGTACTGGTCAACGGCGTAAGCGGTCTCGACCGGCAGCTTCCGGATCAGCGGCTTGGCGCCCTTGAGCGTGACGCTCAACGTCCGGTAGCCGCGCGCGTAGCCCAGATCCGTGATCTCGGCGTCGACCGCCTCCGTGATCCGAATCCCCAGCTCGACCAGGACCCGGATCAGCGCCGCGGTGCGCAACCGGGATCCGCCGTGGTCGGCGTCAGCGGTCTCGACCATCGCGCGCGCTTCCGGCCTGGTGAGCGCCTGCGTTTCCGAGTGCTTGCGGGGGATGTTCGGCCGGTCGGCCTCGGCGAACGGATTCGTCACTGGGACGCCGCTCTTGTTCACGTAGTCGTTCTTGATCAGGTACTTGTACCAGGCCGACGCCGTCGCCATGGCCCGCGCGACCGTCTTCGGCTTCGGCGGATCTTCCTTGTCCTCGGTGGCCTGCTCGACCAGCCACCGCCCGAACAGCTCGGCGTGCCGGACCTGCATCTCCAGCGGATCCAGGCCGGTCCGCTCGCAGTAGCGGAACCACTTCTGGATGTCGCGGCGGTAGGCCGCCCGGGTGTTCGGCGACTTGCGGCTCTCCAGCCACATCGCGGTGATCTCGATGACGAGGGGTGGGAGGTCGAGGGGGCGCGCGACGGTGCCGCCCGTGGGGGCGACGAGTTCGGCGGTCACTGGCTTGCCTCGTTGGCGCGAGGGTCGCTCATGTTGATCTTCTTTCGCGAGGGCAAATGATCACTCGCGAGCGTAACAGACAAAGGGGAACATAACCTGAATTATGTTCCTGTCTTAGCGATCATGAAAGCGGATCAAACCGAACGCGATTCCAGCGCGCGAGCGACAAGATAGCGATCCGATCACAGGCCGACGCGCATCTAACTCGACACGATCAAATAGGCGGGTGAGCCCTAAACTTCGCCGAGTCGTTGACGTACTCAGCATTGCGGTGCCCATCGCGTCGGCGATGGCTGGAAACCTCGCCGTCAACAACCCGCCGGGTCAACGATCCTTTTGGTACTTAGCCGCTGCCCTCCTTGTGATTATCAGCATCGCCCTTCTAGGCCTTCAGCGCGGACGTCGCCCGACGAAACTACGCCTCTCGCAAGCAGAGGAATATCCTGGCGAAGTGCTTCGTCGCCGCGTCGAGCGCGTCAATGAGGCGTTCGTCGAAGCCGCTACCCTCATGGCCGACCTGCAGCGTGACCTTGCCGCCCAACAGGCCGCCCGCGAAGAACTCATCGCCAAGGCCGATGAGCAGCAGCGACTCCTCGCCGTCGACCAGGAGCAGGCCGAGAACATCCGACAAATCCTCCTCGGAGAGACCAAAGCCACCATCCGCGCCGAGCGACGCCGCGAGATGCTGTTCCTCGGCGCTGGCATGCTCATGTCCATCCCGATCGGCGTGCTCGTCAACTACATCAGCTAAGCCGCCGCGGTCGCGAGCTCCGCGCGCAGCTCGTCGCGCCCCTCCGGCGTGGCCGGCACCGGATCGCCCCGCCAGATACAGCCCTCGATCGTCGCGAGATCCGCGAAGTCGTACACCACCGCGGCGCCCGCCCGGGCGTCGAACCGGCGAACGTCATACCGACGAGCCCACTGACGAATCGTCACCGCAGACCGGCCCAACCGCGCCGCCGCCATAGTCGCCGTCACAGGGGACACAACCACCCCCGGACAACAGAAAAGCCCCCAAGCAATCAGCTTGAGGGCACACGTCTCTCCGTCGAACCGAAGTGTTACACAGCCCGTGACCAGCCGCAAGCCGGAAACGGAACCGCTACCGGCAGACACTCACAAATCACCGAACAGCGCCCGAAGCCGCGCCTCCCGCTCCGACCCCCGGCTGTCGCACGACGCCGAGTGCCTGTCGATCTCGTAGCGCCCCTCCGCAGCCACCGCGCACGGCGTGCAGCAGAACCGCACCGACTCCGGCACGACCCGATCGCAATCCGGCTTCCCGCACTCCACGAACCACCGGCCGTCGAGCTCCACCCCGCCCGACCGCAGCAGAAGCCGCGCCCGCGACTCCTCCGGCCACATCGGCCCACCGACCACCCACAGCTCCCCGTCTCCGATCACGCGCCCGCCTCCTCAGCGACCAGGCCCCGCTCCTCAACCTGCGACACATGCCGGCCACACGCCGAACACACGAAGAACCCCGTCCGGGCGTCCCAGTTCAGCACCCGCTCACCACACCGGCACCGCGCAGGCGACCACCCCGGCTCATCGCCCAGCCGACGCAGCCAATTCAGCGACACATCGACCAGGCCCACGAACTCCTCGCGCGCCAGCACCCCCGGCAGGTGATCCACCAGATACGACACCGACCGCGACCGCACATCAGCGCCCCGGCCCAACGACACCCGAGCAGGCCACCGCACCGCGCGGCGATACCCATCCTCGAACCGCAGGAGATCGCCCACCAGGTCATCCAGCATCTCCGCCACCGGCGACACCGCAGGCTTCGGCCTCGACCCCGAAACGCGCGACCACTTCGTTGGCGGCCGGTGACCATCGACCTCCCTCGACGCCTTCGACGCCAGCGCATCCACCTCCAGCAGAGCCGACCGCGTCGACCCCCGGCAGAGCCCGCACACCAGCGGATCACCAGGCAGCCACACCACCGAAGGCGCCACCGGCTCCGGCGGGCACTCCCCCACCTCGCCGTCCTTCACCCACGCGTCCACCTCATCCGCATGACGCTCCCGCGCAACCAGATGCTTCCCCCACACCTCGCGTGACCTGGCGTTACACGGACCCACACACGCAACCGACACACACACCTCCCGAGGGAACCGAAGGCCACAACACTACAAGATCATTTACTTTCGTCCAGGACCAAGACGCAGGCACCCCCTCCCCCCTGTCGGCAAGGGGGGTCGGGTCTCGCGCGAAAGCGTGGGAATCGGTGCTGATTCCCACGCTCGCGCGTTCGGTCCGCGCTATGCGCGCGGCGTGTTCTTCCGCGTCGTCGTGCGGGCCAAGATGGCGCGCGCGTTCGCGGTCACCTTCTTCACTTCCTCGCTCTTGTCCTGTCGCGCTGCGGACCGAAGCGCAATCAACAGGCTGAACGCGCCTGCAAGGTACTGGCGCGTCTCGGCGCTCGGCATCATCGCCGCGCGCTGCTGTAGCCGGAAGTAGTCCAGCGATGACCAGGCAATGAAGATCTTCCCGTCGTCGGCCTTGTCCACGGTGACCTGCAACACCAGGCCGCGCGACTCCAGGACCTGAAGGACGGCGGCGACGGCGGTGCGGGCGGCGTTCATCCTGTCGCGCTCGGCTGCTGCGGCTTCCGTCAGGTGAACCGAGTTGAGCGGCGCGGCGTACAACACCTGGCCGTCATCGCGCGTCAGGTCGTACGCACCCCACACGCAGTGACGCGCCGGACCGGTGACGGTGTACTCACCGTGAAACTCCTCGTGCATGCCCTGGTAAATGACGAGCGTTCCCTTCGGCGCGTAGGTGGCGAGAGCGTGTCGCGCCTCCGCACACAGCTTGTCGGCGTTGGCGCGGTAGTGCCCAATGACCTTGCACGGCTCGGGCTTGGGCTTCTCGGGGTCGGGAGTGCAGCTGTCGCAGTCCTCCGTGTGCGTCTGAACGGCGCGGATCGCGTAGTAGGCCGCGTCCCTGGCAAGGGTGGCGTTGTCCCTGCTGATCATGGCTTGACCCTTCATGGCGTGACTGTGGTGGTGGGGAGAGGGCGGGTGCCCGTGACCGTGGCCACGGGCACCCACGGGGCTACTCGGCGGGGGCGGGCGGCGTCTCGCTGAGGCGGAACTCCAGCTTTCCGGCCTCAAGGGCGGCGTTCACGAGTTCGATCGTGAGCACCCCGGACGCGAGAGCATCCGCGACCACGGCCCTTACCGGGGTGTCGATCGCCAGGGCGGGAAGCTTCATGCGCTCCATGCTGCTCGCGACCGCAACGGCGCTCTTGGTCGTGGCCTTGGCCTCCTCCTCTCGCTGCTTCTTGGCCGCACTGTCGCGCGCCGTGGCGCGCTTGATGGCGGCGGCGCGCTTGTTCTCCTCCGACAGGAGAGAGATCAGCTCCGTCTCGGACGGCTCCCACACGGCGAGAGTGTCGGTGTCCGACAGTCCGAGGTAGTCGAGTCCGGTTGCGGTGTTCGCGACCGCGAGCATCCGGGGCGGCATGGCGTACTTGCCGCCGCGCTTCGTGTTCCCGTCCTTGTCGGGCTCGCTCGTGGTCGGGGTGAACGGGATCAGCCCGTCCAAGATGGCGCCCTGCCACTCCGGGAGGGTCGGGCGGGAGTTCTCCACGGCGCTACGGAGTGCCAGCGCCAGGGGTCCACTGTTCCCGACCGTGTGACCCTTCGCCGCTTCTCCGAGGGTGGTCAAGAGCGCTTCCATGCGCTCCGCGAAAACGGCGCTCTCGTCGATCTCGACTTCCACTGTGTCCGGGGTCTCGGTCGTCGCGTCGGGGGTCTCGGTCGGCGCGTCGGTGGTGGGGGTGGCCTCGACGGTCGGCGCGTCGACGGTCGGCGCGTCGGTGGTCGGCGCGTCGGTCGCGTCGGTCGCCTTGGGGGTGGTGCTGGCCTTGCGGGTCGTGCTCGCCATGGTGGCGTGTCCTTTCGAGAGGTGCCCCGCCGCACGGTGCGGCGGGGCGTGGGGTCTAGCGGTCGGTGTGGGGCTTGATCACTTCGGTTGCGTCGGTCTGGTCGTCGGTGGTCGGGTCGGTGTTCTCACTGGTCGGAGCGTGGGAATCGGCTTTGATTCCCACGGGCTTACGGCGTCGCCGGATCGCGACCACGACCGCAGCGACGGCCAACAGCAGCGCGACGGGCACGGCCACGTACGGCGCGGCGTTCGCCACGAGACCGGTCTCCGGGAGGTCGGTCGTGTCGTCGTCCGTCGCGTCGTTGCGCGGGTCCGGTCGCGCCGTGGAAGACGCGTCGGTTGCCTGCGGTCCGGCGAGTCCCTGCGGTCCGCGCGGTCCGTCGTTGCCCTGCGGTCCGATCGGACCGGTAGGACCAACGGGTCCGGCGGGTCCGGCGGGTCCGCGCAGATACCGCCCGGTGGGGGTGGGTGCGGGCTTCCCTTCGGGTCCGCGCGGTCCGGCGGGTCCGGTGAGTCCGCGCGGTCCGGTGGCACCGGTCTTTCCGGGGGTGCCGTCGGCTCCCTTGGGTCCGGCGGGTCCGGTCGGTCCGGCGGGTCCGGGGGTGCCGTTCACTCCGGCGGGTCCCTGCGGTCCGGGCGGTCCCTGCGGTCCGGCGGGTCCGGCAGGACCTTCGGGACCCTGGGGCAGGGTGGTCGGGGTAGGTCCGGCGGGTCCGGCGGGTCCCTGCGGTCCCTGGGGTCCTGCGGGTCCCTGGGGTCCGGCGGGTCCGGCGGGTCCGGGCTCGCCCTGCGGCCCCTGCGGTCCGGGCTCGATGGCGAGTGCGGCGCGGTCGGTCGCGACCTTCGCGACCCCTGGTGTCTGGAGCAGCGCGAACGCGAGCAGGGCGCCGGTAGCGCCTGCCGTGATCGTCGCTCTCGTGTCTGTGTGCATGCCGAGAAACCTATGGTCAGAGGCCCGGAAATTATATAACGGTTACCCTCCACATTGATAACGATTACGACACGGCCTTTGACCTGGCGTTCCACGGTCCGGCGAAGCATATCGAATTTGTGTTCGACAAAACTGCACGTTCGACACCTTGTGGATTGGCGCATCCTGGCCGACTTTCGCGGCCTCCGACCAGACAGCCAGTTCCAGCTCTCTCGAATCCACTCCAAAGCTCTGTAATCCTCTGTAAGCGTTTTCGATCATGAGGGGTAGACGAGATACCAGACACCCTCTGTTCGTGTCTCAGTGAAGCTCTCAGAGCGTTGCACGTGGTGCATGTGCCTGCGTCGCGTGCGTCAGACGCATCAGACGCGTCCGAAACGCCAAAAACCCGTCAGCGACGAGGGGATGCCTCGGGGGCTCGCTGACGGGTTTCCGTGGTGGGGTGGGGTGATCTTATGGCGCTTCTGTGTGCTTTCGCGCACGTCGGTCTCGGGTGGCGATGCGGTAGAGCCCCACCCAGGGGGCGATGAAAGCGACGATGAGCAGGACGAACGGCCACAGGGCGGCGATTCCCCAGTCTTCGTTTTCGCCAAGGAAGTGGTGCTTGTCGTCGTAGTGGAGCAGCACGCGGAGGGCGGCGACGAAGCCGGCCGCGTACAGGAGGATGCCTGCGGCGGTCCAGAGGGCGGTCATTCGGTGTCCTTCCGTGCTTTGAGGTCGGCGGCGCATCCTCTGCAGGGCATCGTCTGGTGGTGGGTGGTGCAGCGGCCGGTGGTGTTCGCCGCGGTGGTGTGCTGCTGGGGCAGGTAGGGGCGTGCGTCTTGTTGGAGTGCTCGGCGGATGTAGGCGCTGCGGTCACGGATCTGTCCGCGTGCTTTGCCGAGGATCGTCTGGCGGACCCATGCGGCGTGGTGGCCGGTGATGGGGTCCGTCGTGAGCGAAGCGAGCAGACGGGTGATCATTTCGTCTAGTTCATGAAAGTCATGATCATCAGTCTGGTGGCCGACCGCCCCACTACCTGTAGATGACTGACTAGATGTATTTGCACTTTGGACCGGGACGGGACGGGACGGGACGGGGTTACGAACATCGTCCGAACGTTCCGCGAACGTTCGCATGATGTTCGGGCGAACAACCGACGCGTCAGAGGCAGGCACCAGCTCACGCGACTCGGACGTTTCCCCTGGTAGATCTTGCTGTCCGCGTCGCCGCGCCCGCAGCTTCCGCATGCGTTCCCGCGCTGCTTCTCGGTCCTCGCGCACCTCCTCAGCGGTGGGGTTGTAATCGTCCCAGTCATGAAAAGTAAAGCCCTTGTCAGTGCGTTCCCACAGGCCGCACTCGACCAAATCCTTCGCGAGACGCTTCGCCCCAGGCATCAGCCGAGGCAGCACAGCGTCCGGAATGAACCCCTCGGTCAGGTTCGCCGACGACCACGATCCAGCCACCACCCACAGCCCCAGGGCCGCCGCCTTGGTCTGCATGACCTTCAGGTGCGAGTGGAAAGCGTCGTCGACCTTGAACCACGGCATGTAGCCGCCTCTCCTTCGTCTCTATCAGCGGAGCCACCGAGGGAAGAGGCGTCCAGCCACCGTAAGCGGTTCCGATTCCCACGTTCATCTCGGGCGGCGGCCCGTCAGATCGTAGATCCGTCGTTTTGCCTGGTCAGACAGCACCTCATACGCTTCCGCCACCTCCTTGAAGCGTTCCTGAGCGACCGGGTCCGGGTTCATGTCGGGGTGCAGCTCCCGGGCGAGTCGACGGTACGCCCGCTTCAGGGTGACCTCGTCCACGTCCCGGTCGACGCCGAGCACCGTGTAGTAGGAGCCCGCCGGCGGTGTGCGCCTGGGCGGTCGCCGCGGCGGCGGCTTCGGCTTCGACCGAGGGGGCGCTTTGCACGTCGCGACGTGCGGCATCATCAGCCGCTCGTACGGCAACAGCGGCCGGTCGGCGGTGACGCGACGCGAACGCAGCTTCCCCCGCACGTCGCGGAACACCGCCACGTTGCCGCCCGGGTCCGGGGCCAGGTTCACCGCGAACGGCACACCCGCCTCCGTTTCCGTCCACCTGACCTTCTGCCCGCACGGCCGCTTCCCCTTCGAGCCTTTGCACCAGCCGACGTCAACGACGGAAAACACTCGGCCCCTCCGCCACGTGGGAATCGGAACCGATCACTACGCGCCGCCGAGGCCGAGCTTGCCCAGCATGGCGTTGATGAGGTCCAGCTCAGCCACCGCCTTGTCGCGTTCGCGCACCGCCTGGTCGCGTTCGGCGCGCACCTCGTCCAGCTCGGTCAGCAGGTCCGACTTCTCCCCCCGTTCCTTGTTGAGCGCCTTCTCCGCGTCGGCGGCGCGCTGCTCGGCGGTGGTGATGCGCAGGTCCAGGGCGCGCAGCGCGGCCAACGCGCCGCCCGGGGCCGCGGCCGGCTCGGGCTCGGCCGCGGGCTTCGGCTGCTGCGGCTCCGCTCTCTCGAGGTCGCCCGCTTCGGGAATGCGGGTGACGGTGAGTCCTCCGTCGCTCCAGGTGTCCGCGATCCACCAGATGGGCGGCTTTGCCTTGGGCCGCTGGCAGTGGGTGTGCTCGGTCCGGTTCAGGTACTGCCGGACTTCCTGCACGTGGATGGCGTCCCAGCCCTCGCCGATCTCCTGCACGATGCGGATGAGCGCACCCGCCCACAGCACCCCGGGAACGCCCGCGTTCGTTCCGGGCTTGTCTCCCTGCTTGCGGGCCTCCTCTCGCAGGAGGGACCACAGGGCTTCCGCGTCCCCCGCGATGTTCCGCGCGGGCCCGGTGCGGTCGATGCGGGCGGTGTCGGCGATCTTCGGCATGTGGTCACTTTCGCTCTGGTTGGGTCGGGCGTGGGCAGGGGCGAGGTAGGCGACGACCTCGGCTTCGCGGTCGCGCAGCATCTCGGCGATCGGCTGGGCGTCGAGGTCGCCGGGCACGCACAAGATGCCGCCGGACACGTAGGGGCGGAGCCCTTGCATGCGGGCTGCGGCGATGAGGTCTTCGACCTTCCACCAGGTGTCACGGGGCATGAAGTCGGTTCCCTCGGTGGCGGCGAGCATGGGACTGGGCGGGGGACGCAAGCTGTGGAGTTGCGTGCGGAAGTTCTTCAGGGACCGGCCGGCCCCGTTCTTCGGCAGGAACTTCACCAGCCCCGAATTGAGGTTGGTGACCTTCCACTTCTGGCCGTGGGACTCCACGAGGAGGTCCTGCTCCCTGGCCTCTTCGTCAAGCAGGTCTTTCACGTCGGTGGCGCGGCTCATGCTGTCCTCCCCGCGGCGAGCTCGGCCGGCACGATGGCTTCGTCCCACGCGTAGCCGCATCGGAAGCACTCGCGGTGCAGCCGCTCGTTCGGCCTGAACCCTTCGATGAGGTGTTCGCCGGGGTGGGTGTGGCGGCATTCGCCGTGGTGGAGGTACATGGTGCTGGCTTTCTCGTACCCGCACTTCAGGCATGTCGGCTCGTCGCCGGAGAACGGCGGGAGGCCGGCGGGGCTGCTCATGCGGGCCTCTTCCATATCGGGACGCCGAGGTGTTCAGCGAACGCGGCGGTCCCGGCGGCGCCGCGCGACTCCTTGTGCAGGTGGGCGAGGACTCCGTGCGGGCCGCCGCGTCCGATGGCCAGGCCCAGCATGAGGCCGTTGCGGTACGGGCCGGCCGCGCGCTTCAACTTCGGGATGCGCCACGGCGCCGGCCGGGTTTCCACGGTAATTCCGGGGGTGGTGATCGCCCATTCGTAGGCGTACCGGTCGCCTCCGTCAGGTTCGTCCTCCTCGACGTTGTAGCCGACGATGAGGTGGAACGGGCCGACCCGCTTGAGGACGTCGTCGAGGTCCGCGCGGACCCGGTCGCGGCTGGCGCCGCGCCAGCCGGTGTAGACCAGGACGAACGGCCGCGCCCCAGACCAGTTGTCGACCTCGGCGGAGAAGTTCGCCAAGATGTGCGCGGCCAGGTCGGTGCTGACGGGGTAGTTGGCGAGGATCCCCTGGAGGATGTCGCTCAGCTGCTCCATCTGGTCGGCGGTGAGGATTGATCTGTCGCTCATCAGCTGCCGCCCCCGCCGCCTCGGCCGCCGAACCCGCCGCTGACGATCACTCGGCCAGCACGGGACGTGATCTTGATGTTGCTCGGCCGGATCGAGGTGGCGCCGTGGATCCGCCCGCCGGACGAGCTGCCGCCGTACACGTAGGTGTAGCCGTGGTGTGAACCTCCCTCGCAATAGCGGTCCTCGAACTGCTGGTAGGAACCGTCCTCGGCAAGGCTGTAGATGTCCACGCAGTCGGCGGTCACCTCCTCCTCGGCCGCGACGGCGCAGTCGTAGGCGTCCAAGCAGTCGGCGCTCGTCTCCTCGCCCTCGATGGCGCAGCCCGCGATGACCAGCGCCGACAGGGCGGTGAGCGCGCCCAGGGTGACCGCGTTGGATCGCTTACGCATCGGCCCGCCCAGCGCGCGGGGCGGGCACGGTGACGTTGTTGGTGATCATCAGGGTGACGGGCTTGATCTCGGTCGTCTCCCAGACGGGTCCGCCCTGCTCGTCCCGAACCATCTCCCCCGCCTCGTCACGCGCCAGGCGAGTGTGAGAGCGGAAGAAGTCGCGGGAGCCGAGCCCGGTCGGCTGGACCACGACGCGGGTCACACGGTCTCCCTTGGAAGTGGCCTGGTGGCGCGGGTTGTCGGGGTCGAAGCGGACCCACCTGTACTTGTCGGAGTCGCGTACGGCGTCGTAGATCTCGACGACGACCGCTTCGACCATTTCGCAGCTGCGGCCGGACATGCGCGGGTAGAAGATCAGCGTGCCGACCGTGTAGGGGTTGCCTCGCCAGTCGGTGAGAGTGCGCGGTTCAGGGGACATCAGCGGTTCCTTCCAAGGGTGTTCCAGACGGCGGCTTTGGCGTCTCGTACGGCCTGCGCGTAGACCTCCCAGTCGGCCGAGCGCCGCCGGTAGGTCAGGGTGACGCGCCCCTTGATCTCCCGGGGGACTCGCCTCCAGTGGGGGCGGCACATGAGGTGGTCGATCGGGATCATCGCCCTGCAGTCCGGCGTGAGAGCGCAGCGGTGGTAGATCGGGTGGGGCCGCATCAGCCCTCAGCTCTCGCGGCGGCGTGACGCGCGATCCGGTCGACGACGGCCTGGGCGAGGTCGGGCACCCACTGCTCGTCCTTGAGCTCGTCCAAGCTGTCCAAGCCGTAGTCGCCGAAGTCGAAGCCGCGAACGGCCTCGACGACCGCGGCCTTGACGTCTGCGTCACCCATGGGCATCTCCTTGTTGATGCAGGCCGCACGCTTCGAAGCTGCGGCTTTGCGGATACGGACCGGGCCGCCGCCCTCGGCACAGCGGGCGTCCGCGCGGTGTCCGGCGACGCACACGGTGCCGTCGAGGTGCTCCCATTCGGAGCGCTCGGCGAGCGCCTGGGCGAGGCGGAACACCGCGGCCTTGCCGTACCGGGGCGGCGGGGTGATCTTCGTCAGCAGGTCGAGCGCGACCTGCAGGTCCAGCCGGTCGACGAGCACGACCTCGGGCGGACTACTCACCGGCGTACTTCGCGCGGCGCGCCTCGTGGTCGACGTACAGCCTCAAGCCGAAGTACAGGCCCTGCCGTACGGGCATCCACTCGGCGGTCACGACCCCCTTGGAAACGTCCTGGGTCCTCAGGACCTCCATCAGGGCCGACAGGTACATCGGGTACAGGTGGCCTTCCTCGTCGAACCACGTGACGTACGTGGACGCCCCGGTCCGGATGGACTTGCCGAGGGTGAGCGTCGCCGTGAACCGTTCGGCCGGCCGCTCGTGGATCGGCACCTCCGGGTGGAGGAAGCGCTCCGCCCGGGGATCACGGATCAGGTTGCCGAAGTTGTCGTAGGGGATCAGCTGCTCAGTCATGCGGGTTGTTCTCCGATTCGTCGTCTGGGAGCTTCTGCAGGAGCTGGCGGGCGAGCGCCGCACCCCTGCTGTAGGTGTCCGGCCCTGACCTCGCGGTGGGCCGCGGGGCCTGTCCGGCGTTGGTGCAGCGCCAGCCTCGGCCGCGTAACGCCGTTACGAACTCCAAGGCGAAGTCGACGGGCGTGGCCCGCTCCGCCGGGTCCTGGTGGTCGCGTTCGTAGACGCGATGCGCGAGCGCCCTGATGGCGTTTTCGGTGTCCCGGTTCAGTCCCCCGGTCCCGCCGGTCACGACGCGTCCCGCGTGCCGCTCGTCTTCTTCTTGCGCAGCTCGCGGCGTTCCTCAGCGGTCTGCCCGCCGCCCACGCCGTACTGGTGAGGGCCGAACTCAAGGTTCCACTCCAGGCACTTCGCCATGACGGGGCAGGTCAAGCAGACCTTCTTCGCCCGCTTCTCTCGGGCCTCCCGCTGGCGGGTGCCCTCGGGAGGCTCGTCGTCGGACGGGCCGTAGAACAGGTGGAGGCTCATTCCCCTGCACGCGGCGTCCTTGTGCCAGCGGACTGGAGCCATGGACCTCTGCCGTACCAGCGCCTTCCTCACACGAGCCGGTTTCGGCTGAGGCGGCTCCGGCTCCGGCGTGGGTTCCGGCGGCGTCACTCCCGCCTGCTTCCTGACGCAGGCAAGACAGATCCGGGTCTTGCAGCTCTTGCTGCACGAACGGCACCTCACCTGCGCCGCCGTCCCCGCCGCAGCAGTCCGAGAGCGCGAGCCGCCGCGGCGTGCCGCTCGACCGTACGCACGGACACGCCCAGCTCCATGGCGGCCGACTCGTTCGACAGGCCGGAGGTCAGGACCTCCGCGCACCGCCGCACCTTGTCCATGCCGGAGGCGTCTACCGGCAGCCACTCAGGGCTTTTCCGCTCGGCTGGCGGCAAGAGTACGTATCCGGCGTCGTTGAGGGCCTGCAGGATGGCGAGGGCGCTGGGCCGCTTCGCCGCGAGCACCTGGTCAATGACGTCCGTCGCGGCCTCGAACAGGTTCACGCCTTCGGGAGTGATGCTCATAGCTGGGTGCTCCCGTTTCGCATGGGCAGGTCAAGGGGGAAAATCGGGTCTTGGTGGCTGACGACCTGGCCTTCGACGATGACCGGGACGCTGAGGTCGCCCAGCTCGTCGACGTCGTCGGCCGCCGGCTCGTAGTGGGTGGCCTCGTCGACGATGACGAGGTTCGCGGTCACGCCGCGGCGCTTCGTCATCGGGCCATCTCCGGCCAGTCCTTCACCTTGGCCAGCACCGCGCGCTGCGCCTTGGGCAGGTCAACGACCGGGTGCCCGAGCCAGTCGCAGCCCATCGCGCGGATCCACCAGGCGTCGCATTCGTCTTCGGTGGGGAAGACCAGGCCCGCCCGAGCTTGCGCGGCCGTGGCCATCTGGCTCTTCTTCGCGGCGCCGTTACCGGTGGCGTACTCCTTGACGTGCATCACGTTGACCAGGGCGATCGGTACGCCCGCGCGCCAGCAGTTCAATCGGACCTTGCCGCCACACTCGGCGAGGCGGTGCACCGGGTTGCCCCGGATGCCGGCGGCGTAGTCCTCGATGACGGCGAGGTCGGCCGGGTGGGCGGCGACGAGTTCGGCCGAGCGCCGGTCAACCAGGTCGAGGCGCCTCATGTCGTCGTCGAAGGTTCGCGGCCTGCCGGTGACCTTCTTCGCCTTGATCACCGTGGTGGTGCCGTCCGGCAGGGCAACTCCGGACTGCTCAGCGGCCAGGTCCCAGCCCATCACGCGGGGCAGCGTCACGGCTTGTCCTCCTTGAGAGTGTCGAGTTTGTGCAGGTCGTGGTCGGTCCAGTAGTCGGACCACAGGGCGAGGTCGGCGGCGACCTCCTCGGCGGGCTGCTGGGCCCGCTGGTCGCGCTTGGCCTGCTGGCGGCGGAGCGCGTCCCGGTGGAACATCCCGCCGAGGAGGAGCGCCCCGACGGCGATCAGCACGCTGAGCGCGCCGATCACCGCCAGGACGTCGTGGATCATGTCGATCACGCAGCGTTGCCCGCGTATTCGGCGAGCTGCGCGCGGAGCTTGGCGTTCTCGGCCACGCACTTCGTCAGGTCGGCTTCGGCGCTTACGGCGCGGCGGTTCAACTCGGCGTTGTCGTCGTTGAGCCGGTCGACCAGGCCCGCGGCGGCGGTGTAATGCCCCCACGCCGTGTCCAGCTCGAAAGCTCTCCTCCGGCGACCGAGTTCAGCACCACCCATGACTCCGAGCGAGATCCCGACGAGCAGGGACAGCGCCGCGAGGACGAGCGCCCACATGTCGGCGAGCAGCGCGAGCACCATGAGGGAAGCGGTTCCGATTCCCAAGGCTCGGGCTTTCTGCTGCTGTGTCAGCTCCGTGGGGAGCTTCATGCGGAGGTTCACGGCTTGCCTGCCGTGACGTTCAGGTCGCTGCCCTGCGGGACGGGAACGACGGTGACCTGCCCCTTCTGGATGGCCTGCCACAGGACCGCGCCGTTCGGGCCCAGCACTCTGGTGAGGTCCTTGATGGACTCGATCTCGGTACGGACCTTCGCGTTGATCTGCTCTTGCGCCGAGTTCTGCGTCTTGGCGACCTGCTCAGCGGCGAGGGCCTGGGCCAGGTTGGCGGGCGGCTCGGGCTTCTGGATCGTCAGGACGATGTCACCGCAGTCCCCGGCCCCGGCGTAGCTGGGCTGGCAGAAGAACTGCCCGCGTGCGGTCTCCTGGATGTAACCTCGGGCGAGCTGGCCGACGCGCTTCTCCCACGCCTGCTTCGTCGCCGGGTCGTTGAACAGCTTGCGCCACTCGAATTCCTGGGAAGCGGCGTCCAGCGCCCGGTCCAGCGGCACCCGCATGTAGGTGCTGAGCATCCGGTTCCACCCGTGCTCGCTGTGCTCCAGGCCGGTGCCGTAGAAGAAGGCGCTGAACTTCCGGCCGATGCGGTCGTGGAACTGCTGCAGCGTCTTGCACTCGGTGTTGAGGGCGAACGTCACCACGCCGGGAACCTTCATCGTGACGTTGTCCTTGGAGACGACCTCCAGCGGCTTGGACTCGGCGCCCTCGGCACCGGAGAAGTCGAACGTGCGCTGCCCGGCCGGGTAGGTCCACGAGTTGTCGCTGATGCTGACGCTCTCCCGCTTCGACGGGTCGATGCACTTCTCGAACCTCGTGGCGGACCCCATCGCGCCGTAGTAGACGATCGCTTTCTCGTCGGGCTCGGTGTTGACGGAGGCGCACGCCGTGGTGGCCATGGCCAGCAGGGCGAGGGTGGAAATGGTCTTGAGCTTCATCGGACGGCCTTTCGGGAGGGGTGGGAGGTGCGAATCTTTTCCGCGATGAGCTGGGCAGAAGGGTCGAGGTCGGAGTTGGCGAGGGCCAGGGCGTGGACCTCGGCCACGAGCTCCTCGTAGCGGCGCAGCGCCCGGCGGTCGGCGCGGACACCCTTGGTGCGGGTGTCGATCCACTTCGTGAGCACGATGCAGATCACCACCAGGGCGATGGCGCCGAGGAGGATCAGGGGCTTCGTCACTGCTCCCCCGCCGCGGCGTCCTGGGTGGTGCATTCGTGGGCCCAGGTGGCCTTGTTCATCTGCGGCAGGGAGGTCCCGGCGTCGACCTGCAGCAGCGGCTCCTCGCACCGGCCGCAGGTCAGCCAGTGGTAGCCGTCGTCACGGTTGACGTAGAAGGTGGGCAGCCGCTCGTCCAGGGCGTCGAGCAGGCCGGCCGCGTCGGCGTAGTTCGTGATGATGCTCATTCCGGCGTTCGGGCCGTGGTCGCGGTCGGCGCGGATCGCGTCCCGGATCCCTTCGCCCATCATCAGGTGCGCCTCGCCCGAGTTCCGGGCAGCCTGGGCGAGGGTGTCCAGCTCGCCGAGGAGGGCCTGCCGGTCCTGCGCTGCCTGGCTGGGCGGGAGGCCGAGGTTGGTGTAGGCGGTCGCCGTCTCCCCCGCGTGCCAGCGGATGGCGTCCAGCTGCTCCTGGGGCATGGTCAGGGCGGTCACTATTCGCTCCTGTCGGTAGTGCGGGCCTGAAGGATGTCCCTGCCTCCATCGGTGTGTGCGGCCAGTTCGTAGGCGGCCACGTAGGCGGGGTACTGGGCGGCGAGTCTGCTGCGGTCCGTCTCGTCTGCTTCGGCGATGGCCTGCAGCAGGTGAAGGTGGAACCAGCTGGAGATCCGGCCGCCGTTCCAGAAGGCGAGCACGTCGGTGGCGATCTGAGGGGTGATGTGTCCGTACGTCATCAGGGGTCTCCTGCTGTCGTCGTGGCGTGGACGAGGTGATCAGGTGGTGGCGTTCTCTCGGGCGGCCTCTGCGGCGTCGAGGGCGCGGAGCGCGCCCACGATGTTCGCGCGCCAGGCGTCGTTCGCGGCGCGGAGGACGTCGGAGATGCTCAGGGCTTCCAGAAGGGAAGCCCGGTCGGTCAGCAGCGCGGGGAGTCGGCGATTGCCGATCGACAGGGTGGTCTCGGTGTCGGTCAGCGAACGGCCGATCCGCTCGGGGGTCACGTCGTCGTACTCGACCGTGATGCTCTTCACTGGGGGCTCCTCTTGGTGGCGGTGGAGGGACCCCGCCGCGTGTCGCGGCAGGGCCGATGTTGCTCGATCAGAACGGCGGTTCGTTCCGGCGGCGCCATGCCTCGCGGTCGCGAGCGACGTCGCCGATGGTTCGGGTGTGGAGGCTGCGGGCGATCACACAGCCGGTGCATTTGCACTGGGCCTGCTCGTCCCGACGGCCCTGCTCGTCGTAGGCGTAGGTGGGGTGGCCTTGCAGAAGCTCGTTGAAGATCTGCTTGGCGTGCTCCCACCTGTCACGCTCTTCGCGGATGTTCTCCGAGAGCAGTGCTTCGCGGCAGTCGCACGCGGTGCGGTGCTCGACGCAGGACGAATAGCGGGGGTCGAGGGTGTCCACGGGCAGCGGATCGGCCAGCACGATCATGCCGGTCCGCTGGAAGCGGACGATGTGCTGCTCACCGGACATCGAGCTGTGGATCACTGGGCACCGCCCGGGACGATCTCCCCGTCGTTGAGCTTCTTCAGGAACTTGTCCAGGTCGGCGTTGCCAGCCTGGTTCAGGCCCACGTTCATCGACTTCTCCAGCGTGGGCGTGAGGGCCTGCTTGGTGCCGCCCAGGTCGGTCCAGACGATCACGATCCGCTGCTTGAGGTCCTCGCGGCGGGCGGCGGCCTGCTGCATGAGCAGCTGGACCGCCTTGTCGGCCTGGGCGGCGTTCAGGTCCTTGGTCGACGTCACCTCAACGCCCAGGTGCTCGGCGATCCACGCGAAGCGGGCCGCGTCGTTCTTCGCCTTCATGCCCGTACCCGTGTGGTGGGTGATCCCGGCCTCGCCGAACCAGATGCCCATGTCGGTGTGCTGCGCCTTCCGGCTGGGCTCCTCGTCCGCCGTCCCGGCCGGCGGCGCGGCCACCGGCTCCTCAGCGGGCGGCGCAGCCGCGGGCGGCTCGGTGGGCTCCTCGGGCTGCCCGGTCTCCGCAGCGGCAGGCAGGTGCTCGCCCCGGTTGAGCGCGTTCTCCACCGTCGAGACCTGCGCGGCCGTCAGGTCGGCGGCCGACTGGAACGTGTAGTCCGGGAACACCTCGTGCAGGTAGCCGAGCTTGTCCGTGACGCCCTTGGCGGTCATCAGCTCGGCGAGCTTGCGAAGCTGCGTGTTGGAGGCCATCACGGTGACACTGGCGTCATTGATGGTTTCAGCGGCTTCGCGGATCGACTGGCCCGGCTTGACCTCTACCTGGCGCGCGTCGGTGATGACGACTGAGCCGTCCTCGTTCACGGTGGCGCCCAGCTCCTCGGGCGTGTAGCCGAGCCCGCACAGGGCCTCCTTGCAGGCCATGCGCGCGACCTCGGTCTGAGTGCGGGCCACGAGCATGCCCTCCGGGTACTTCCCGTAGTTCTCGTTCTGCTTGATCAGTCCGGCGGTCTGGGCGCGGGCGATGTTCCACTCGGAGCGGAACTCAAATTCGGGGTCGTCGCTGCGGTGGATCGTCGAGACGGCCTTGGCGAGGACACCGTTCTCGTCACGCTCGATCCAGGTCCGCATCTTGTGCCCGGCCTTACGCACCAGGGCGCTGACCAGGCCCGCCGACGAGGACGGCTTGCCCTTGATGATGTGGACCTCGGTGATCGCCGTCATCGGGTCGATCCCGACCGACCGGCCGAACTCCACCGCCCACAGCACGTTCGCGGGCTGCTTGATGTACTGGGCGGGCAGGAGGCTTGAGAAGGCCAGCTGCTGGGAGTACTCGATCCGCTGGGCGAGCTCCGCGTTGCGGATCCCAGGCAGGTTGTCAGTGGTCATGCTGCGGCTCCTAGCAGTTCAGGGATGGCGGGCAGGTTCTTCTCGACGACGAGGTAAGGGGTGCCTTCGCCCTTGGCCTGGCGGCGCGCGACTGGCTCTTCGTCCCAATAGGCATGGGACGCGTTCCCCATCGCGGCCAGCAGCTTCGCGCGGGCCTTCTGCGCGGCTTCCTTGGCCGACTTCTCTTCGGCCAGGGCGGGCAGTACCTCGGCGGCGAGATCGTCCGGAAGGGCGAACTTCTCGCCCGAGTTGATCAGCGGGTGCAGCTTGCGCACCGTCCGGTAGGTGGCATCGTGCCCGTCGATCGTCGGCATCTCGTCCCACGCGATGGACCGGAGGAACTCCTCGGCCGCGTCACGCAGATACAGGGTGTCGTCGATGTCGGGGTGGATGACGTACTCGGAGAACTCCAGGTGGGAGCCGAGTACGGCGACCCACCACTCATCCAGGCCGAGCACGTCCATGTACCACCTGACCTGCGTCAGGTAGTACAGCGGGATCTCGTCGGTGCCCGGCTTGCCCCAGTCGCGACCGTCGACATCGGTTTTGATCTCCAGCCCGGCGACCACCTGGCCGTCACGCACGAGCAGCCGGTCAGGGTTGGCGAGTTGCCAGTCCCGTTCGGGGTCGACGTGAGTCCAGGTGCCCGCCTCGACCACCTCGACGTCGGGGTGCTGGTAAGCGAACCAGTTGGCGACCCCCGGCTCCAGGAAGTGGCCGCGCGACTGCTGACTGTTCGGCGGGTCTGGCTCGACCAGCCCCGTCTTTTCGCACCACAGGGCGTATCGCGACTGCCACTTCGACAGGCGGACGATCGCGGCGATGTCGGACCCGCCGATGCGGTGCGCGCGGGCCGCGTACCACTCCGGCGAGTTGGACGGCCACTGGCCGAGGAACCGGCCGGTCGGCGTGACCAGGGTGGTCACCAAGCGATCACCCGTCCCACCAGGTCGACGATCCTTCCGGCGCGCTTGTTGCGCTCGTCGAGGTCCCATTCGTCGCACGTCTCAGCGGTGCCGAACTTCCCGTCGAGCCGCTTGTCAAGGTGCGCCTGCAGTTCGGCGGACGTGCAGGCCTTCAAGTCGGGCAGGCCGGTGTCCTCGAAGGGCGGCGGGCAGGAGCAGCCGGAGCTGTCGGCCCAGAACAGTTGGCCCTTCTGGTCGCGCCAGACCACGGTCAGGTCGAACTGGTAGCAGCCGTCCGACCAGTCGACTTCGCCGACCGTTTCGAGGCCGAACTTCTCCGGCGCACTGTAGATGGTGAAGCTCACCAGGCGCCCCTGTCGTTCTGGTCGCCCCAGCGGTATTCGTCGTTGTCGGCCCAGGTGAGCGCCCTCTCGGCGGCGTTGCCCTGGTCGCGGTAGCGCGGCCAGAGCGTCGCCGCGGGGGCGTAGGGGTGGTTGTGGTCGTCGGGCTTGATGGCCCTCAGGTAGTCGGTGAGCTCGTCGTCTCCGGGGATGGCGAAGGTGAATGATCTCACTGGGTGACCTCCTGTCTGGTCTGGAGCTGTCGGCGGGCCTCGACGACGAGGCGGTCAGCTTCGGCCGCGTCGCCGTCGAGAAGTTCGGTGAGGATGCCGTGCCAGACGGGCCCGGCGGGGCAGCGCTGGTGTTCGGCTACGCGCAGTGCGGCGACGCCGATCACGTACTTTTCGCTGTTCAGAACGTGGGAATCGGTTCCGCTATCCACGTGCGTCGAAGCGGACGAAGACGCGGATGACCTTGCCACCCTCGGTGTCGGCGCTGGCGTTGTCGATGCGCTCGGTGCGGGTGGTGACGTGGAAGTCGCCGTCAGCGTGCCAGAAGCCCCGCCGCTTGTGCTTCACGGCGTTGGTGAGGGTGGCGACGATGCGCTTCCCCTCCTTGGTGTTGGGGTGCTCCGCGATCACTGCGGACTTGCCGGGCTGGGCGCGAATGGCGTCCGCGAGGTGGGCGAGGTCCTGAGAAGCCGAGCGGAGCGGCACAGGCTCTTCCCAGCGGAGAATCTGCGGGGCGGTGGCGGTGGCGGTGGCGGTGGCGGTGGCGGTGCTGGCGCTGGTGTCGTTCATATGGTTCCGTTCCTGGCCATAGGGCTGTGTACGGTCCTGTGAGCGATCAAGAGCCTTGATCATCCATAGGTGTACCGACAGGACCGACATTACCGTCTCTTGACGCATAGATCAACGTAGAAGTGCGTCAAATGCGTCGGATGCGTCTGACGCGTCAGAAGGAAATGTCACACAAAGTAGCGAAAGGTTACGGTTGTATGTGTACTCTGCGACACTCTTATTGGTACCGTTGCGCGACGCTCTGATAGCGCAATAACCGCCACGAGGGGATAGTACGAGCACCATGCCCACCACACGCCAACCGCCACCCATCGCACGCCTCATCGAGGAGCGACGAAATAGTCCGGGGACGCTCAAGCGGGCCATCTCCGTACGCGCCGCCGCCACGCGCGCCTCCCAGCTGTCCGGCGAAGTATTCAGCGAAGCCAACTGGAGACGCATCGAAGCCGGTACCAAGAAGAAGATCAGCGACCGCGAAATCGTGTTCGCCGCCGCTGCGATCAACGACCTCTCGCGCACCGACGCCATCACCCCCGACGACATACGGAAGGCCGGCCACGACGCCGCGGCCGACCTGTTCAACGACTACATCAAGAACCAAGCCGAAGCGGACCCGGTGGCAGCGGCCATCGACCTGGACGTCACCCAAGAATCGGTGCTGCAGTACTTGGAGCGGATGCTGGAAGAGGTCCGCGCCTTCCCCGCGTCGGACAAGGATCGCGCCCGGATGGAGAAAGTCCTCTTGGCACAGTTCGACAGCACGCTGAAGTCCTTCGAAGCGCAGCTGCACATCTTGCGGCCGAGATGACCGTTAACGCAACCAGTAGCGACCGGCGTGCGTCCCGAGCTGGAACAGGGTCTCTACTCCCGCCCTCTGCTTCAGCCCGTCGACCTTCCGCTCCACCGTCCGCTTATGAACTTTCAGTGCGGTGGCGATCCGATCCACGGGGGCACCACCTGACAGCATCTCTACGATCAGCATCTCTTGCGTATCCAGATCCCGGCCGTTCTCTGTGAACTGGCCGGGATCTGTCTGCATCGGCAAGGCCTGGTCCCATTCGGTTTCGAACGCCGCGACCAGGAAGTCCATCAGCGTGCCGGGATGAACCAGCAACATCGGCCGACTATCGCGGTGACCCCGCGGGTACCTTGGCGTCATCGCCAGAGTCCGGTCACCGATGAGGAGCTTGTGAGGCAGGTGATCCGCTAGGCGGATCTCGCAGCCCCGCTCCACCGAATGCGTGAGTCCGGCGACCGCCGCGGCGTTGTCGAAGACGCGCTGCTCGTAGATGACCCGACATTTGGCCGGATGATCCTCGTCGGCGTCGGCGGACATGGCCGGTCCGCTCGGGGGACTCAGCGGCATGAAGGGATGCGTAACGATTTGCATGACCTCATGCCGCGCCGTGGCGTGGATGTGCTCGAAGTACTGCTGAATGCTGTCGAGCGTCGACAGCACCTCAACGGGATGGCCATCGGCCGGGGAGTTGCTGGCGTCGAACAGCTCGTCCAGCTCGTCGACGTAAGACATCAACTCCCGCAGCTGCGACTCCCTTTCCAAGAGGTCGCCTTGCAGCGCCCGCGAGGGGCGCCGCGCCACCGGCGGATCACTGTGGACCAGGCCCCGCTCCCGTAGCACCCACAGGTCGTTGTCGACTAAGTCCTGATCGACGTCCACCCCCAGCTTCCGAGCCAGGTCACTGTGGCTGGTGAACCCTTCGGTGAGCAGGTGCCGGTAGATGCTTTCCTGCCCTGCGCTGAGGCCGGGGACCCGGTGCAAAGTATCACTTCCTGTTGTCCGTTACCCGATGATCAGTTCAGCATGGCAGCCCTGTGTGACATTTCCCTGTGCATGTTGTTGAGGTTCTGTGCGTGACGTTGCCCAAGTGCGTACGCCTTTTGCAGGGCGATGCTGTGGAGATGCCACATGATGAGCACAACTGTGGTGGGTGCCGGGATGGTGACAACCCACATGAGCAGCAGGAGGACACCGTTCACGCTGACGTCTACGTCGTGGATGACGGGAAGCAGCGCGGTGCCAACTGCGGTGGCCCAGCCGACCATGGCCATGCTGAATGTGCTGATCAGCCAATGGCGATCACGGCGGGTCAAGGTGCCTCCAGGTCGACGAAGTGGTCTCAGCTGTCGATCTCGCGCTCTACATGCCGCCGGTGTGGCCGTTCGTCTGGTCCAGGGGGCCGCTCGGCGTCGGGGACGGGGTCAGGTCCGGGGTCCCGGCCGGCTCGGTGGTCACGGTCTGGGTGACGGTACTCGTGGTGACGGTCACGGTCTTGGTGACGGTCACGGTGCCGTTCGGGTTCGTCCTCCTACTCGTGGTCTCGGTACGGGTGTCAGTGACCGTCTTCGGGGTGAAGGTGGTCGGGCTCTGCGTGGGGGTCGGAGACGTCTCGGACGTCTCCGTCGGCGTGGGGGCGGGGGTGGGGTCGGCGTACGACGCAGGAGCCACGGCCACGGCCAGCAGTCCCGCGGTGGACACGGTGGCGAGGAGTCTGCGCAGGCCAAACGGGGTCTTCATGGTCTCTCCCAGGAGGTGATGCGAGATGGGCGGACGCTACTGACCGCCCGCCCCGATTGTTAGAGCGGTGTGTCACGCGCTCGATGAGTGACCATAGAAGTAGTTTCAGCCGCCCCTGTCTACGATTTCAGTGCGCCGTATTCCCGACATGCCACCTATACGACATGGAACGATTGAAGGGGACAAGCCGATCCGGCATGTCTCATTCCGCCTGAGGTGGACGAAACCGTAACGATGTAGGGTCATCCCAGGATGTAGACGTAGCGCGGCATCCGCCTCGCTGGCACTGTTGACATGTAAGTACAGAAAGTTGACAACGCGAGAAAGGCACCATGAGAGCAACAGCAACTGTGGTGGCCGTGATCACCTTGGCCTTCCTCGCCGGAACAGGTACGTACATCGTGATGGCCGAGGACACCCTGACCAATCTGACCGATGACGCCCCTGTCGCTACTGCTGTGTTTGCGGTACTGGCCTGCCTCGCAGCGGGAGCCGCAACCATGACAGTCCTCCGGCTCCGCCCCGTTCGGCCCACCAGAGCCGACGCCTACGAGCAGGGTCTCCAGGACGGTCGTACGGGAGACTGAGAATAGACACGGAGCCGCCGTGAACTGCAGCTTCTTGGCGGCTCCGCATGTCATTCCGGCTGGTCGCGCTTTGCAACGAACGTCCCTATGGCGGGAACTGTGTAGACCAGTCCTTGTTCCCGCAGCAGATCCATGGCGGCTCGGACGGTGTTCTTCGCCACGCCGTGCATTTCCATCATTTCGTTTTCGGACGGCAGCACCGTGTCGGGCTTGTACTCGCCGCTGTTTATCAGCTCAGTTACCTGCGCGGCCACCTGCTCAAACGGCCATGGGGGCCGAATTTGCGGGGCGTCTTCCGGGCCGACGAAGGACCCCTTGGCGTGCTCGGTGTAGATGACGTCCTCCTCGCGGAGCACAGCGAGAGCCCTGCGGATGGTCACCCGAGACACGTCGTGCTGCGTGGCGAGGTCGTCCTCTTTGGGCAGCAGCTGGCCTGGCTTGAGCACGCCGACCGCGATGTCGGCCTTGATGCTGGCCACGATCTGCCGGTAGACCGGCACGGGGCCGCGGTGTCCTCGTCGGTTCATGCCGAGCACGGTATTACATTCCAGGTACGTAAGCATACTTTCCCTATACAGGCTCCATGGGGCCGACCGCTGGAAACACGAAAGCCCCGACGCTGGCAGCGCCGGGACTTCGTCACGTCAGGGGCTTACGCCGCTGGCCGTTTGCTGCGTAGACGCGCGGCCACCGGGAGGTCGTCGCGGGCGGTGAAGGCCGCGATGAAGCCGCCGTCGCCCGTCGCGTATCCGCTGTCCTCCTCCTGGGTGAGCGCAACGTCGTACGCGCGGCGGCACGGCAGGCACACCACCAGGGGCGTCGTGTCGCGATCCAAGCTGACCCGCCGGTCGCAGCAGGGCACCACCGCGACCAGCGTGCGGGCCCGGCCCGGCTCGGTGTACCGCCGGATGACGGGCCGGGGCGACTCCGGCGGGGCCGGCTTCACCTTCTTGCGGAGAACGAAGCCGCTGGCGTACAGCTGCCCCTCGACCTTCGCGAACAGCTCGTCGGCGTGCTCCCGAAGGGCGGCCTGCATGGAGTCGCGGACCAGATCCGCCACGAGCCTCCACGGGTCGAGGCTCACGACTGCGGACCGAACTTCTCCGGGAGGCGCATCCAGTAGTCCGCGCCGAGGTCCAAGATGGCTTCCGTGTCCGCGAAGAAGTCCAGCGCCCATGCCATCGCGTCGTTCTCGTGCTGGTAGCCGACGCACACCGCGGCGCCGAGGCGGATCAGCTCGGCGGCCTGGCCGCCGGTCAGGCCGAGGTCGGTCAGGCCAGGGGGCTCGATTCCGAACCTCTCGGTGAGCGCCCGGACGATCTCCTGGGCTATGCGGCGGTCCGCGTCCGGGTCGTGCTCCTCGATCGCCGTGACCACCCTCTTGGCGTTGTCATAGTCGTCGAATTCGTAGTCGATATCGAACAGCTCGAGCGAGGTGCCGGGGTCGAAATCTTCGTCGTCACGCTCTTCAGCGACCTGACGGGCCGCACGGTGGATGCCGACGGGGTTTTCGTGCTGGCCGTTGATGGTGTTCGAGTCGATGTACACACACTCGTTGGAGTCTTCGGGAGTGACCCCAAGGAGGCCCACGACCTGCTGAATCTCCTTGCGGGTGATGTAGGCACTGACGTCCGTACCCATCTTCTTGTTCCTCTCGGTGTCGCTGCTGGCGGAAATGAGCGGGGCGGCGGCCAGCCGGCCGCCGCCCCGAGGTGAGCTGTCCTTACTCGGCGGCCTTCCGGTCGTCGTCGGTGAAGGCGAAGGTGCCGGTCCTCGTCCCGCGGGCCACCGTCATCCCGGCGCGGGTCATGCTCTCCTCCGTGCGGTCGGAGCCGTAGGAGAGCGTGGACTCGCGGCCGATCCCCATCCCGCCAGCGGCGCGGAACGCGTCCTGGTCAGCGCCGAGGAACACGAACTTCCAGCCGTACACCTCCGTCTGGCGGGCGATCCTCCGCTTGATCCGCTCCCGCGAGTACTCGCGGGAGACGTTCTCCTCGCCGTCCGTGAGGATGACCACGATGACCTGGTCAGGCCGGTCACCTTCGGGCATCTGCGCGAAGTGCTCCTTCATCCTGCGGATGCTCTGGCCGACAGCGTCGAGCAGTGCGGTGTAGCCATTCGGCTTCAGTTCGAACGCGGGGACGTTGTCCAGCGGCTGGTATTCGTACGCCACCCTCAGGGTGTTGCTGAAGGGGTACAGCGACACCGTGGTCTCGCTCGGGACGTCGCGCTGCTCCTGGAGGAACGCGGCCAGGCCGCTCTCCGTCTCCTTCTTGACGATGTACATAGAGCCGGACTCGTCGAGGATGAACGCGATGTGGGTCTTCATGGGGGTGTTCCTTCCGTGTTGGGTGGGGTCGGCGCTGCCGTGGGAATCAGAACCGATTCCCACGGCAGGCGATAGGTTTTCGGTGTCGAGGGCGGCTTCGTGCGCGTAGGTGCGGGGTCTAGCCATCGTGGTTCTCCTCCTGGCCGTGAAGGACATCGAGCACCTCGGCCGATTCGGCTTCCGCGTGGGTGATGAACGCCCGGACCCTGGCGTCGACACCGCTACGCGTCACCTTCACGTGCAGGTAACCAGCGAGGTACCAGTTCGGGTGTCGGTCGTAGCCGATCGGAACGCCCAGGAGCGCGCTCCACACGCGGAGCATGTCCAGTCGCGTGTGAAGAGGCGCCGTCCTGGGGTCCATGTCGCACAGCAGGACGCGCGTGTCGAGGTCGACACGCCATTCCGGGAGGCGCCCGCGGGGCAGCAGCCTCAGACCGCTGAGGGCTGCCGAGATCATGGGGTCAGGCATTTGTGGTCTCCTCCCGCTCGTCGAGCAGGTAGCCCGTGATGTCCTTGACGCGGTCGGGCGGCAGCAGGGCCAGCGCCCGCTCGCGCACCTTCGCAGGGTCGAGGGCCGGGCGGCCGTTGTTGGGGTAGAGGAGCGTACCGAGCATCCCGGCCGCGTAGCGCAGCCCATCGCACTTCTCCGAGACCCACGCCCAGTCACCACGCTGGAGCCCGGCGGCGACGCGGCCGGCGTAGTCGAGGAGTTCGGCGACCTGCTCGGCCACTTTCTTGTCGTGAGGAGTCACGGGGCTTCGATTCACCAGTTCCCCCTGGACTTCGTGCGGGCCGGGCGCCGGAGCGGGTGCCCCATGTCGCCGCCGTAGATGCGGACTTGGCGCTCCTCGTCGGCGGTGAGGACGACCGCTTTCAGCTCGGGAACACCGTCGCGGAGTGCGCGAGTGATGCGGTGCCAGCCGCCGATTGGGAAGTGCCCGGCATCGTCGATAGGCACGACGATGATCGGCTCCCTGAGGTCCGCCGTGGCGGCGGCGTCCTGGTCGACCAGGACCGTGGACAGGACCCCGGCCCACTCCTTCGCGACGAGGTTGCCGATGGGTTCGCGGCCAGCGGCGAAGGCCTTCGCCGCGGTGACGTCCCAGGCGTACGCGAGGTAGTAGAACTCCTCGCGCGGCGGGGTCACTGCTCCTCCGTGGCGGGCGGGACTTCGCCGATCTGGATGACGCCGTGGAAGGTGATCGGGAGGCCAGTGGCGCTGTCGTCCACCTGCAGCGCGAAACTCTCGGGGTTGTGCCAGGCGGTGACGGTGCGGGGGATGAGCCCGATGGCGCGCACCCGCCCCTGTCCGGCGGCGGCACGGACGATGAGCGGCGTCCTGAGCCGCCTGAACACGTAGTCCAGGGCGGCGCTGGCGTCGTCGACGTCGGCCAGGTTGAACTGTTCCATGGTGCTCCTCAGCTGTGGATGATGTTGATGGAGTCGGGGATCTCGACCTCGGCGCCGCACGCGTCGCACTCGAAGCGGTCGGTCTCGAAGGTGGTGGCTTCGTTGCTGGCGCTGAGCGTGTCGCCGTCCACGGTGAGCGTGTGGGCTTTGAACGCCTCGGCGAACTCGAGGACGCGGTCCTTGGAGGCGCAGGCCGGGCAGATCAGGTGCCCGTCGTGGATGAACGCGGCGGGCTTCTCGGGGTTCGGGGAGAGAATCCGCGCCCGGATGGCGAGGAGGTGGACCATCTCCTCGGGCTCCACGTCGGTCGGGGGCCGCAGGTCGAGGACGTTCGCGAAGGTCTCTTCGTCGCGGTCGCGCTCGTAGCTGTGGCTGATGAGGTTGGCCATTGCGTAGTCGCCGTCCGCGATGACTTCGACGATGACGCCGAGACCGCGGGTGTCGGCGTTCGTGAAGTCGACGAACTCGCCGCGCCTGCTGGAATCGGGACCGATTCCCACGGGGGCTGATGTGGTGGACATGTGGTTTCTCCGCTGGTCAGGGGGTTCGGTCGGTGGTGATCTTGCTTCGCTCTCTCGACCACCTTCGGTGATCATACCATGAATGAACGCATGTATACCTTTGCTGAACAAGTGGACATAACGTGCAAATCAGACAAAGCGTGTAAACGGAAAGGCGACAAGAACTGTAAAACGCCGTACCGTAGAAACACGCCACGCATCACCACCACAGCCACACCGCCAGCCACGGAGCCACGCCACATGCCCCGCACGAAAGCATCTGCGCCTCAGACTTCAGCCGCGTCGGAATCGGAACCGCTACCACGGCAACGCTCTGCACCGATACGGCATCGCAAAGCCGTCTGGACAGAGCTCAAGCAGACCGGCGCGCACCTCCGCGAAGACACCGACGCCCGGCTCACCACCTTCTGGGAGCAGACCCAGCGCAGCCTTCAAGATACGTTCGAAACCGCGATCAACGCCTACTGCAACAAGCTGCGCATCCCCAAGACCATGAAGCCCGACAGCGACCTGAAGATCCCCCGCAACCCTGACCTCGTACCTGCCGAGCCCAACGAATACACAACCCGCAAGATAGGCGTCCGACTCCAGCCCAACACCAGGGCTCGACTCGTGGCCGCCTGCAAGAAGGAACGGCTCGGCGGCACGGACCTCTTCAACGACGCGCTCAACGACTACTTCGACGACCTCGGCATCCCCGCCGCCGACAAGCTCGGCCCGGCCGCCGAAGAAGAGTGAAGCCCGCGGGATCGATCCCGCGGGCCGTTCGAGGAGTTGCACGTCAGTCGGGAGGAGCACTGCCCGGCCGGCGGACCCTCGCCTCCTTGACGTGGTTTCTGACCACATAGTCCGGGACGCCGATCCTCGCGGCGATCTCGCCTACCGGCTCGTCGGTGGTGCCGTACGCGGCCAGCAGGTCACGTTCCTGCTCTTCGGTGAGGCGCCACTTGGTGCGCGAAGGCTTCAGGCCGGGGGGCCTGCGCACGCCCAGTTTCTGAGCAGCGTTGACGACAGCGGTCACCTTCAGCTTCAGCCGCGAAGCGATCGACTCGACCGACTCTTCCGTCGGGTAAGCCTCCCGAATTGCGTTGAGCTGCTCATCGGTCAACTTGGGCACGGGTAGCTCCGTCCGGATATCTGAGCGGTGCGCCTTCAACCATTGCGGGCGGCGAGGATGTCCTGAAGGCCGTTCACCTCGACGCCCAGGGCTGGCAAGGTTCGTCCCTCTGGTCACCCCGAGAATATCGTTAACGGGCGCGGACCCTGCGGCCCGCGCCCGTCATTCCGCCCGTGCTACAGCTTCAGGACTGCGTCCCTCAGGCGCCACCCTTCGGCGGCTGGCAGAAGGCCGCCTTCGGGTTCGCATCCGTGCGGGCACACCAGGCCCTCCACTGCGCCGTAGAGGCGGCAGATCATCGGCCGCTCGTCATGCACCTGGCACCGGTTCTCGGCCGACAGGGCAGGGCAGACGACGTTCTCGCCACGGAGCATCCGATCAGCCGCATCCTGCCAATGCGGGAGGCGGAACCCGGCCGCCCGGGTCCGCTGCCCCTCGCGCGGCCCCTGCGGAATCACCGTGCAGGAGTGGTGACACAGGCCCTTGCAGCCGACGTCAGGCACCTGCGCGTACAGCTCGGCCAGGCGCGCGTCTTTCTCGGATCGCCTCATGAGGGGTCGGCGCCGCTTCTACTGCTTGTTCTTCTGCGTCTGGCGGGCCAGGCCGATGAAGCCGGCGCCAGGGGTGAACCTCGGCGTCCACGTCTCCTCGAACGGCACGACGTCCCCGCTGCTGGGGATACGTCCCTCACGCGGGGGCTTGTGGTTCAGTTCGAACTTGCCGAAGTTCTTGACGTTGACCGGCCTGCCGGAGGCCGTGGTCTGCTCGATGACGTTCAGGACGGCCTCGACGACCCTGACCCCTTCGGCCTTCTTCACGCCGAGCTGCTCCGCGACGGCCTCGGTGAGTTCCTTCTTGGTCATGCTCTTGATCGCGCTCTTGGTCACGTGCTCTCCCATAGCTCTTGTTGATATTGAAAGTAGGGCCCGGACAGACGTACCGTAAACCCCCATTGGGGCTTTTTTCGGACAGAACGGGCGCAGGCCAACAGCGGGAAGGAAACGCCGCAGGTCAGCGCCCGTCCAGCTTCGCTACGGGGTTTCCTGCTCCGCGAGGCGCCAGTAGGTGACCTTCTGCGGGGTGTCGTAGTAGAGGTTGGAGCGGACGCCGCTGGAAGAGGTGACGAGCCCTTCGCGTTCCATCCGCCCGAGGGTCGTGGCGGCGGTGGACGAGTGGCACCACCTGACCGCCACGCGGTTGATCACGCGGGCAAGCTCCCCCGAGGTGAACAACGAACGCGGGTACTTCTGCAGGTGGGCCAGGATCAGCGGGCACAACTCGCTGTACCGGCTCGTGCGCCGGTCGATGCCGCCCTGAATCTCGCGGGCGTACCGCTGGGCGGTGCGCTCGTCCACGTTGAGCAGCCGGGCCGCCGCCTTGACGGAACGGGTCTGCTCGAAGCAGAGCACGCGGAGGCGCTCAACGCGCTCCGCTCTGGTTTCCGGAGTTGCCTTGGTCATCGGGCAGCCTTTTCTGCATCGAACTCGTTGACGATCATTCCTCGGATCCCGTCACCGTCAAGCGGACCCGAAGGCGGGGGCGGACGCGACGAACGCGGCGGCCTGCGCCTGGATGACCTCCATGGGCGTGCTGGGCCAGGCCTCGGCGAGCGCGTCGATCAGCCGGTTCCAGTCGTAGGCCGTGTCCTCCACCGCCTCGGCGATGGTGACCGGATCGAGGCCTCCGTCGACGGCGAACTGAATGAATCCGGCCTGGTCCGATGCCCGCTCGATCAGGTACGGCAGGAGCTGCGGCATCCGGTAGTGCGTCGGCCTGCAGCACAGGAGGCAGGTCTCGGGGTTGATGGCAGACACGGTGATTCCTTTCATGTCAGGGTGGCGAAGAGGTCGAGCTGGGTGGCTTCGCGCGGTGGGGCGAGGACGTAGCCGCCGTCCCAGGGGTCGGAGGTGAGGAGGCGGTGGCCGAAGAAGGCCGACGAGGTGAAGACCTTCTTTCGCCAGCTCAGGACTTTGGGCAGGTTCTTGTTGGGGGCCTTCGTCAGGTAGGTGCCGTCAACGGAGTCCGCATCCATGAGGTGCGCGGCGTGCCGGTAGCGGAACAAGGAGTTGACCCGGCCGACGTGGATGTGTTTCCAGAGCGATGACGCGACCCGGCAGATGTTCGCCGCGGCGGGCGACAACTTCCACGCCGTCGACCCGCCCACGAACAAGCAGTCCGCCTCATCCCACGGATCCCAGGCGCTCAGCTCCATGTGGTCCTGCGCGACCAGCCCCGCCGGGAACCCCAGCTTGCGGATCTCCTCCAACATCGGGCGGGCCAACAGCTCGGTCTCGTACGCGTTGCCGACCACGTCGGGGGCGGCCACGAACAGGCACCGCTTCTCAACGTCGAACTTGTCGCGTAGCTTGCGCAGCCACTCCAGGAACTTCTTGCGGCCCGGGTACTTGCCGGTGAACACTCCGTTGTCGATGCCGACCATGCCTTCGGCGGGGATGCGGTTGCCTTGCGCCGGGGTGATGATGGCGCCGAGCCGGCCCGCGCGCATCTCCGCGCGAATCGGTTCGGTGCTCGGTGGCGTCAGGTACAGCGGCGGTCTCAGCACGTCGGCCGGTCAGACGCTGGTGACGAATCGTTCGATGTCGGCGCCCCTGATCGCCTCGACCACCGCACACATCAGCACTTCCGACATAAGCGGCGGGACGGCGTTGCCGATCAACCGCATCTGGGTTCGCTGGTCCTTCGGCGTGAGGATGTATCCAGCGGGCAGGGATTGGGCCCGCTTGAGCTCGGGCACCTTCAGCATCCGGAACCGGATCTTGTCGATGTCGAGGCGGCCATCCGGGGTGAGCAGCGCCCACCGGTCGCGAGTCGGGATCGTCCCGATCGTGTCGGACACCGGAAGGACGGCGCCTTTGCCGTAGTACGACATGAGCAGCGGCTCCGGCCCCGTCTCGAACTCGGGCGGGATGATCAGCCCGTGGTGATTGCCGCCCGCGGTGACCGCATGTACCGGGCTGACGTCGGCACGGCGGGCCTGGTGCTTGTCGCCGCCGCCGCGCATCGGAGTGACCAGCGGCGGCAGGAACGCTACCCCCGTCTCTCGCCGCGTCGTCTGCGTGCGTATCGGCTCGTCGGTTGAGGCCGCCGGCTTGTCCCGGCCTTCCAGCGGGACGACAAGGCCGGTGTTCTCCCGCGTGGTGACCGTCCGGATCGTCTCGTCCAGGCTGTACGGGTCGTTGTTCCAGGTGCCGCCAGTCGGGGTGAGGAAAGCTCCCCACTGCTTCATGGCGCCGATCTCGATCCGCTGCAGCGTGGCTTCTTCCATTCCGCGCGGCTTCTTCGCCGTCTTGGGCCGATCGCCGATCGGAGTGCCGAGGTCGGTCCAGTCGATGCAGTGCGACGCCGTAAGCACGGCCGGTTCCACGATCTGCCCACGGCAGGAGTGCAGCGGGCACCGGTAGACGTACTGGCCGGTCTTGATGCCGTAGACGCCCATGTCCTGGCCGAGCTTCTTCCACGACTGGACGGCCTGGATCCACCCCTCGTGCCGGGGACAGTAGGTGTGTGGCCGCATCCATTTGTCCCAGTCGGGTTCACGTCCGACGCTCTCGTGTACGGCCGCGAACAGCAGCCGGTTGCGGGACTGCATGCTTGGCAGGGTCAGCCGCGGCTGAATGTGCATCGAGTTGACCGCGAATAGCCGCCCGCCGGGGTAGCCGAGCTTTTTGAGCTCATCGATCCAACGGTCCCAGTACGCCCACAACCGGGCCTGCGGGACGTTCTCGATTCCGAAGCCGAGCACCGGCTTGCCGTGAACCTCCTGGCAGTGCCGCAGGTAGGTAACGGTTTCCTCCATGAGGGCGCGGGAACGGACGGCTTTCTTCTGTTCGTCGGTCAGTTCGCCGCCCCACAGCGCGAGCTGGTTCTCCTTGTCGAAGGTCCGCTTGACGCCCTTGGCGTTGCTGTAGTCCGGGCACGCCGGAGAGGACCAGAACAGCGGCGCGTACGGGAATTTATGGATCGCGTCTGCCTGCTGCACGTCGCCTAGCCAGTGCTCTCCCTCGGGGTGGTTGGCAGCGTGCGTATCGACACAGTCCTTGTCGTGGTTGGCGGCGAAACGGAGGCTCACGCCGGGGACTTGGCGGCTACCTTCGAAGTCGCCTCCGCCACCGGCGTATTGGACCGTCATCTTCAGGTCGTCGACGCCGACAAATCGGTTCAACATGTGGTGCTGTCCTTCGCATCATCAAGAGGGGAAGGCCCCGCCCACGCGGAAAGCGGGCGGGGCCGTACGATGTGCTGGAAGGGCGAGCCCGATAGGCACGGGCTCGCCCTCTACGCGTCGGCGAGCGCCGGGATGACCGCGATGACCGTCTTGACGTTGGCCCCGGACAGGGCGAAGGCGTCGTCGGGCAGCGTGATGAACTCGCCGCCGCGGGCCTCCATCAGGTCACGGAGCGCCGGGTAGCCCTTGTCCTTCCGGAACGTCACCCCGTTGGACATGACCGCGACGAGGCAGCCGCCCGGCTTGAGGAAGCTCAGGGCGTAGGAGACATGCGCGACGTCCTGTCCGTCGCTGAACGGCGGGTTCATCACCACCCGGTCGTAGGCGGGGTCCAGGAGGTCCCGGTCGACGGTGAGGAAGTCGCTGTGGAGGACCCTCCGGGCGTGCCCGCTGTCTCGGAGGAACGCCACCAGCTGCGGGGCCAGCTCCACGCAGTCGACGGTCGCGCCGAGCCCCACCGCCGCCGCCCGGAGGAGAGCCCCGGCGCCGGCGGACGGCTCCAGCACCGTCATGCCGGGCTGGACATGGGCGAGGTCAACGACCAGTTCCGCGATGTCCGGCGGGGAGACGAACGCCTCCAGGCGGCTCGGCACGGCGAGCAGCACGGTCTCGGCCTTCTTCTTCAGCTCCTCCAGGTCGACCGCCGAGGTAGGCGCCGTGACCTCGGGGTGCTTCTTGGCGGCGCGGGCGCGCGGCTTCGCGGCGAGCGTGACCGGCTCATCGCCGTGAGGGCACTCGACCTGCTTGATGTCGGTGAACTTCACCTTGTCGGGCCAGGAGTAGCCCGAAGGCACCGTCACCGTGACCTTGTTGACCTTCTGCACGACGCGGGCGCCGCCCCACGAGCGGATCGTGTCGCCGACGTGGACGTTGTGCTTTCCGTAGGAAACGTGGTCCCCGGCGTCGACTGCCGCCTGCAGCTGCGCGCGGTCGTATTCGAGCTGGTTCTCCAGCTGGGCTTTGCGGGCGAGCAGCTGCTCCCGGTAGTTGCCAGTGGCGGGCTTGTGGTCCTCGATGTAGTACGGCTCGCCAGCGTGGTCGAGGTGCCGCCGGGTGTAGCCGTCCAGGTTCTTCTGGATGACGCGCAGCTCAGACTCGGCGGTCTTGATGCGCCGCGCCGTCACGGCCGGCGTGGCCGAGTAGGCGGCGCTCCGGCCGACCGCGTTGGCGCGGCGCGCGACCTCGTTCGCTTCCTTGCTCTTGCTCAGGCCCGTCCGCATGGCCTGGTCGACCTTCTCGCGGTCGCGGCGGGCTCTCCCTTCGGAGTGGTGGCCGACGAGGATCGGCTGCCCTCCGGCGAAGCGCTCCGAAATCTGGTCCGCCCGGTTGAACGCGGCGTCGGCCTCGCCCCCGCGCTTTTCAGCTTTGCGCGCCAGGGCGTGGCGGCGATCGTCGAGCCGGTCGCCCTGGTCGGCGAGGACGTCGGCGCGGTCGCGGAAGGTGTCGTCGATCTCGACGGTCACCTCGTGCCCGGCGGCGCGCAGGGCCTCGGCCGCCGCGTTGATCCGGTAGCGGTCGGCGACCCGGTCACGCGACTGGCGGATGCCGATGGCACGGATCGACGGGAAGAAGCTGAAGCCGTGCTTCCGCACGATCTCGTAGACGCCGTCCCCCTTCCGGGAGCCGTCGAGCAGGGTTCCTTCTTCGTGGTTGTGGCTGATGGTGATCACGGTTCTCCTTGTGGGAATCAGTTCCGATTCCCGAGCGCCGACCCCGCCCGAGCGGAGCCGGCGCGCGGGGGTGGGTCAGAAGGGGACGTAAAGCAGGTCGTACCAGTGGCGCAGGTCGCTCAAGGTCAGGTGGCCGAGGAACACCTCGTGGTGGACGCCGCACTCGATTTCGCCGTCCTCGTCGCGGCAGATCATGGGCTTCAAGCCGAGGTAGAACATCGCCTTGGCCTGGACGGGGATGATCCGGTGGCCGGAGTGCTCGGTGATCGCGTGCTCGGGATCGCCGGGCGCGGCCACCATGTAGTCCAGCAGGGGCGCCCACCTGTACTTGGGGAGGTCGGTGGGCTGACCGGCCATCAGCGGTCCGTCCGGGCTGTAGGTGATGAACCACTCACCTCCGCCCAGCTGGGCGGCCCATCCAGCGAGGCACAGCGTGGTGCCGCACCAGCCAGGCATGCAGAGTTCGTTACGCCAAACGCGCTGGTCCCACAGCGTGATCGGCGTGCGCGGGTCGGGGTCGACGGATCCGGCCTTGATCCGCTCCTTGAGGGCCTGGGCCTCCTCGATGGCGGCGATGCTGGCGGCCAGCAGCGGCTCTCCGCGCAGAGGCGCAGTCAGGGTGGTCATGAGGGTTTCCTTCCTGTTGGTGGCGTGGGAATCGGTTCCGCTTACATCGAGTGGTTGGCGGTGGACCGCTCGGTGATGTCGACGGAGGCGACGCCGTGGACCACGCGGAGCCGCTCACGCAGAACCGACATCGCCGCCGTGTAGTGGTTGCCGCGGTACTCGTCGACGGGCTTCCCGTCCGGGGTGAGGATGGTCAGCTCCCACGCCCCGGCTTCGCGCTCGGGCACGTTGCGGTAGACGGCCTTCTCCACGAGGCGGTCATCGACGAGCAGCCGCACGTCGCCGTGGTTGCCTCGCATGGGGTCGTGCTCGATGACGGCGTTCACGCGGCGGCTCCTTCGAGCTGGATGTGGGTGGTGGACGGCTCGCCCACGCTGCGGTCGTCGTAGCGGACGAGGACTCGCACGTCCCCGTCCGGCGTCGGCCGGATGTAGCTGACCGCGCCGGGCCGGCCGCCACAAACAACGCGGGTACCGGCCGGGAACTCGGACATCCGCTGACGGTTGCCTCGGAGGTACTGGTCGACCATGGTCACCGACAGGGCGCCGATGGAGTTGCTGCCGGGCTGCTTGATGGTGGCGTAGCGCGGGGCCTGGCTGTCGAAGCTCACGGTCATTTCCCAGTCGTCTCGGGTGAAGACCAGGTGCGTGAGCCCGTCGCCGTACGACGGTTCGGAGGTGACGGCCCAGCCGGTCAGTCCGGCTTTCGTCGTCATGATCATGCGGCCGGGGGCGCCCATCTCACGACTCCTGCGGGAGGTCGTTGAGCAGCTTGCGGATCTTGACCGCGCCCTCGGCGGTCTTGGTCCTGCCGTTGAGCTGGTTGGTCATGGACAGTCGCAGCGCCCGCCCCTTCGCCGCGCTGACGTCCATGGTGCCGAAGTGCACGCTCCGGTAGAAGGTCAGCGTGTAGCGGGCCCGGCTGGGCTCGTCGGGGACGCTGACGGTGAATCCCGCGCCCTTGAGCTGCTTGATGATCTGGGTGGCGGTGCGGTTCGGCTGGTACGGCATGGTGTGGTCCTTTTCTCTACAGGCCGGGGTCGGCGTCGGAGTAGCAGTTGCCGAAGCCGTCCATGTCGGGGCTGTCGTCGGTATAGAAGCCGGCTTCGTCGTCGTAGTCGTCGGGGTAGCGGCTGGTGTCGAGCATCCGAAGTCCTTTCAGAGGGGCAGGCACGCCCAGGCCGGGCGGCCCATGGTGGTTAGCGGCCGAGGTTGGGGAAGTACGTCTTGCGGCAGACGGGCCCGATGCCGAGAGACACCGACGTCGGGTCGCTCAGCAGCCGGAAGCACATGCAGCAGATCCCGAACTGCTTGCCGAACGAGGCCGCGGCGTCCTGGCCGATCGCGTCGGCGGGGGTGAGCTCTCGGAGGGAGATGCCCGCGGGCCTGCGGCGGACCTTCTTGCCGACGACTTCGATGCGCTTCACCTGCAGGAGCCCGTACCGGCGGCTCTTCTTGACCTCGAAGACGCGGTCGTTCTTCGTGTAGACGCCGGGCTCAAGGATGGTGGCGGTCATGTGGTGGTGCCTTTCCGGGGGTTAGTAGTACGAGGGGTAGGCGATCTCGCTTTCGTAGGCGCGGCGTCGCGCCTCGCGGCACTGGTCGTCGTCGCACACGGAGTACTCGTAAGGGCCGTCGCAGTCGTGCTCCCAGCCGCGCGGCCGGGCGCGGCACCAGGAGCAGGCGTTGGCGGCGCGGAGCCTGGTGACTGGGGTGACCTGGATGTGCAGGCCGGAGCCGCGCGCGGCCCGGATCAGCTTCGCCACGTGGTGCGTGTCGCTGATGTGGGTTGGCTCGTACCAGTCCTCTTCCGGCAACGCGATCCGGTACGTACGGTGGGCTTCGACGACCTGCTTCATGATCTTCCGTTCGGCTCGGCGTTTTACGGTGGTTTCGTACGTTAAGATCAGAAACGTCCAGCTTTCACCGGGCTGGCTGATTCGCTGTTGGTGGTTGGTGTTGAGATGGCCGGACCTGTGGCGGGTCCGGCCATCGGCGCGTTCAGGCGCGGAGGACGGCGACGCTGTAGTGGTTGATCGCCTCGATCCAGACGCCGCCCGGCAGCTCGATCGGCGGGAACTCGTAGCCGCTCTCCCAGTCGGTGCCGCCGTAGGGGACGTACTGGGGCCAGTTGTACGGGTCGCCTTCCCACGCGATGACTCGGCCGTCGACGTCGTCCCATCCCTCTTCCATCAGGACCGGGTCGGCTCCGAAGAGGTTCGCTATGGCGAGACGGACCTGCTCGGCCTGGGCTTCGGTGACGGTCCCGGTTGCGGTGGTCATGCCGGTCACCGGCCCGTCTGGCAGGCGAACAGGGCGGCGCTCATCGTGCAGCCCTCATTGATGGCGTGGAGGATCGCCTCGACGGCCATCCCCCGGGGCCAGCCGATGACGCGGAGGAGTCGGATCAGCGCCTCGTGGGTGTGTCCGTACACGCCATCGGTTTCGCGGCACCCCGTCTGATTGGGCAAGCCGTGGACGTCGGAGGCGTTGGCGAGGCGCATCACGGCCAACAGGTGCTCAGCCATCTCAACGCCAGCGGGGACGGCGGCCGGCGGCTGTCCGACCGGCGGGGTCTCGACCTCCGGGTCGTCGTAGTAGGCGACGATGCCGTCGATGAACTCGGCCAGGTGCTCGGCGGCGATGTCGTCGAACTTCGCGTTCTCGTACGGGTAGCGGTCCTTGCCGGTCTCGCGCAGGATCCGCGTGGCGAGGTCGTCGAAGAGGAACCCCGCGATGTCGTTCACCCCGGCGAGGTAGTCGGGGCGGCTCTCGTCGATCCATACGCTGCGGGCGTTGGCGAACCAGGCGATGGTGTCGATGGCCTTGCTGCCGATGTTCTCCTTCGCCGCGTTCCTGCAGGCGTGGGCGGCGTCAGAAACGGTGGGCAGGATGTTCGCGTACATCAGGGGTCCTTAATGTGAGCGGCCCCGCGAAGTGTTCGCGGGGCCGGTGATCGGTGGGGTGGGCGGTCAGGGGTTAGAGGTAGCCGCCCTGCTCGAAGACGGCCTGCTCGATCGGCTGGCCGGTGCTGAGTGCGTAGTCGATCGAGTAGCCAGCCTCGACCGGCTCCACCGACTGCGTGCCGAGCAGAGCGACGAGCGCTCGCTTGAGGTCTGCGTGGATCTCGGCGTATTCAGGCTGGGTGCCGTCGTCGAGCTGAGCGACGATGCGCAGGCTGGTCAGGAGCTGGTCGGCGAGGGCGATCGGCTCGACGCTGACCGCCGCCCAGCTGTCGATCATGGCGCCGCAGTCGACAGCGCTGCACGCGTAGTGGCCCAGCCAGTTCTCGTCAGGGTCGGTCCAGACGCCTTCCGGGGTGACCTCGCGGAATCCGGCGTACGAGGGGGTGTTGCCGCAGTAGCAGGTCAGGTCACTGTTGCCGTCGAGGACGACGAACTTCCGGCGCGTGCTGTTCACTTCCGGAATCCGGAGCGGAACGACGAACTTGGGCGCGGTGGTGGTCACTGCCGGTGCTCCTTAATGTGATCGGCCCCCCGAACGATGTGTTCGGGGGGCCGGTGCTGGATTGCGTGGGAATCGGAACCGCTATCCACGAGCGAGGATGCCATAAGCGGTGGAGATCGCCGCCGCGATGACCTGGCTGCCCTGGTAGTGGCTCAGGTCGTCGTAGGTGCCGCCGTCCTCGTCGACGTAGTCCGAGGCGATGAAGCGCGCCACGGCGCGGATGCGGTCGCTCACGTCCTGGAGCGCGCGGTTCCATTCGTCGGCGGTGGTGGTCTTGCCGCTCATGAGGTGAGCGGTGGCGGACCACTCGATGGCCTCGATGGTGTGGGTGGTGCTGGCCTGGGCGTCCTGCGCGTCTTCGGCTACGTCGGCGGGGAGGGGGACGTGGAACTCGGCGGTGTCGAGTGTGGCGGTCACGTTGTTCTCCGGGGGTGTTTGCGCTGGTAGGGAGCTTTTCGATCTTGCAACGTACTGTTTTGATCATATCAGCTCACAGGACCAATGTGTACCTTCAAGGAACCAGCTTGATCATTGCAGGTGAAGTGCTGAAACGCTCTCTAAGGAACGCGCGACGCGCGCACGCGTTATCACACCAGACTCACACTGAAACACGCTTACCGTGAAGCTCAGACGCGCACACGTGACGCACACGGAGAATGAAAACGCGATCCGATGCGTCGGACGCGTCAGGCCGCGCCACCCTGAAACGCTTGCCCGCTACCTCTGCAGCGCGACTCGATTCCAATGAGTGACTTTCTGGCTGATTCACTCCTCGTCGGACGGCACCGACAGGTGGAATGGCGGTATGTCGGACAAGTGGGTGAAGCGGGCGCTGGTAGGCGTGGCTCTCGGAGCCGCGGCGGTACGCATGATGCGGTCCTTCCCTCAAGTACCTGCCAATCCCGAACCAGAACCCTCGGGCGTTGAGAAATCCCTGACCCCCGGAGAGCCCGAGCCGGCCGCGCCTCAGCCAAGAAAACGGCGGCTCTGGATCCTCGTAGTGATCGCCACCCTGTGCGTGTCTGCCGCCTTGGGGATGGTGGCGCTGGACGCGGCGGTGCCGGACTGGGTGCGCTGGGCCTGCTTCGGTATCGCGTTGACGGGAGTCGTCTCGCTGGTGCTCGCGCTCCTGCTCGGCCCAGGAGCGCGTCGACTGGCTGGAGAACGACGCCCACTGACCGATGAAGACCGGCGTGAGCTGTCAGCTCACGAACGCGTCGAGGCGATCAACGCCGCCCGCCACACCCTGATCCAAGCCGCGACCGGCCTGGTCGTGATCGGCGGCGTCGTATTCACCGCCCAAGGCCTGTGGTACACCGCACAGAGCCTTGAAACCTCTCGCCAAGCCCAGAGCATCGCCGAGCAAGGGCAGATCACCGACCGCTATACCAAAGCCGTCGAACAACTCGGCTCCAGCAAGGACGACGTCCGCTTAGGCGGCATCTATGCATTGGAGCGCCTAGCAAAAGACTCCCCCCGAGACCAACAAACGATCTATAACGTACTTACCGCTTTCGTTCGACAGCATGATCCCAAGCCCGCAGTCAAACTCCCAAAAGAACCCACAACTGATGTTCAGGCTGCACTAGCAGTCTTCGGCCGCAGGAAAATAATTCCTGCATTAGACTCCTATTCCCCCGCCCCTTTAAACAGGTTCGATTTAAGGGAGATACGCACTAAAGGCGCCAATCTGGTTTACGCGAACCTGATTAGCGTAGACCTAAGCAATGCAGACCTGAGCAACGCGACTCTACGCAACACGGATCTACGGGACGCAGACCTGAACAAGGCAGACCTAAGCAACGCAGACCTGCACTCCGCGAACCTGACTGGCGCGAACCTGAGCCATGCGAATCTGCGCGATGCGGGGTTGATCCGCGCAGACCTGAGCCGTACGGATCTTAGCGGGGCGAACCTGAGCAACGTGCCTCTGGGCGAGGCGAACCTGACTGACGCGGACTTGGTCTTCGCGACCTTACGCGATGCGCGCCTGATCCGCGCGAACCTGCGCGGCGCGAGCCTGCGCGGCGCGGACCTGCGCGGCGCGGACCTAAGCGGTGCGAATCTGCGCGGCGCAGACCTGCATAACGCTGACTTGCGCAATGCGCACCTATACAGCGCGGACTTGAGTCATACGACCCCGAGCCGTGCGGACTTAATTGGTGCGGACATGCGCGGCGCGGATTTAAGAAACGCGGACCTGCGCGGCGCAGACCTGCGCGGAGTTATCGGTCTATCTGAAGTAGACGCACACGCAGTCGCAAAGACAGATACAAAAACCCTCTTCGGTCCGCGGCCATTTGGGTAGCTGCAGTCAATTATCAGCGACGCTCGACACTTCGAGCGACCCGGCCGCCGCACATACTACATAACCGCACGGCCGGGCCTTCATCGTCAATAGTTAAATTTCTGTAGATCCCAGTTTATCAAGTCGCTGGAAGCGGGGGTGGTCCTGGTCGACCTGCTCGGGGGTGACCTCGGGAACGTCCGGGATCGTCACGACGCGGCCCGCCGTGCCCGGTTGATCTGCGTGCCGATCTCCGCGCACGCCCCGCACTCCTGCCCGGACGGCAGCATGTGGCCTTCGCAGGCCAGGTGCGGGCAGTCGTAGCCGCGCCGGACCACGATCAGGGCAGCAGCGACAGGACGACGCACCTCACGACCATGCCAGTGGGGCAGGCGACGACGGACGCGGGCTTGCATGTCCGCGACGGTGCGGCCAGTGCTCATCTCGTCCTCGATGGCAGTTACGACCCGCTCGATCTCCGCAGCGGTCATGCGGGCCTGCCAGTCGAGCGGGAGCAGGGCCATGACGCTCGGCGCGCCCTTGGGTCTGGGCCCGGCCCGCCGAGGGGCTGCACGCACTCCCCCTTCGTTGATCTTCCTCTCGGCGTCAGCCGTACGCGCGTGCACGCGTACGGCGAGGTAGTCGCCTACGGCGAGAGGAGAAAGATCATTCTCTGAAGGTGTGTCCTTTGAGGGTGAATCCTCTGAAGGTGTCTCATATGGAGTCGACAGATCTGCGAGGGGTTGACTCGTCAAATCTGCGAGGGGGTGGGTAGACAGATCTGCGAGGGGTGCCTCCCCGGATTCGCAAGGGGTCACCTCCTCGCCCTCTCCCCGTTCCGTGCCTCCCACCAGGTCTTTGTAGTAGATGACGCGCACATGCATCCACCGGCCCGAGGTGCGCCGGACCACCGCCCACCCAGCTGTTTCCAGCTCGTGCAGGCGGCGGCGCGCGGTGTCGGCCGAACCGCTCTGCCACTCCCCCAGGCGGGCAACGGTCAGGTCGTGCCCTTGCACGTCGAGGCGGTCGACCAGGACGGCGTAGGTGCGCCAGGTGTCCGGCGACACCGACCCTTCGGGGCGGCCCGTTCCAGCGTGGACGAGGTCCAGCGTCCAGGCGGGCACCGCGGCGTAGGGTGCGCCGGTTTCGCGGGGCCGGCCGAGCACGCGGTGAAGCGTCGAGCGTTTGCGGCCACGCACTTCGCGGACGAGCCATGGCCCGCTGACCGTTGCGGCGAGGAGCTGAGTGCGGGCGCGATCGAGTGTGCGTTCTGTGATGCCGAGGTGCTCGGCACTCCATGAGCGCCGTGCGCGCGCAGGCTTCCGGCCGCCGAGGAGGTCGGGGGCTTCGAGGGTTTCGTACAGGCACCAGACGGCCACGGCGAGGCCGCTGTGGTCGGGGCTGTACAGGAGGGCGCGGGGGATCTGGAAATGGCTGCTTGCCGCAGCGCTGTGGCCCAGGGGAACGTCTAGCCAGCGCGCTGATCCGTCGATTTTCGGGCGCGAAAGGCTAGACGCTTGGCGAGATGATATTGTCGGCTCCAGGTACATTTGAGGCGTTTCCTACCGCTCGATCAGCTCGCACGGCGGCCAAACCTAAGAGCTGGTCGTGGGTAGGTGATGCCGGTGGTGAAGTTGTCTCCGGCGCTCCCCGATACGGGGGGCGCATTTTTGCTTCCGGGCGGCGGCTCCTGAGGGGCTGGAAGTGCTGGATGCGGCTCAGGTGAGCGCCCAGAGGTATGCCGATGTGGTGAGCCGTTGAGGTAGGCGTGCCACACGAAAGCCGCCACCCCCTTGACGCAGCTGACGCATTATTCACACCATATCGCGTCAGGTTCGGACATTCGAGACAGGCAACAAGATCACTAAAGACGTCGGAGCGTTACGAAGCAAACACGTTTTGTATCTGGTGACGAGACAGTTGGCACGAACCCCGAACCGGCCAGCGGTGAAACGACGCCACCAGCGACACCCCCTCAAGGAGAGCCAAATGGCACGGGTTAGAGACCTGTGGTTTAGCACCGTAGAAAACGTCGACGGCGAACTGGAAAAGAAGAAGACCGCCAAACATCCCGACAACGGCGGCAGTCGCGAGGCCAATCGATGGCAGGGTGTTTGGATCGGACCGGACGGCAAGGAAAAGACTGCAACACGGCGCGTCAAGGAGGAGGCGAGGAAATACGCTCGCAAGATGGAGGAGGATTTAGCTCGGGGCGAATATATCGAGGCGGCGGCAGGCAAGATTCTCTTCGGCACCTACGGCAAACGCTGGATAACCTCACGGGCCGGAATCGACCCGTCAAGCGTAATTCGTTACGAATCGCACTACCGGCTCCACATAGAGCCGAAGTACGGAAAGCGCCAAGTGGGTTCAATCAAACCGTCAGAGATTCAAAAGTTTCTCACTGAACTCTCCGGCCGTTTTGAAACGTCCACGGTCAGAGGCGTTCTTCTAGTCCTGCAAGGAATCTTCGACCTGGCTCTTGCAGACGAAAAGATCAAGAAAAATCCAGCCAAGTCAGAGATCATCAAGGTTTCTAAGAACACCGAAGAAAAGATCATCGCCTGGCCGGACGACGTGATCTGGTCAATTATTGACGTCCACCCCGAGCATCTCCGTGCCATGCCTGTTCTAGGCGCCGGATGCGGAATGCGCTCAGGCGAGTGGTTCGGGCTCGCACTAGAAGATATCGACTTCGACGAGCAAGTCATTCATGTACGGCGACAGATTAAGAAGCTCGGAAGTAAGTTCGTCTTCGCCTTGCCAAAAAACGACAAAGAGCGAGTCGTCCCGATGCCAGAATGGGTTTCCCTATACCTGCGTTCCCATATTGAGCGTTACAAGCCACGGCCGTACACGCTTCCCTGGGAGAAGCTGAGCGGGAAGCCTCGAACATACAACGTGCTGTTTCGATGGCTAACCGATGATCTTCATATCCGCCAGCGGAACTACGACGAGACGATCTGGAAGCCCGCACTGGTCAAGGTAGGGATCATCACCGAACTGGCGAAGGACGCGCGAGGACGACGCCGATACGTCACCACCAGGAAGCAGGGGACACACCAGCTCAGGCATTATTACGCGAGTGTCACCCTCCCCGCCGGGGTCGGGATCAACGAGCTTGCCGAGTATCTTGGGCATTCCGACCCGGCGTTCACTCTCCGTGTTTATGCCCATATGCAAACAACCTCATATGAGCGGGCCCGCGAGGCGATCGACAAGCGCATGAGCCATCTTCGCCTCGCGAGTGGACAGAACTGAGACAGAACTGAGCCTTCGCCGAAAGATCATCGGTTGGTAGTTAAACCACCAAATGACCTTCGGCGTGATCAAGGTTTCAGCAGGTCAGAGGCCGGAGAGCCCCAGCTCGCGCGCGATGAGCATCCGCTGGACCTCGCTGGTACCCTCGCCGATCTCCAGGATCTTGGCGTCGCGGTAGAAGCGGCCCACCGGGTACTCGTTCATGAACCCGTACCCGCCGAAGATCTGGGTGGCGTCGCGGGCGTTGTCCATGGCGGCGTCGCCGGCGACGAGCTTGGCGATGGCAGCCTCCTTCTTGAACGGCTCGCCGGCGAGCATCTTCTCGGCCGCGTGGTGGTAGGCCAGGCGGGCGGTGTGGGTGCGGACCTCCATATCGGCGATCTTGAACTGGATGGCCTGGTAGTGGCCGATGGGGTGGCCGAACGCCCGGCGCTCGCGGACGTAGCGCAGCGACTCGTCCACGCAGCCCTGGGCCAGGCCGGTGGACAGGGCGGCGATGGCGACGCGGCCCTCGTCGAGGGTCTGCAGGAACTGCGCGTAGCCGCGCCCGCGCTCGCCGAGCAGGTTCCCCGCCGGGACGCGGCAGTCGTCGAAGGAGAGCTCGCGGGTGTCGGAGCAGTTCCAGCCCACCTTGGAGTACTTCTTCGACACGGTGAGGCCGGGGGTGCCGGACGGCACCAGGATGGTGGAGATCTCCTTCTTACCCCCGGCCAGTTCGCCGGTGATCGCGGCCACGCCGATGACGCCGGTGATGTCGGTGCCGGAGTTGGTGATGAACGCCTTCGTACCGTTGATCACCCACTCGTCTCCGTCCAGCACGGCGGTGGTCCGCATGCCGCCGGGCACGTCGGAGCCGCCGCCGGGCTCGGTGAGCCCGAAGGCGCCGAGCATCTCGCCCGACGTCAGCCTGGGCAGCCACTCGGCGCGCTGCTCGGGCGTGCCGAACCGGTAGATCGGCATCGCGCCCAGCGACACCGCGGCCTCGACGGTGATCGACACGCTGGAGTCGACCCTGGCCAGCTCCTCCAGGGCCAGGCAGAGCGCGAAGTAGTCGCCGCCCATGCCGCCGTGCTCCTCGGGGATCGGCAGCCCGAACAGGCCCATCGCCCCCATCTGCCGCACGATGTCGTAGGGGAACTGCTCGCGCTCGTAGAGGTCCCCGATCACCGGGGCCACCACGTCGCGGGCGAACGCCTCGACGGTCTTGCGAAGCTCCTCGTACTCCTCGGTCAGCTTGGGCATGATCACTCCTCGGCGTTCTCTGCGGTGGTGCGGGACGGGTTCTCGCCCAGGGCCTGGACGACCCGCGACGGGCTGGGGCGGCCGAGCCTCGCGGCCAGCCAGGTGCTGGTCTCCACCAGCGAGGAGAGGTCCAGCCCGGTCTCGACGCCGAGGCCGTGCAGCATCCAGACCAGGTCCTCGGTGGCGAGGTTGCCGGTGGCGCTCTCGGCGTACGGGCAGCCGCCGATGCCGCCGGTGGAGGCGTCGACGACGGTCACCCCCTCGCGCAGGGCGGTGAGGGTGTTGGCCAGGGCCTGGCCGTAGGTGTCGTGGAAGTGCACCGCGAGCCGGGAGGGGCCGCCGAAGGCCTCGATCAGCGCGGCGACGTGGCCGGGGGTGCCGACACCGATGGTGTCGCCGAGCGACAGCTCGAAGCAGCCCAGGTCGAGGAGCCTGCGCCCGACGGAGACGACCTGGGCGACGGGCGTCGGGCCCTCCCACGGGTCGCCGAAGCACATCGAGACGTACGCCCTGACCTTCAGGCCGTGGGCCAGCGCCCGCGCGACGACCGGCTCGAACATCTCGAACTGTGACTCCAGCGTCCGGTTGAGGTTCCTGCCGGCGAAGGTCTCGGTGGCGCTGGCGAAGATCGCGATCTCCTCGACGCCGTGTTCGAGGGCGCGGTCGAGGCCGCGCTCGTTGGGGACGAGGACCGGGTAGCGCACGCCGGGAACCCGTTCCATGCCCGCCAGCAGCTCCGCGGCGTCGGCGAGCTGGGGCACCCACTTGGGGTGCACGAAGCTGGTGGCCTCGATCACGCGGTGTCCCGCTGCGGCCAGCCGGGCGATGAACTCGGCCTTGACCTCGACGGGAACCACCGCGGCCTCGTTCTGCAGCCCGTCGCGCGGCCCGACCTCGTAGATCGTGACCCGCTCGGGCAGCCCCGCCGCCCGGACCCGCTGTGGCTCGCGCATCATGCCCTCCTCACCGGTTCGCGCCGCACGGCCGGACGGGCCGCCGGTGTCGCGACCTCGGCGACCCATCCGGTCGTGACCTCTCCGTCGCCGTGCCTCACGGCCCATCTGACCGCCCGCGTCGCGATCTCCCGATGTTCCCGTACGGCCTCCGCGACCGGCGCGGAGACCGTCACGGCTCCTCCTCGCGGACCACGGCCAGCACTGCGTCCATGGCGACCGCCTGGCCGGCCCGGACCCGCAGCTCGGCGACGATCCCGCCGATCGGCGCGGTCACGGTGTGCTCCATCTTCATCGCCTCCACGATGAGCAGCGGCTGCCCCTCGGCGACCCGCTCCCGGAGGCCCGCCTTCACCACGAGGACGGTGCCCGGCATCGGGCTGCGGACCTGCCCGTCCCCCGGGCCGCCCGCGCCGGTCCGGTCGCCGGGGTCGCCCAGGTGGCGGCGGGTGAGAGCCCAGGCGTCGCCGTCGCGGCCGAGCCAGATCGTGTCGCCGCCGTCGCCGTCCCTGGCGACGGCGTAGCGCCTCGCGGTCCCGCCGAGGGTGACGAGCACGTCTCCGCCCTCGATGCCCTCGTCGGCCAGCCGCGCCCGTACGGGCTCCTCTCCGGGCAGGCGGATCTCGGCTCCCGAGGCGGGCAGGCCGCGGACCCTGAGCTCGGAGACGCCGTCGCGGGTCTCCAGCCGGTAGACGGTCCAGGCCGCCTCGCCCAGCCGCCAGCCGTCGGGGACGTCCCACGGGTCGGCGGGCCTGCCGGTGGACACGGCGGGCACGTGCTCGCGGTGCAGGACCAGGGCGGCGGCGGCCAGGACGTCGTCGGGGACGGAGGGAACGCCGTCTCGGGGGACCAGCTCGCCGAGGTGGCGTTCCACGAGGCCGGTGTCGAGGTCTCCGGCGATCACGGCGGGGTGGCCGATCAGGGCCCGCAGGAAGGCGATGTTGGTGGGCACGCCGAGCACGGCCGTGGCCGCGAGCGCGCCGTCGAGCCGCCGCAGGGCGGCCGCCCTGTCGGGCCCCCAGGCGATGACCTTCGACAGCATCGGGTCGTAGTCGCTGCCGACCAGGCCGCCGGCCATCAGACCGGAGTCGACCCGCACCCCCGGCGGCTCGCGCAGCGCGAGAACCCGGCCGCCGGTCGGCAGGAAGCCCCGGGAGGGGTCCTCGGCGTAGACGCGGGCCTCGACGGCGTGGCCGTCGAGGCGCACCTCGTCCTGGGTGAGCGGGAGGGGCTCGCCGGCGGCGACCCTGAGCTGGAGCTCGACCAGGTCCAGGCCGGTGACCAGCTCGGTGACGGGGTGCTCGACCTGCAGGCGGGTGTTCATCTCCATGAAGTAGTAGTCGCCGGTCGCGCCCTGGACGATGAACTCGACCGTTCCGGCGCCGGTGTAGCCGACGGACCTGGCGGCCTCGACCGCCGCCGCGCCCATGGCGGCCCTGGTCGCGGCGTCGAGGAGCGGGGACGGCGCCTCCTCGACGATCTTCTGGTGCCGCCGCTGGAGGCTGCACTCGCGCTCGCCCAGGTGGATGACGCCGCCGTACGCGTCGGCCATCACCTGGATCTCGATGTGCCGGGGGTTCTCCACGAACCGCTCGATCAGCAGGGTCGCGTCGCCGAACGCGGCGGCGGCCGTGCGCCGGGCGGAGGCGATCGCCTCCGGCAGCTCCGCCGCGGAGCGCACGAGCACCATGCCCTTGCCCCCGCCGCCCGCAGAGGGCTTGATCAGCGCGGGGAAGCCGACCCGTGCGGCCGCCTCGGCCAGGTCGTCGCCGGGCTCCGCGCCGCCGGGGACGACAGGGACGCCGACCGCGGAGACGGTGGCCTTGGCCCGGATCTTGTCGCCCATCGCCTCCACGGCCTCCGGCGGCGGGCCGACGAAGACGAGCCCGGCCTCCGCGCAGCTCCGGGCGAAGGCCGCGTTCTCGGCGAGGAAGCCGTATCCGGGGTGCACCGCCTGGGCGCCGGTCGCCGCCGCGGCGGCGAGGATGCCGTCGATGTCGAGGTAACCGCCGGGAAGCCGCACCGCGACGTCGGCCTCGCGGACGTGCCGCGCCCCGGCGTCGGCGTCACTGTGGACGGCGACGGAGCGGATGCCCAGCCTCCTGAGGGTGCGGGTGATCCGCAGGGCGATCTCGCCGCGGTTGGCGACGAGGACGGTGTCGAACATCCGACGGGATGGCGGTGAGAGGGTCATGGGTGGGGTCACATCCGGAAGACGCCGTAGCCGACGGGTTCGAGGGGGGCGTTGGCCGAGGCGGACAGGGCCAGGCCCAGGACGGTACGGGTGTCGAGGGGGTCGATGACCCCGTCGTCCCAGAGGCGGGCGGTGGAGTAGTAGGGGTTGCCCTGCTCCTCGTACTGCGCGCGGATGGCGTCGGGGTCGGCGTCGCCCACCGTGGACAGGACGTTGGCGGCCTGCTCGCCGCCCATCACCGAGATGCGCGCGTTCGGCCACATCCACAGGAACCGGGGCGAGTAGGCGCGCCCGGCCATCGCGTAGTTGCCTGCCCCGAACGAGCCGCCGACGACCACGGTGAACTTGGGCACCCGGGCGCAGGCGACGGCGGTGACCATCTTCGCGCCGTGCTTGGCGATGCCGCCCGCCTCGTACGCCCTGCCGACCATGAACCCGCTGATGTTCTGCAGGAACACCAGCGGGATGTTGCGCCGGTCGCACAGCTCGATGAAGTGGGCGCCCTTGAGCGCCGACTCGCCGAACAGGATCCCGTTGTTGGCGATGATCCCGACGGGGTGGCCGTGGATGCGGGCGAACCCGGTGACGAGCGTGGCGCCGTACTCGGCCTTGAACTCGCCGAACCTGCTGCCGTCGACGATCCGGGCGATGATCTCACGAACGTCGTACGGCGTGCGGGTGTCGGCGGGGACGATGCCGTACAGGTCGCGGGGGTCGTGCGCGGGCTCCTCGGAGGGCGCGCGCTCCCAGGGGGAGGGCGTGCGCGGCGCGAGGGTGGAGACGATGTCGCGGACGATCCGCAGCGCGTGGCGGTCGTCGTCGGCGAGGTGGTCGGTGACGCCGCTGACGCGGGCGTGCAGGTCGCCGCCGCCCAGTTCCTCGGCGCTGACCTCCTCGCCGGTGGCGGCCTTCACCAGCGGCGGGCCACCGAGGAAGATCGTGCCCTGGTTGCGGACGATCACCGCCTCGTCGCTCATCGCCGGGACGTACGCGCCGCCCGCCGTGCAGGAGCCGAGGACCGCGGCGATCTGCGGGATGCCGCGCGCCGACATGGTGGCCTGGTTGTAGAAGATCCGGCCGAAGTGCTCGCGGTCAGGGAAGACCTCGTCCTGCCTGGGCAGGAACGCGCCCCCCGAGTCGACGAGGTAGACGCACGGCAGGTTGTTGTGGAGGGCGACCTCCTGGGCGCGCAGGTGCTTCTTGACGGTGATCGGGTAGTAGGTGCCGCCCTTGACGGTGGCGTCGTTGGCGACGACGACGCACTCGCGCCCGGAGACGCGGCCCACCCCGGTGATGATCCCGGCGGCGGGGGCCGCGTCGCCGTACATCCCTCCTGCGGCCAGCTGGGAGAGCTCCAGAAAGCGCGAGCCCGGGTCGAGCAGGGAGTCGACGCGGTCGCGGGGCAGCAGCTTGCCCCGGGAGACGTGCCGGGCGCGCGACCTCTCCGGGCCGCCCAGGCCCGCCGCGGCGACGCGTTCCCGAAGGTCGGCGACGAGGCGCTCGTTGACCTCGGCGTTGCTCTTGAACCCCTCGCCGCCCGGGTCGCAGGCGCTTCGCAGCACCGGCCAGCCACTCATCCGAGCCTCCCCGTCCGGCCTGCCCGGCCTGTCTGATCTGCCCGGCTTCGCCGACGCTGGGTCACCGGTCATCAACTCCATCGCAGATGTTAGTCATTATTAACGTTACCGTCTACCATACGAGGGGTGACGACTGCTCAGCCTTCCACCCGCAACCGCGGCTCACGACGCGCGGAGATCCTGGACGCCGCGGCGGAGCTGTTCGCCGCGCGCGGCTTCCACGGCGTCTCGATCGAGGACATCGGCAGCGCGGTCGGCACCTCGGGCCCGGCCCTCTACCGGCACTTCAGCGGCAAGGAGGCCCTGCTCGCGGAGATGCTGCTGGACGTCAGCGAGCGCCTGCACACCTCGGGCGCGCGCCGCGTGACCGAGGCCCCCGACGCGGAGCAGGCGCTGGACGCCCTGCTCGGCTGCCAGATCGAGTTCGCGCTCAGCCATCCGGCGCTGATCACCGTGCACGACAGGGAGCTGGGCAACGTCCCCGAGCCCGCCCGGCGGCGGATCCGCCGGCTCCAGCGGCTGTACGTCGAGGAGTGGGTCACCGTCCTGAGCGAGCTCTACCCGGGACGCTCGCAGGCCGGGCTGCGCGCCGCGACCCACGCCGTCTTCGGGCTGCTCAACTCCACCCCGCACAGCGCGGGCGAGCTGCCGCCCGCGGCGATGGCCGAGCTGCTGCGCGGCATGGCCCGTGCGGCGCTGGCCGCCGCCCAGAGTTAGGAAGCGCTAACTCCTGACGAGGCGTTCCCATCGCGGGGACGGGTGCCACGCCTGCGAGGGGGTCACCACGACCGTGCACGGCGCCTCGCGCAGCATCACCTGGCAGACCGGGCCGATGGCGGGATCCAGCGGGTCGTCCCGCTCCCGGTCGGCGACCACCAGCAGGTCCGAACGGTCGGCCGCGTGGCGGAGCACCTCGACGTGGGAGCGGGTCTCGATCAGGCTCTCCACCTCGACCGTGGGGTACTTCTCCTCCCACACCGCGACGTCGGTGTTGAAGCGGACGGCCGCCTGCCTGGTGTCGTGGGCGTTCTCGGGGCAGAGGCAGATGATCAGTAGCGCCGCCCTGCGCAGCCTCGCCTCCTCGAAGGCGATGCCCAGCTCCGGCGAGTCGAGGCCGGAGTCCTCCACCGCGATCGCCACGCGGCCGGAGCGCGGGTGGCCGGACCGCCTGACGACGGCCACCGGGCAGTGGGCGTGCGCGGCGACCTCGACGGTCGAGCCGATCCTCAGCTCGTCGGGACCGCCGGCGCCACGCGGGCCGATCGCGATCAGTTCGGCGGCGCCCGACAGGCCCACCAGTGCCGCGGCCGGTGTCCCCTCCACCAGCTGCCCGCGCACCCTCACCCTGGGCGCCAGCTCGCGCACCATCGTCAGCCCGCTGTCGAGGACGCGCCTGCCCATGCGGCGTACGACCTCGGTGGTCTCGGGGGCGAGGGAGAGCCTGGGGTAGGGCCACTGCCAGGCGTGGCAGACGAGCAGCGGGAGAAATCTCAGGCGGGCCTCCTCGACGGCCCACCGCAGGGCCAGCCGGCTCTCCGCCGAGCCGTCGAATCCGGCGACCACCGGCCGCCCGTCGTCCTGTACCGGCATCACGGCTCCTCTCCCCCGTCACTCCTTTCCATCCTTCTCCGATCCGCCTGCCGGGAAGGGTGTGCTTTTCCAAGACTCTTCGCGTTTTGCGGCCTGTATCGGCAAAGACGCCTTCTCCCGCCCGAGGGGCGGCGGGAGGGCGTCGTAAGCGGGAGGGCGCTCATAACCGGTCAGGGCCGGAACACGTGCCGCCCGGGCCCGCGGGAGCGGTACCGCGGCCGGTCACCGGCACGGCCGCCGATCTGTCACCGGCATGTCACCGGAACAGGGCGGTCACGGGCCTGGATCTCGGATCACCGGCACGAACCGGTCACAGGCAGGATCCCACCGCCACGACGGCGGCCGGCGTGCAGAGCACGCTCGCCCAGGCGGCGACGGCCGACGTGACCGCGAGCGGGGTGCCCGGCGCGGCGAATATCACCGGAGCCGGTGCGACCGGGACCGGCGGGACGGCCACGGGCGGCACGACGCCCGACGGCGGGGTGCCGTCGACCGGCGGGACGGCACCGGGCGGGACGGCGTCGACCGGCGGAACGGCACCGGGCGGGACGGCACCGGGCGGGGTGTTGTCGGGCGGGGTGGTGTCGACCGGCGGGGTGGTGCCGGGCGGGACTGCGCCGGGCGGCAACTGGTCGTCCGGCGGCGGCGGGGTCCCGGGTACCCCGGCCGTGGGCGCCGGGGCGGTCCCCGACACCGGGGCGGGCGGGGGCGGTGTCTCGGCCGAGGGTGACAGCGCGGACATCGATGCGGCCCCCGGCACCGGTGCGCTTCCGGGCGCCGGTGCGCTCCAGGCGGCCGGTGCGGCGGGGTCCGGTATCCCGGGTACCGGCGTGTCGCCGGAAAGCGCCGGGACGGGCGACGCCGTATCCAAAAACGGCACGGCGGCGTGGGCGGCGGCCGGCAGCATGACGGCCGCCCCCACCGCCCCGGTGAGAATCAGTTTTCCAAGCATGTGCGCCTCCACTGATGTGACCGATGTGGCCGGTGTGATGGACGTGAACTCCGAAGATGCTGGCAGCCGCTGTGTCCGCGGATGGCAAAGACACCCCCCTGGGGAAGTCCGCAGGAGGAACGGCTTGTGGCAACAGGGGCGCGAGATGCCCGGGGATGGCAACACAGGACCCGGAAACGAATGTGCTCCCACCGTTCGGGGCTTCCGCCCCTTGTGCTGGTCAGACCCGGCATGAGGGTTCCGGTTCATTCATCGGGCGGATCGGTGAAAACAGCCCTGACGAGCTGTCATGAATAATGGTTAAATGCGATCGGCCCGCGAGTCCGTACGCATCAAAGATGTCAAGGTTGAGGACGGCATCCATCCATGGGGGACATAATCGGGCTGTGGCGCGCGACACTGTTGAGACCCATTTCACCGAGGCCGTGACCGCCCTTTCCCCCGGGGCGCCGCGCGATCCCGGCCTGCCCGTGCGGGAGGGCACGACCCTGACGGGCGCCCGCTGCCGCGAGCTGTTCGAGTTCCAGCTCGGCAGCAGGCTGCTGGACGTCACCGCCCGCTGGCTGCGCGAGCAGGGCCAGGGCTTCTACACCATCGGCTCGGCCGGCCACGAGGGCAACGCCGCGGTCGCCGCCGCGCTGCGCGCCACCGACCCCGCCCTCCTGCACTACCGGTCGGGCGCCTTCTACCTGACCCGGTCGGCGATGGCGGGCCGGCTGCCCGAGGAGGGGCTGCGCGACGTGCTGCTCGGCCTGACCGCCTCGGTCGAGGAGCCGATGGCGGGCGGGCGGCACAAGGTCTTCGGCCACCCCGACCTGGCGGTGATCCCGCAGACCTCCACGATCTCCAGCCACCTGCCCCGCGCGGTGGGCGTGGCCTTCGCCATCGAGCGCGCCCGCCAGCTCGGCCTGCCGGGGCCGTGGCCCGCCGACGCGATCGCGACGTGCAGTTTCGGTGACGCCTCGATGAACCACGCCAGCGCCCTGTCGGGCCTCAACACGGCCGCCTACGGCTCGTACCAGAAGCTGGCGCTGCCGATCCTGTTCGTCTGCGAGGACAACGGACTGGGCATCAGCGTGCGCACCCCCGACGGCTGGATCAGGGCCGCCCACCACCCGCTGATGAGGTATTTCGAGGCCGACGGCTGCGATCTCGCCGACGTCCACGACGTGGCGCTGGCCGCCGCCGACCATGTCCGCGCGCACCGCGCCCCCGCCCTGCTGCGCGTCGGCACCGTCCGGCTGATGGGCCACGCGGGCTCGGACGTGGAGCTGTCCTACCGGACCAAGCGGGAGATCGACGCCGACCTGGAGCGCGACCCGCTCGTGGCGACCGCCAGGCTGCTCGTCGAGGCCGGCCTGATCACCCCCGACGAGCTGCTGCTCCGGTACGAGACGACGCGCGAGCACCTGTTCAAGATGGCGATGGAGAGCTCCCGGCGGCCCCGGCTCGTCTCCGCCTTCGACATCGTGGAGCCGCTGGCCCCGCGCACTCCCGCGGCCGTCGCCGCGGCCGGCACCGGGGTGGCGGCCCCGGAGGCCAGGGCGAGGGCCTTCGCCGGCAGGCTCCCGGAGCAGGAGGGCCCGCTCACCTTCTCCCAGTCCGTCAACCGCACCCTCGCCGACTCCCTGGCCGCCCACCCCGACGTGCTGGTCTTCGGTGAGGACGTGGCACGCAAGGGCGGCGTCTACGGCGTCACGCGCGGCCTGCAGAAGCGCTTCGGCCCGGGCCGGGTGTTCGACACCCACCTGGACGAGCAGGCCGTGCTCGGCCTCGCGCTCGGCTCCGGGGTCTCCGGCCTGCTGCCGGTGCCCGAGATCCAGTATCTGGCGTACCTGCACAACGCCCTGGACCAGATACGGGGCGAGGCCGCGACGCTGCAGTTCTTCTCCCAGGGGGCCTTCCGTAACCCGATGGTGGTGCGCGTCGCCTCCTACGCCTACCAGAAGGGCTTCGGCGGCCACTTCCACAACGACAACTCCGTCGCCGCGCTGCGCGACATCCCGGGCCTGGTCGTGGCCTCCCCCGCCCGGCCCGACGACGCCGCCTCGATGCTGCGCACCTGCCTGGCCGCCGCCCGCGTCGACGGCAGTGTCTGCGTCTTCCTCGAGCCCATCGCCCTGTACAACACCCGCGACATGTTCGAGGAGGGCGACAGCGGCTGGCTCGCCCCGTACGCTCCCCCGGCCCGGTGGGCGGAGACGCACATCCCGATCGGGCGGGCCCGCAGCTACGGCGACGGCCGCGACCTGACCATCGTGACCTTCGGCAACGGCCTGCGGATGAGCCTGCGCGCCGCGGTGAGGCTCACCGCCGAGGGGCACGGCTGCCGGGTCCTGGACCTGCGCTGGCTCTCCCCCCTTCCGGTGGAGGATCTGATGCGGGCCGCCGAGCTGACCGGCAAGGTGCTGATCGCCGACGAGACCCGCCGCACCGGGGGCGTCTCGGAGAGCATCGTCGCCGAGCTGCTCGACGCGGGCTTCACCGGCAGGATCGCCCGGGTGACCTCCTCGGACAGCTTCATCCCGCTGGGTGAGGCGGCCCGGCACGTGCTGCTGTCGGAGGCCGAGATCGAGGCGGCCGCCCGCAAGCTGCTCGGCTGACCCGCCCCTCGGTCCGGAATCCCGGAATCGGCCTCACCGCCCCACCGGAACGTGTTCAATTGCTCACATACCGTCACGGGTCGTGGCCCCGGCCCGCCGGCAGGCCGACCCTCCATTCCCCCGAGCAGGAGGTACCATGCCCGACGTGGCGACCAAGAGCACCGTTCAGCGCGTGGCGGACCTGGAGGCCTGGGCCTTCAGGACCGGCAGGGACCTGGCGGACATCAAGGAGACACTGCACGATCTTCCCAAGATCATCCGCGAGGAGGTCATGACCTACACCGCGCCGATGTTCGAAGAGATCATGAACCGGATGGCCACCAAGGAGGATCTCTTCGCCCTCTCCGCCAAGGTGGACGGCCTCGACACCAAGGTAGATGGCCTGGAGACCAAGGTGGACGGCCTTGACACCAAGGTCGACAACCTTGACGCCAAGGTCGACGGCCTTGAGGCGAAGATGGACACCCGGATGGAGTCCTTCGAAGGCCGGATGAAGTCCTTCGAAGGCCGCATGGAGTCCTTCGAAGGCCGCATGGGCTCCGTGGAAGGCCGGATGGACTCCATGGAGGGCAAACTGGACCTGATCCTGGCCAAGCTCAGCTGATAGCGAGGATGGAGGTGAACGCCTCCCGGTGAGGTCTGGCTCGTCATCTGACTGACCGCGGTGTCTTCAACGGGATCTGCCGGCCTCGGCCAGCACAAGAAGATCTGGCTTCTGCCGCTTGACGAACCATGGGAGCATCCTTCGCCGTGAGCCCCGGGCCGGTGGTCCGGGGCCCGTGGCGGGGTCAGAGCCAGTCGCGGCGTTTGAACACCAGATAGAGCGTGAGGCAGACGCCCGCCATGAGCAGGACCGCGAAGGGATAGCCCCACTTCCAGTGGATCTCGGGCATCACGTCGAAGTTCATGCCGTAGATGGTGCCGACGAGAGTGGGGGCGAACAGGATCGCGGCCCAGGCGGAGATCCGCTTGACCTCCTCGTTCTGGGCGTTGCTCGCCTCGGTGAGGTTGGTCATGTGCTCGTTCTGGGCCTGGGCGACCATGGTCGAGTTGACCACGAGGATGTCGTGGAGCATCTGGCGGAAGCCGCTGACCCGCTCGGCGACGGTGATCGCGTGGTCGGCCACGTCCCGCAGGTATCTCTGCAGCTCCTGGTCCACCCCGTACTTGGCGGCCCCCGCGATGAAACCCTCGATCATGCCGAGGAGCGGCTGGGTGGCCCGCTGGAACTCGATCACCTCGCGCGACAGCTCGTAGATGCGGCGGGAGACGCCGGGCTCGTTGCCGAAGACCTGGACCTCGATCTCGTCGATGTCGTTCTGCAGGCCGGCGACCACGGGGGCGTAGCCGTCCACGACCGCGTCGAGGATGGCGTAGAGCACCGCCTGCGGGCCCTGGCCGAGCAGCTCGGGGTCGTGCTGCATGCGGCGGCGGACCTGCGACAGGTCGGGCGCCTCGCTGTGCCGCACGGTGATCACGAAGTTACGGCCGACGAAGACGTGCAGCTCGCCGAAGTCGACCTCCTCGGCCTCGTCGAGGTAGCGGGCCGGGCGGAGCACCACGAACAGGGTGTCGCCGTAGCGGTCGGCCTTGGGCCGCTGGTGGGCGACGATGGCGTCCTCGACCGCCAGCTCGTGCAGGTCGAACTCCTCGGCGACGTTGAGGATGACACCGTCCTCCGGCCGGTAGAAGCCGATCCAGGCCATGCTGTCGGGGGTGTTCTTCAGGCGTTCGAAGGCGTCGGGCAGCGACTCGGGGGTCGCGGCTCGATGGCCGTTGACGTAGATCGCGTTGTCGATGACGCGCGAGCGGGGCGGGACCGGCCGCCCGTCGCCGACGGACCTGGGGTCCATCGACCGCTCGGGAGACTCCCGGCCGGTGCCGGGACGCCCGCGCATCAGGCTCCGCAGGCCCCGCATTCGCCGGTCGGTCACGCGTCTCTCCTCATCGGGCGCTCATGAACTCCTGCAGCGACCGCATCGCGGTGGTGCGGATCTTCGCCCTGAGCATCGGGGTCCAGCCGAGGACGATACCGGCCGGCCGGCCCATCGCCATCTTGGACCAGCGCCTGAGGTCGAAGTCGTCGTGGTGGCGGACGATCAGGCCGTCCTCGAAGCGGAAGAGGGCGTCGACCTCGTTGACGACCTTCCTGCCCGTCTTGCCGAAGGTGTAACGGCCGGTCCAGTGCGCCGTGCCCTCGTGCGGGCGGGCGGTGATGTCGCGGACGGTCACGTTGAGGTCGGCGCTGCGGCCGAGCAGCATCCGCCACATGCCCATGACCCTGTCGCGTCCTTCGAGGTCCTGGAAGACGGGGTCACCGAAGGTGACGTCGGGGTGGTAGCAGAGCTCCATCGCGTCGGCGTCGCGGCGCGCGAAGGCTTCGTAGAACGTCTTGATGAGCTCGGCGTTCCGATCGTTCACGAGTTTCTCCCGGTCATCAACATCCTGCCGACCGAGTGTAGTGCGCGGAAAGGTCGGGGAGATTGCCCGCGTTGTTCCAGCACACCGCGCGGAGTCGGCCGTCGCCGAGGCCGAGGCGGTCGAGCGCGTGGAGCCGGTGGGCGTACGGGTGGGGGATGCTCGGGGCCACCCGTTCCCCATCAGGGGGCTGCCGTGCTCGAAATGGTGCCAGACTCGGCGTTCCATCCGCTCCGACAGGAAGCGGACGTGCACGTCCGCCAGACCGGGCAGGCCCAGCCCTCGCCACCGGGCGGGGACGCCCGCGTCCGCGAGTTCCGGAATCATGTTCGGCACGGTTCCGACTTTATCGCCAGCACACCGGCAGTCGTGGGACGCTTTGCTCTCACGCCGCAAAGGAGAAACGAGCGTTGTCCGACCTCTGGGTGACCCTGACCACGACCCGTTCCGGGCCGCCCCTGTGGGTCGTGCTGCTGTCCGCCCTGGTCGCGCTGGGCGTGGTGTCGTGGTCCACCTCGTGGCAGCTGTCACGAGGGCTGATCACCATCGCCCACGAGGGCGGGCACGCGCTGGTGGCCCTGCTCACCCGGCGCAAGCTGGAGGGCATCCGGCTGCACTCCGACACCTCGGGCGTGACCCTTACCAGGGGAAAGCCCCGGGGGTTCGGCATGATCCTGACCGCCGCCGCCGGATACGTCGCCCCCTCCCTGCTGGGACTGGGCGGGGCGTGGCTGACCGCCTCCGGCTACGTGGCGGTGCTGATCACGATGGTGATCGGGCTGCTGTTCTGCATGCTGCTGCTGATCCGCAACCTGTTCGGCGTGGTGAGCCTGCTGGCCACCGGGGGCGCCATCTTCGCCTTCACCTGGTACGCCGCGCCCGACATGGACGCGGTCCTGGCCTATCTGGCCGTGTGGTTCCTGCTGCTGGGAGGCGTACGGCCGATCGTGGAGCTCCAGCGCAAGCGGCGTCGCCACCAGGCGCCCGACTCCGACGCCGACCAGCTCGCCAGGCTGACCTTCCTGCCCGGCGGGTTCTGGGTGTTCCTGTTCCTGGTGGTGGCGGGCGCGTGCCTGGTGGCCGGGTCCTACCTGCTGCTCCCCCCGGTGTTCGCACTGCTCTGAACGGCTCCGTCCCGCCTCGCTCCGGCTAGGTCCGCCCCGCCGTCGCGCCCCTCGGGTTCCCTTTCGCGTCCGCCGTCATGTTCTCCGTCGCCTCCGTCGCCTCCGTCGCCGCCGTCCGGGGCCGCCCCTGCGGTGGCCTCTCATCACGACGGCGCATGAGAGGGAGCGAGATCGGCAAGGGCGCGGAACCGTATTCAACGGTCACTCGCCGTAACGGTTCGTCGCCATGCCGCGGCTTCGGGAGATCCGACCGCGTCCGGTCACGACGGCCGTCCGTCCGGGCGGCGCGCCCGGAACGGGAGCGTGGCACCCCGGCATGTCCACTTCTCCGAGATTCGCCTAATTGTGCGATTCATATCATGATGTTGGGGTAATTATCAGGCACTCACCCCTCGCCTGGTTACGCTCAGTAACCACACCTCTGAATTGACGCTCAGATAATTTTTCGATTTTATCATCGGGAATATCATTTCTCCTGCGAGAGGCGTTCCATGCCCCACCCCGCTTACCTCGTCGGAGCGGCCGGGGCGGGCGTCCTGCTGGTCTCGCTGGGCGTGACGCTCACGCTCCTCCGGCGGCTCAGGCGGCTTCGCGCCGAGCGGGAGAGGGCGCTCACCAGAGCGTACGAGGGGTTCGCCCGCGACATGCACGACATCGTGGGGCACTGGCTCTGGCTGGCGTCCATCAAGGGAGAGCTGGCCCACCGCAGGGCGAACGGCGACGCGCGCCTGCGCGAGGACCTGGAAGAGGTGCTGCGGGCGGTGCGACAGGCCGCGCACGCCGTACGGAACGTGTCGGAGGCCCGTCACCGGCTGTCGTTCTCCGGCGAGGCCGCGCGGGCCAGGACCCTGATGGAGGGCTTCGGGGCCTACTGCTCGGTCCGGGTGGACGTGGACGAGCTTCCCGAGGCCGTGAGCGCCACGCTGGGCGCCGTGGTCCGCGAGGGCGTGACGAACATGCTGCGGCACAGCCAGGCGAAGCGGTGCGCGATCGAGTTGGTCGAGCACGACGGCCGGCTGCGCCTGACCGTCGTCAACGACGGGGCTCCCCGGCGGGAGGCGCACTCCACCGGCAGCGGCGTGGACAACCTGACCCACCGCGTGGGCAAGCTGGGCGGCACGGTGCGGGCGGTCGGCGGCGCGGACGGGTGGTTCACCCTGATAGCCGAGGTTCCTGGGAATTTTTCCGAATAACCTTCACGTCCGCCGCGAAAGCGCAGGTAGCGTACACCTTCACGGTTGACACTGTGAGTTTCGCATATACGAGTGGTTTAATTTGTAACTAGTGGTTTCTCGGGTTATCCGTAATTCTCTCTTCTGGAAGACAGCAGGGGAGAATGCCATGGATGACCAGTATGAACTTTATTGCCTGGCGGACCCGCTTTTTTATGACACGCTTGACGGCCGCCGGGGGGATCACCCCGATTTCGCGCTCGCTGCCCGGGACGTCCCGGACGGCTGGCAGCACCAGGCGACCGACACCTGGATGCACTACGCGCCGCTCGCCGGCCGCACCCCCGCCCAGGGCTGGAAGATCCACGTCTCCGCCCGCGCCGAGGACGCCGACCGCGCCATAGAGGCGGTCTGGGACTACTGCGTCCCCCGCGACATCGCGTTCAAGTTCCTGCGCAGCCTGCCGGTCATGACCATGCTGAACTCCAAGGCCGCCCCCCGCGGCGCCAGCGGGAAGCTCGTGACGATCTACCCGGTGGACGAGGCGCAGCTGGAGCTCACGCTCAAGGAGCTCGACGAGCTGCTGCGGGGCGTCGAGGGGCCGTACATCCTCAGCGACCTGCGCTACGGCCAGGGCCCGCTCTTCGTGCGGTACGGCGGTTTCGCCGGACGGCGCTGCCTGGCCGACAACGGCGAGCTGGTGCTGGCCATCGAGGACGGTGAGGGGCGGCTCGTCCCCGACGTGCGGGAGCCCGCCTTCGGCGTGCCGTCCTGGGTGACGCTGCCCGCCTTCCTCGAACCCCACGTGGCCGCCCGCAACGCGGTCACCACCGAGGGGCTGCCGTACCGGGTCGAGAGCGTCATGCAGTTCTCCAACGGCGGCGGCGTCTACCTGGGAGAGGACCTGCGCACCGGGGAGCGGGTCGTGCTGAAGGAGGCCCGTCCGCACGCCGGCCTGGACGCCGCCGGCCGGGACGCGGTGGCGCGGCTGGCGCACGAGCGCGACATGCTGGAGCGCCTGGCCGGGCTGGACGCGGTGCCCGCGCTGATCGACTACTTCACCCTGGGCGGGCACCACTTCCTGGTCGAGGAGTTCGTCGACGGCAACCCGCTCCAGCGGCAGCTCGTGCACAAGTACCCGCTGACCAGAGCGACCTGCGACGACGACGCCATCACCGAGTACACCGGCTGGGTGCTCGACACGCTCCCCAAGGTACGCCGGGCGGTGGAGTCCCTGCACGGGCGCGGGGTGGTCTTCGGCGACCTGCACCCCAACAACATCCTCGTGACCGAGGACGGCCGCCTGGCACTGATCGACTACGAGGTGGCGACCCTCATCGAGGACCGCGGCCGCGCGGCACTCGCCCACCCGGCGTTCGGCGCGCCGGCCGACCGGCAGGGCGTCGACGTCGACCTGTACGCCCTCGCCTGCCTCTGCCTCGGGCTGTTCGCCCCGCAGCTCACCATCATGCTGCCGCTCGACCGCGCCAAGGTGACCGACCTGGCCAGGCTCATCGGCGAGACCTTCCCCGTACCGCGCGAGGTGCTCGACGAGGCGGTCCTGACCGTCGCGGGCCCCGAGCCCGTGGCGGCCACGCCGTACCCGAAGCCGGGGCTCGACGACTGGCCCCGGCTCAGGGAGGCGATGACCAGGGCCATCCTGGCGAGCGCCACCCCCGAGCGCGAGGACCGGCTCTTCCCCGGCGACGTCGCCCAGTTCCAGCCCGGCGGGGGCGTCAACCTCGCGTACGGCGCGGCGGGCGTGCTCTACGCGCTGGCCGCCACCGGAGCCGAGCGCCGTCCCGAGTACGAGGACTGGCTGCGCGCCAGGGCGCTGGCCCCCGACCCGGGGACGGGGATCGGGTTCTACGACGGCCTGCACGGCGTGGCCTACGTCCTCGACCTGCTCGGGCACCGCCAGGACGCGATCGACACCGCCGACCTGTGCCTACGCCAGAAGTGGGGGTCGCTGGAGCTCGGGCTGTTCAGCGGCCTGGCCGGCATGGGCCTGAACCTTCTCCATCTGGGCGGGACCACCGGCGAGCGGACCTTCACCGAGGTGGCCCTGCAGATCACCGACATCTGCTCCGACAGGCTGGGCGGGCCCGACGACGTGCCGGAGGTCAGCGGCGGCGCCAACCCCCGGGCCGGGCTGATGTACGGCTCCTCCGGGCCCGCCCTCCTCTTCCTGCACGCCTACGAGCGCACCGGTGACGCGTCGCTGCTCGAGCGGGCGGCCGTGGCGCTCCGGCAGGACCTGCGGCGCTGCGTCACCGGCGAGGACGGCACCCTCCAGGTCAATCAGGGCTGGCGCACGCTGCCCTACCTGGACGAGGGGTCGGTGGGCATCGGCCTGGTCCTCGCCCGCTACCTGGCCCACCGCGAGGACGCGGACTTCCGCGCCGCGCTCGACGGCTGCCGGCGCGTCACCCGGGGACGCTACTTCGTGCAGTCCGGCCTGTTCACCGGCCGGAGCGGCATGATCGGCGGGCTCGGCTGGGGCCTGGGGCCCGAGCCGAACGCCCCCCACACCGGCCGCACAGACCTGGCAGAGCAGCTCCGCGGGCTGGACTGGCACGCGCTGCCCCACGGCGGCGGGCTGGCCTTCCCCGGCAACCAGCTGCTCAGGCTTTCCATGGACTTCGCGACCGGTACGGCCGGAGTCCTGTTCGCGATGAGCGCCGTGCTGCACGACCGGCCGGTGTTCCTCCCCTTCATCGAGCCGCCCGACGGCACGAGCGCCCCGGCAGGGGTGTCCGCGCACGGATCCGCCGGGTGGTTTGGCCCCCACGACACATCGACATCAAAGGAGGTGTAACGACATGGTTCTTCTCGACCTGCAGTCCCTGGAGGCCCCCACCGGCGGCGGTGGCGGCGGCGGTGGCAGCACCCTCACGGTCCTGGGCTGCCAGTCCGGCAAGCCCAGCAACCTGAGCGTCGTCCTCTGCCACTAGGCACCCGGTTTTCCCGATATCGGTTCCCACCAGAAGTGAGGCAATCCCATGGTCCTTCTCGACCTGCAGTCCCTGGAGACCCCCGACGGCGGCGGCCACGGCGGTGGCGGCGGCAGCACCCTCACGGTCCTGGGCTGCCAGTCCGGCAAGCCCAGCAACCTGAGCCTCCTGCTCTGCCACTAGTTCCTCCCGTTCCACAAAACCCAGAACCCGCAGAACCCCGTAGAAACGGAGCAACTCCCATGGTTCTTCTCGACCTGCAGTCCCTGGAGGCCCCCACCGGCGGCGGTGGCGGCGGCGGTGGCAGCACCCTCACGGTCCTGGGCTGCCAGTCCGGCAAGCCCAGCAACCTGAGCGTCGTCCTCTGCCACTAGGCACCCGGTTTTCCCGATATCGGTTCCCACCAGAAGTGAGGCAATCCCATGGTCCTTCTCGACCTGCAGTCCCTGGAGGCCCCCACCGGCGGCGGCGGTGGCGGTGGCGGTAGCACCCTGACGGTTCTCGGCTGCGAGTCCGGCAAGCCCAGCAACCTGAGCGTCGTGCTCTGCCACTAGTGAGACCCCGTGCCCGGGACGGCCAGCGACGGCGGCCGTCCCGGGCACTCCCGTTCCGGGAGGTTCCGGTACGCCGAGGACGCTGCGGACGCCGGGAGACCGGGGAGGTCCGCGACGTCGAGGGCGTTCGGGGCGTCGGGCACATCGGGGAAGTCGGGGAAGTCGGGGAAGTTCACGAAGTCGGGGAAGTTCGGTAAGTCGGGAAGGTTCGGGGAGGAGCCAACGTGCGGGCAGCGGACCGGCTGGTGGCCGAGACCGTGCGGCGTAGCGGACCCTGGCTGGCCGTCCTCGCGGTCACCTCCGTCCTGGGCGCGTTCGCGCAGCTCGCGCTCCCGTTCATTCTGGGCAGGACGGTCGACGAGCTCGTGGCCGGTACGAGTGGCGGCACCGGCGCGGCGACCTGGCTCGGTGCCTGCGCCGCCGCCGTGATCCTGACCGTGCTCTGCGACACCCTCGGCGTCTGGGCCGCCGGATCGAGCGGCGCGCGCTCCTCGGCCTGGCTCAGGAACCGGGTCGTACGGAACGTGCTCGGTGTCGGGCCGGTGATCACCCGCCGGTTCCCCGAGGGGGACCTGGTCACCCGGATGGGCCTGAACACCGAGGAGATCGGGCGCGCCCCCGAGTCGATCGTCACCGGGGCCGCGCTGGTCATCCCCACCGCGGGCGGCGTGGTGGCCCTCACTCTCATCGACCCCCTGCTGACCGTGACGCTGGTCGCCGGGCTCGTCCTCATCGCGCTCGTCCTGCGGGCCTTCCTCACCGTGAGCACCTCCATCGCGGGCGACTACCAGGCGGCGCAGAGCGACATCGCCGCCCGCCTGGTCGACGCCCTCGCCGGGGCCCGTACGATCGCCGCGGCCGGCACCGCCGACCAGGAGCGGGCGCGGGTGCTCACCGCCCTGCCCCGGCTGCGCGGGCACGCCATGGACATGTGGCGGGCCAACGCGCGGGCCGGTGTGCAGGCGGGAGCGGTGGTCCCGCTGCTGGAGGTGGCCGTGCTCGGGGTGGGCGGGCTGCGCCTGGCCGCCGGCGACCTCACGGCCGGAGAGCTGTACGCCGCCGCCCGCTACGTCGTGCTCGGCGCCGGTCTCGGCTCGGCGCTGGGCTACGTCAGCCGCCTGGCCAGGGCGCGGGCCGCCGCGGCCAGGGTGGAGGAGCTGACCGCCGAGAGCCCGCGAGCCTACGGCACGCGCCCGCTGCCTCCCGGTCCCGGCACGCTCGAGTTTCGCGGCGTCGACGCGGGCGGCCTGCGCGACGTCGATCTCGTCATCCCCGGCGGGCAGGCGGTGGCCGTGGTCGGCCGCTCGGGGGCGGGCAAGTCCCTGCTCGCCGCGGTCGCCGGGCGGCTGGTGGACCCGCGGCACGGCACGGTCCTCCTCGACGGCGTGCCGTTGCCCGACCTCTCCCGCGAGGCGCTGCGCCATGCCGTCGGGTACGCCTTCGAGCGCCCAGCGCTGCTCGGCGACACCGTCGGCGCCGCCGTCGCCCTGGGACTCGACGCTCCCGCCGCCACCCCCGGCACCGGCCGCCACGGCGCCTCCGGCCGCGGCCGTCGCGGCACCCGTACCGGCACCGGGTCCGGCCACCGGCACGACGGCCGGGCGGACGGGAGGGGCGAGGTCGTGCGGGCGGCGGCGCGGGCGGCCCGCGCCGACGCCTTCGTCCGGCGGCTTCCCCTGGGGTACGACACGCCGCTGGAGGAGGCGCCCATGTCCGGCGGTGAGCGGCAGCGGCTCGGCCTGGCCCGCGCCTTCGCGCAGGGATGGCGCCTGCTCGTCCTGGACGACGCCACCTCCAGCCTGGACACCGTCACCGAGCGCCAGGTCGCCCGCGCGCTCTCCAGAGAGCTGCGCGACCGCACGCGCCTGATCGTGACCCACCGGGTGGCGACCGCCGCGGCGGCCGACCGGGTGATCTGGCTGGACGACGGCCGGGTGCGCGCGTGCGGCGGGCACCGGGCGCTGTGGGCCGACCCGGCCTACCGCGCCGTCTTCCAGGCGGACACGTCCTCCCCGGCCGACGCGTCCTTCCCGCCGGGTGCCTCCTCCCCGGCGGGCACGTCGTTCCAGGCGGGTGCCTCCTCCCCGGCGGGCGCGTCGTTCCAGGCGGGCGCGTCGTTCCAGGCGGGTGCCTCCTTCCGGGCGAGCACGTCGTGAGCCCTCCGGACGGGCACGTCGTCAACAGACCCCTCCGGCGGGCGCTCAGGAGGGACCCCTACCAGCTGGTCAGGCTCGCGGGCTGGTCCGTCGCGGAGACAGCGCCCTCCCTGGTCATCGGCCTGGCCATCGCGCGGGCGATCGACGACGGCTTCGGCGCGGGACGCCCCGCGACCGGGTTCGCCTGGCTGGCGCTGCTCGGCGGCGCGTGGCTGCTGGCCGCGGTCGGCGCGCGGCAGGTGGTGATGGCCGTCGCCGCGATCGTGGAGCCGTTCCGCGAGGAACTGCTCGCGCACGTCGTCGACGACGCGCTGCGCCACTCGGTCATGTCCGGACGGGGACCGGGAGCGGCCGCGGTGGCCCGCTCCAACCTGCAGGTCGAGCTGGCCCGCGACGCCTTCGCCTCGGTCATCACGGTGGTCAGGTCGTTCGCGTTCACCGTGGTGAGCGTCATGCTCGGGCTGGCGACCCTCGTGCCCGAGGTGCTCGCGCTGGTGCTGCCCCCCTTCGTCGCGGGTCTTGTCATCTTCCTGCTGTCGCTGCGCGCCCTGGCCAGGCGGCAGCGGGACTTCATCCTGGCCGACGAGCGCACCGCCGGGTCGCTGGCCACCATGGTGGGCGGGCTGCGCGACATCACCGCCTGCCGGGCCGAGGAGCGGGTGGCGGGCGACGTCGGCCTGCGGGTGGCAGAGCAGGCCCGCGCGGCCCGGTCGCTGGCGCGGGTGACCGCGTTGCGCACGCTGTCGCTGGCGGTGGGCGGCTGGCTGCCGGTCCTGCTGGTGCTGGCCGGGACCCCCTGGCTGGTGGGTGAGGGCGCGGGCGCCGGGGTGATCCTGGGCGCCTTGGCCTACGTCACGCAGTCGCTGACGCCCGCGCTCGGCAACCTCGTGGAGGGGCTGGGCATCAACGGGGTCCGGCTGCGGGTGGCGCTCGGCCGGCTGCTGCGCGACGGCGACCCGCCCGTACGGGCGCGCGGGCGGATCGCGGCACGGGACGGCGGCGACGGCGGGGCCGGGGCGGCCGAGCTGCGCGGCGTGACGTTCGCGTACGGCCCGCACGCGGAACCGGTGATCGACGGCCTGGACCTGTCGGTCCCCGAGGGGGACCACATCGCGGTCGTGGGCCCCAGCGGCATCGGCAAGTCCACGCTCGCCGCGCTCCTGACCGGGGTGCTCGCGCCGGGGGCGGGCCAGGTCCTGGTGTGCGGGGTGCCCGCCGACCGGCTCGACCCCGCCGACCGGGTGCTCATCCCGCAGGAGGCGTACGTCTTTCGCGGCTCCCTGCTGGAGAACCTGACCTACCTGGCCGACGCCTCGCCGGAGGCGGTGGACGACGCGGTGGCCGCGGTCGGCCTGACGAACCTGGTGGCGCGGCTGGGCGGCTACTCCACCGAGATCCACTCGGGGCTGCTGTCGCCCGCCGAACGGCAACTGGTCGCCCTGGCCCGCGCCTATCTCGCCCCGGCCCGGCTGGTGATCCTCGACGAGGCGACGTGTCATCTGGACCCGGCGGCCGAGGCCCGCGCCGAGGAGGCGTTCGCCCGCCGGGGCGGCACGCTGCTCGTCATCGCCCACCGGCTGACCTCCGCCCTGCGGGCCCGGCGGGTCCTCGTCATGGACGGCACCAGCGTCCGGCTGGGCACGCACGAGGAGATGCTCGCCGCCTCCCCGCTCTACGCCGACCTGGCCGGGCAGTGGAACCCGTCGAGCGCGCAGGAGCTGGTGCCGTGACGTCCTCACCGCGTTTCCCGTCCAGAGTCCGAGATCTCCACATCGGAGGAAGCCGATGATCTACCCTCCCGCCGAGCGGCAACCGGTCGTCGACCACCTCCACGGCCACACCGTGCCCGACCCGTACCGGTGGCTGGAGGATCCCGACAGCCCGGAGACCCGGAGCTGGACGGCCGCCCAGGAGGAGCTCTGGCGCGAGCACGCGAGCACGCTGCCGGGCCGCCACCTGTGGCACTCGCGGGTGGCCGCGCTGACCGGGGCCGGGACGGTAGGCACGCCGATGTGGCGCGGCGGCAGCCGGTTCTTCCTGCGCCGTACGGCCTCCCAGGAGCACGCGGTCCTCTACCGCACCGGCCCCGACGGGGTGGAGGAGACGCTGCTCGACCCGATGGAGCTCGACCCGAGCGGGCTGACCACGCTCGACCACTGGCAGCCCGACCTGGACGGCAGGCTGGTGGCGTACCAGCTGTCCAGGAGCGGGGACGAGCGGTCGGAACTGCGGGTCATGGACGTCGCCACCCGCCGGACGGTGGACGGCCCGATCGACCGCTGCCGGTACGCGCCCGTGGCGTGGCTGCCCGACGGGAAGGCGTTCTTCTACGTCCGCTCCCGCCAGGTATGCCTGCACCGGCTCGGCACCCCCGCCGAGGACGACGCCGTGATCATGGGTGAGGAGCGCTCGTACGGGCTGGGGATCAGCTACAACGGCCGCTGGCTGACGGTCTCGGCGATGGCGGGCGACGGCAACGACCTCTGGCTGGCCGACCTGTCGTCCTCCTCCCCCGAGCGCCCCGACCTGCGGGTGGTCCAGCGGGGGGCGGGCGCGGTGACGGCGCCCGCCGTCGGCCGCGACGGGCGCCTGTACCTGCTCACCACCCTGGACGCGCCGCGGGGACGACTGTGCGTGGCCGACCCGGCGCGGCCGGGCCCCGAGCACTGGGTCGACCTGGTCGACGAGGATCCGGAGGCGGTGATCGGTGAGTTCGCGATCGCCGGGCAGACGCTCCTCGTCGGCTGGACCCGGCACGCGGTCGGCGAGATCAGCGTCCACGACCTGGCGACCGGGAGACGGCGCGGTTCGGTGCCGCTGCCCGGCCTCGGTTCCGCCGGGGGGATGACCACCCGCCCCGAGGGCGGCCACGAGGTCTGGTTCACCTACACCGACAGCGTCACGCCCGCGGGGGTGCACCACTACGACACGCGCACCGGGCGGACGTCGCTGTGGAGCGCCGCGCCAGGCGCCGTGGAGGTGCCGAGGCTCGAGGCCCGCCGGCTGGTCTGCGCCTCCGCGGACGGCACGCCGGTGCGGATGGTCGTGCTGGCCCGCCCCGGCTCGGGCCCCAGGCCCACGATCCTGTACGGCTACGGCGGGTTCGGGCTCTCGCTCGCGCCGTCGTACTCCAGCTACATCCTGCCCTGGGTCGAGGCGGGCGGGGTCTTCGCCCTCGCCCAGCTGCGCGGCGGCGGCGAGGAGGGGGCGGCCTGGCACCGCGACGGCATGCTGGAGCGCAAGCAGAACGTCTTCGACGACTTCGCCGCGGCGGCCGAGAAACTCGTCGCGGACGGCTGGACCACCCCCGCGCGGCTGGGCGCGTGCGGCGAGTCGAACGGCGGGCTGCTGGTGGGCGCCGCGCTGACGCAGCGCCCCGACCTGTTCGCCGCCGCCGTCTGCTCGGCGCCCCTGCTCGACATGGTCAGGTACGAGCGGTCGGGGCTCGGCCCGGTGTGGCGCTCGGAGTACGGTTCGGCCGACGACCCCGAGCAGCTGGGCTGGCTGCTTGGCTACTCCCCCTACCACCGGGTCGTCGACGGCGTCGACTACCCGGCGACGCTGCTGACCACGTTCGGCGGCGACTCCCGGGTCGACCCCATGCACGCGCGCAAGATGTGCGCGGCGCTGCAGGCGGCGACGTCGGGCTCGCGGCCGATCCTGCTGCGCCACGAGGGCGACGTCGGCCACGGCTCCCGCTCGGCGGGCCGCGCCGTCGACCTGGCCGCCGACATGCTCGCCTTCCTGGCCGCCCACACCGGCCTGGAGGTCGGTACGTGAAGGCCTCTCAGGCTTCCAAGCAGTTAAGCGTCGGTGTCCTTGGGGTGGCGCGTCGAGGCGTAGACGAGGTGGACAGTGCGCCGGGACTCGTCGACGAGGTAACGCACGCGACCGCCCGCGGTGACCTCGTACTCCCACTGCGGGTATTCGCGACCGCCCAGAGTCCCGGCGGCGAGACGGCCTCGCAGGCGGTGCTGCCGATCTGGGTCGTCCTGCGACAGCGGGGCGTCGCGCAGCGCCTCGAAACAACGCCGGGTGTTGCCCGCGGCCTCGGCGCACAGATCGGCCCACCGTTGCTTGTGAGTGTGCTGTGGTGAGCGCGCTCTCAGGCAGCTTCCGGCTTGCGCCGGAGCGTTCCCCGTTCCCGGGGTTCCCGTTTCACCGGTGCGCGCCCGGCACGGGTGCCGGGTCCTACCGCTCCTCCACGGGCGTTTCGCGTCTCCCCGCAACTCTGGGCGACGTCGGCCGCGAGCGCGGCCAGATTCAGCGCGGCATTGAGATCCCGCCCCAGGGCAAGGCCGCACTCGGCGCAGGTGTAGGTGCGTTCGGACAGGGCGAGCTTGGCTTTCACCGCGCCGCAACCCGAACAGGTCTTGCTGGAGGGATACCACCGGTCGGCGACGACGAGCCGTCCGCCGCTCCATGCGGTTTTGTAAGACAGCTGCCGCCGCACCTCGGCCATGCCCGCGTCGGAGACGGCGCGGGCCAGGCTGCGGTGGGCGAGCATCCCGGCCACGTTGAGGTCTTCGACCACGACCGTGCCCCAGGTGACCGCCAAGCGGCTGGTGAGCTGGTGGATGCCGTCGCGCCGCTGATTGGCCACCCGCGCATGTGCTTTGCCGAGGGCGGCCTTGGTCTTGGCCCAGCGGGCGGAGGCCTCGCGCCTGGCGCCGTCGGGGGCGCGGGGCCCGGTTCGGCGGGCGAGCTGCTTGTTCAGCCTGCGCAGCCGCTTGAGCGCCGAGCGGTGATGTTTGGGATTGGCGACGACTTCCCCGGTGGACAGCACCGCGAGGTCCTTGACGCCCAGGTCGACGCCGACCACGGCCTCCGGTTGGGCCGGGGCGCGGTCGGTGCGGTCGATCTCGCAGGTGAACGCGACGAACCACCGTCCCCCCTCGCATCGGACGGTGGCCGACAGGATCCGCCCCGTGCCGCGCTCCAGGTGCCGGGCCAGTTTCCGGGTCGACTCGCCCGTACGGATCGTCCCCAGGCGGGGCAGCGTCACGTGGCGGCGGTCGGCCTCCACCCGGATCGCTCCGGTGGTGAACCGGCACGAGGGAGCGGCGCGGTGCTTGGACTTAAACCGGGGAAACCCCATCTTCGGCCCCTTACGGGTGCCGTGACGCGAAGCCGCCCAGTTCCTCAGCGCCCGCGCCACCCCGTCCAGGCCGGTGGTGTAGGCCTCTTTGGAGTGCTCGGCCCACCACGGCGCGACGGTGTTCTTGGCGGTGTTCCAGGCCCGGCGCAGACCGTACAGCGACCACGGCACCTCGGTCAGCATCTCATCCGCGAGGCCGTAGGACTGCTCAGCCGCACGCTGGGACAAGGCGGCCTTGACGCGGGCCAGGCCCCAGTTGAAGGCGAACCGGGCCGCACCGCAGTGGGAGGCGAGCAGGCGCGCCTGCTCGGGGGTGGGGTCCAGGGCGTAGCGGTAGGCCTGGTGGACCCGCATCAACCCTCCCCCTCACGGTACGTCGCCGACTGTTAACGTACCGTAGGAGTCATGATCAATGACTACCCGATCGGCGAAGAGACCTACGCCCGCCTCGATAGCGCAGGAAGCCGCAGGGAGCCGGTGGTCTTGCCAGCGGTGGCGGTGGCGTCGAGCTGGATCTCGTAGCCGCCCGCGACCGCCGGGTCGGGGCCGGTGGAGGTGGGCACGCCAGTGAAGACGCCTCCACAGAAGAGACGCAGGCGTACCCCACGGTGGTTGCGCCGTGCGAGGCGGCGGGATCGACGTCTGCGACCAGGATCAGCCGTCCGACCTTACGAGCGGGCACAGGCAAAATGCCTTCCCGATACCACCGGTAAGCGGTGATCGGGTGGACACCCCGCGCCTTAACCCACCCTTTCACGATCACTCACACATCCTGATACACGCTCCACCACCAACTGCTTCCAACCCCTTGGCCGCCTCACTGGTAGCGACCGTAGGTGCCACTCGTCACCGATCGGCGGGGCTACCGCGTCGCCACGCTTGGGACTCACAGCGCGATCACCTCACCGTGATCGTCATCGGGCAGCGCACGGGTGAGCTGTACAGTCAGCGAGGGGTCGGCGAGGACGCGGGCGGTAGCACGCCATTCGACGATGAGCCGGTGCAGGGTGGCGTGAACGTCCAGCTCGACCGCGTCGCGTGTGGCGTCGACCAGTTCCTGGACGAACTCCCTCTTCTCGTCCAGGGAAAGGTGTCTCACCCAGGGGAAGACCGTGGGCAGGGCGTGCAGGACGGCGCGGGTGCCCTCGTCGCTGGCGAGGAGGGCCGCGACCATGCGGGCCGCGATGTCCGCGGTCTCCTCCCGCTGTCGGTCATGCCGTGCGGTGGAGATGAACAGGTCTTCTCCGTCTCGACGCTTCACATGCACCCGGTGAACGCGATCAAGGGTCTCGGCGACTCGCTTGGAGTGCTTTGACAGGTCGGAGAACGGGACGGTCGGCGTAACCATGCCACATGGTACTTCGGAACGTGTTCCGAAGTACAGCGGACCGTTCAGCGGGCCCATGTCACGCTCGGCGGGCCCGGCTTCCGCCGATGAGACGGAAGCGCCCTGGCCTTCAAGGTCACGCTCGGGCCGGAATCTCCTGAGGTCCGCGCCAGTCCATCTACGCCGCGACCAGACAGTAGATCGGCATCGGCCCGTTCGCCCTGTTCGACAGGGAGCCGCACCCCGACTTCGTCGGCTACCCGAGGGAGTGGGGCTGGTCCGTCACGGTTCACACGCCCTTCGACTTCGCCCGCCACTACAGTTGTGGCCCACTCCCCGAGCCGAACGACACTCTGTCGAGCGACCGCTGGATGTGCATCGACAAATCCGGCATATCCAACGGCGCATCTCCGTAATCAATACGAGAATGCAGGACGTTCCAGCCCGGGTGATCTTCGCCGCGTACGCCTCGTTAAGCACCGGACCCGAGACCGGCGGCGAGGCCTGTCATCGCCGCCGGTCCTGGCGTCAGAGGTGCCGGCGGTGGTCGAGGAAGGCCGGCGCCCACGGTTGTGGGGAAAGGTGGACACCGGCCTTCCGGGGCGGTCCGTCGTCCTGCACGGGGGCACTCGGACACGGACCGGTCTTGGTGGGCAGCACGAAACCAATGGCCTTGCCGAGAGTCGCGGTGGCGCACATCCTGGTCGGGTACACCCAACAGCGGCCCGCCGACAGCGCATGCACCAACAACAAGCCCCGGCCGTGCTCCTCAAACAAGCTCAAATCGGATTCGTCACCGCGGGCGCGCAGCTGATCAAGGATGGCGGAGACGCCTTTGAGGTTGCGATCGGCGTCGACCACCTCGCACCACGACGGCTCACCGTCCACGAAGACGATGCGCAGTTCGAAGGGGGGCCGGCCGTGCTCTTCGGCGTTGGCAGCGAGTTCGGCCACGGCATTCTCTGCGTCGTCGATTTCCTGGTGGTCGCCTCCAGCCCGTGAAAGCACCTCGCGGATGACCGAGCGGGCACGGCGCGAAGCCGTACCGGCCTGAAGGACACGTACGAGGACCTGGTAACCACCGAGAGGTTTCCAGTCGTCGATTCGAGTGTCGGCGTCGAGCATCCAATGCGGGACCACGTCGCACCTCCCCATGTCCGGGTGAAGATCACCGTCAGGCGTTACACTTAGCGCGATCAATTCCTTACTTAGAGTTTCCTAACGGTGAGCCGCTGCCCAGAGGGTCGGTGTTGCCGCACCGTTGCGGCAACGCTCGAAGGGAGCCCTGCCATGGAGTCCGGTCCGATCAGCGCGGCGGCGAACATGTTCGGAATGGTCCTGCGACATCTGCGCGGGCAGGCGAAAATGTCGCTGCGCGAACTCGGCAAGCTGGCGCTGTACGACTACACGCGCCTTTCTCGGGCGGAGAACGGCGAGATCCTCATCCCACTGGAGCAGGTCCGGCAGCTCGATCGCCTACTCAACGCACAGGGAATGCTGATCTCGTTACGCGAAGCGATCAGCTGTGACACCACAACGAGATCAATCGCTCCGCCTGGTGGCGCCTCCGACGACGGACCGGTCATGCTGGAGTTGCGAACGCCTGACGGAGGGAGCGTCCACGTGACCATGTCGCGACGCGAGTTCGCCCAGTTGCTCGCCACCGGTGCGCTCTCTTCAGTCCTTCCCGGGACCGTCGACATTGCCCAGACCGAACGGATCGCCCGCGCAATCGAGCAACCCACCCGGGTTGACGCTGACGTCATCGACTACTTCCGCCGCCTGCTGGCAGAGCACTACACCGCCGACAAGATGCTCGGCCCCCGGCTGCTGCTCCGGCCGTTGATGGCACACATCGAGGTGCTGAACGAGCTGCGACGCGGCGCACGGTCAGCGAACGTGGAGCCGCTCTTCCAGGTCCTCGCCCAGTACGGGGAGATGGCCGGTTGGCTGCACCAGGACATCGGCAATCTTGACGCGGCACGGCACTGGTCGCGTCTCGCGGCCGAATGGGCACAGTGCGCCGGTGACGTTCAGATGGCCGCTTACCTACTCGTCCGTGAATCCAATATCGCCTGCCTCACCGACGACCCGGCAGCCGTTGTTCAGTTGGCCACAGCCGCCCGCCGCTCCCCCGGCCCGCTCGACCCGAAACTCCGCGCACTGGCCGGCCAGCAGCAGGCTCGCGGACACGCCATGCTCGGCGAGTATGACCGCTGCTTCGCCCTCCTGGACGAGGCCGCCGATCTCCTGAACGACCATCCACACGTCAGCGATCCGAACGCGCCGGTCTACCTGCACCACTATGACCTGGACACGCTCTGTGAGCAGAGCGCGGTCTGCCACCGCGCCGCCGGACGCGCGGACACGGCTGTCACCCTCCTGGAGAACAGGATCGCCTCAACGGGCGAGCACCTCACCCGGGACCGTGGACACCTCACCGCAAAACTCGCCCTCGCCGTCTCACAGGCCAGCCAGCCCGACCCGAGCCGAGCCACCCACCTGGGACTCACCGCACTCACCATCGCCCGCCAGACCGACTCGGCACGGATCATGCGCGAGCTGCACACCCTGGACAACGAGCTTCAGAACCACTGGCCCGCCCACAGGGAAGCCCGCACCCTACATGATGCGTTGAAAGCTGTCTGAGCCCTCATCGGGCGACCTCCCCGCGGCTTTCGAACCGCTCCTTGCAGACCGAAGAAGACACGTACCGGGGCGAGCTCTACAGACAGCTACTCAACCGTACCTAACAGCAATTATTGGTTGTGAATAGCATAAACAACTGCTTTACTTGCACCTGGTATCAACCGAGGAGTAGCCCGAAGCAACCTTTCCGATGCTGAGATTGAAGCTTCATCTATGTAACGCTCGACGTGATATGGCGACTAACTCTTTAGCCTGTGCAGCACGGCGCCTCCATCGCTCTCTGGCCTTGACGGACACGGTGTAACGACATGTCACAGATCGGTAGCCTCGGTTCATCTACTCGGACACAGCCATCCGAACTCCTCGACGTTCTTGAAACCGAGTGGAAGCCCCGGCTTCAGGGCTCTCGCTCATCACTGACAGAGTGTTTGAGAGCTGATCGTGAAGTCGTCCCTGTAGCCGGGTAGGACTGCGGGTATGACACGACGACCCTTTCTACCCTTCTGATCTCAGGCGTCACCCAGAAGATCCTGGATGTGCTGCGCTGGCGAGTGCGCAAAAGAGCCGGGCGGGAGGCGGAGCCGTCGGCGGCGGTCATCGACAGCCAGAGCGTCAAGGGCGCCGACACCGTCGGGGCCGTCGGCCGGGGTTATGACGCGAACAAGAAGATCAACGGTCGTAAGGTTCGTGGTCACCGACACTCTCGGGCTGCTTTTGGCGGTGATGGTGCGTCCGGCCGGTGTGCAGGACCGGGCCGGGGCCAGGAGTCTGCTGCTGGGGCTGTATCTGTCGAGCGCGTGCCGGGTGGTCTTCGCCGATCAGGGATTCGCCGGGCAGTTGGTGGTCTGGGCGCGTCAGGTGCTGGGGATCATCGTGCACATCGTGGCCAAGCCCGCTGAGCAGCGAGGTTTTCAGGTGCATCCCAAGCGGTGGGTGGTGGAGCGGGCGCTGGCGTGGCTGATGCTGTATCGGCGGCCGGCGCGCGGTTACGAGCGTCGGCCACCGATGAGCGAGGCCATGATCCGGTGGGCAGCGATCAACACGCTGCTGCGGCGGATCACACGGGACCATCCTGCTCAGCGCCCCGGACCCCGGCCGCTCGAATGAGTGCGATGAGCCCGACGATCAACTCTCAAACACCTTCTGAGACATCCAGCTCCGGGCCCCGCAAAGGAGGACGGCGCCGAGGAGGATGGTCCCGCCCGAACACGACGGCACTTCTCAGCACCTCTCGCGAGACCTCCTCGGAACACCGCGAGAGCACCGCGCCGCCTCCGGCCGGCCGAAGAGGGCCGGAGGCCGCGCCGTGCCGGGGGGCGGGCTACTGGACGGCCCCGAGCCGGTACCGGCCGTTGCCGCCGCAGCAGAACTCGTAGTCCCAGGTCGCGTCCCGGTTGATGGTGACGCCGCCGATGAGGTCGTCGGGATCGATGTCGTCGTACTCCATGAGGCGGAGCTGGGCGCCGACGGGGACGCACTTGTCGACCTCGACCCGCTGGCCCGCGGCCATCGACACGTAGGGCGCGGTCACCGGCCAGATCTTCGTGCCACCGCTCGTGATGAACACCTCGTCGCGGCCGTTCTCGGTGACCGCGAGGGCCCGGAGGCCGTCGAGGAACACGCCGGCGCCACAGGTGAGCGCGGCCTTCTCCCGGGCCGGGCCCGCGTCGGCGACCGCCGCCGAGGTCGCGGTCAGCGCGAGGCATCCGGCCATCATGGCCGCGGCCGCGAGCTTCGACGGTTTCCGCCAGGTGCGCATGCCGGTTCCCGTCCGTCGCCCGCGGGAGTTCTCTTCGACTCGCATTCGTGTGCACTCTCCGTTTCGGCTGGTGGTGACGTGTGTTCGCGCCACGCGTGCACCCCGACCTCGGTGGCCGCGTGGCTCTCCTTGCCTCCACCAGATCTACGGCACAGCCGCCCGGGCGGACCATGATCGGGCCCGCTCCTGTCGATAAACCTGGAGTTCGTGTCCGTTTTCGACAGGGTGCGCACTCCTGGACGGGCGGCCGTCCGCGACCGCGCTCGACACGCCGGCCGGGGAAGCTCCGTTCCCCGAGGACGCGGCCGGCCTCGTCTCATGGCCGTGACGATCGAGACGGCCGCCTATCCGTGGTCCGGACCTGGCCGGGCGGTGTCGTTCGAGGTTCTTCCTGGTCTGGTGTGGAGGACCTCGCGGGCCTGTTCGGCGGCGCGGGTGATGCTTTCGCTGATGAAGTCGAGGAAGCGGGCGATGTTCTCCAGGCGGTCGGCGGCGGGGGTGTGGGGGCCGAGGACGGCGACGCCCTGGCGTGCGGTCTCGACGAGCAGGTCGTTGGATCGGGCGCTGGCGATCGTCGCCTGGTAGAAGAGTTCGTCGTCGACGACGTAGCGGTCGCGGCGACGTTCGTCGCGTTCCCGGCGGACGAGGCTCTGGCTCTCCAGGAAGGCGATCGCCTTGGAGATGGACGCCGGGCTGACCTGGAGGTGCCGAGCGAGCTGGGACGCGGTGAGACTGCCCGCGTCGGTGGTGAACAGGCAGGTCAGCACCCGGGCCGTCATCTTGGTCAGGCCTGAGGCCATGAGGACGGTGGTGAACGTCTCCTCGTACTCGGCCACGGCCTCGGCGTCGCGTCCGTGCGGCTGGGGGACCGGGTCCGGCCCTCGGGAGGAGGCGGGCCTGCGCCGGTTGGCTCGGCGTTCGGTGGCTCGGTGGGCCAGGTCGGCGCGGTAGGCGGCAGGGCCGCCGTTGCGCATCACCTCACGCGTGATCGTCGAGGTCGGGCGGTCGAGGCGCCGGGCGATCTCGGCGTAGGGGAGGCTGTCGGCCAGCCCCAGCGCGATCTGCCGGCGGTCCTGCTGGGTGAGTCTGCCTCCCGGCATCGCGATCTCCCTGGTGATCCTTCGTGGTGGTCCCCGATCCCCCACCATAGCGTTCACTTCTCATTCATTGCAATGATCAGAGCATCTCCGTTGCTTTAGAATCAGGATCGTTGCAACAGTTTATGGGCTTTCAACTGCGAAAATGTCCTTTGTGTGCAACAAAAATGTTGCCAGATTCGGGAACGCAACGTAGCGTTTCCAATGTCAGAAACAACGAGTGAGCACGGGAGAGCACGATGCAGAAGTTCGACACCCCCGCCCCGATCTCCGCCGTCCTGGACATCCCCGCCGGACGCGTCCAGTTCATCGCCGCGGACCGCGCCGACACCACCGTCGAGGTCCTGCCCGCCGACCCCTCCAGGAGCCGCGACACCAAGACCGCCGAGCAGACCACCGTCGCCTACGCCGACGGCGTCCTGCGGATCACGGCCTCGACCCTCGACAACCGGCTCTTCGGCCCCTCCGGATCCCTGGAGATCACCGTCCAGCTGCCCGCCGGCTCCAGCGTCGAGGCCAGGGCCGCCGCCGCCGAGCTCCGCGGCGTCGGACGCCTCGGTGACGTCGCCTTCGAAGGCGCGTACCGCCAGATCAAGATCGACGAGGCCGCGAGCGTCCGCCTCACCGCGATCGACGGCGACGTCGAGGTCGGCCGGCTCAACGGCCCCGCGGAGATCAGCACCGCGAAGGGCGACATCCGGATCACCGAGGCCGTGCGCGGCACGGTCGTGCTCAGCACCCAGTCCGGCGACATCTCGGTCGCCGCCGCCGTCGGCGTCTCGGCCGCCCTGGACGCCGGCACCGGCTACGGCCGCGTCAGCAACGCCCTCAAGAACAACGGCACCACCGAACTCGACATCCGCGCCACCACCTCCCACGGCGACATCACCGCTCGCAGCCTCTGAAGGAGCGGGACCGGGACCATCCGGCCGGGTCCGTCGCGATCGAGATCCTGCCGGTCGTCGCCAGGGCCCGGCCGTCCGTCCCGGGGGGCCTGCGATCCGCGTACGCGCCCCTGTCCACGTCCACCGCACCCTGCGGCAGGCCAGGGCAGGTCAGGGCAGGGCGCGGGGGCTCGGTGCGGGCGCCGGCCGGTGCCCAGGAGATCACCGCCGCCGAGCGTGAACGGCGGCCCGGGATGCCGGTGCGGGGAGGCCGGGTCAGGCCGCGCGCCACTCCCCGCCACTTTCATTTTGTATCAGATCCGCGCGTCTCATGAGACGTCAGAAAGTGCTTCATACTGCCCGTTGCGAACCGGCCCGACAAGCAATGGAGCAACGAAATTGGGTTACGTGCTGGGTTTCGAGGAGATCGACTCGACGAACATCGCGGACGTCGGCGGAAAGGGGGCGCAGCTGGGCGAGCTCTCGCGAATCGACGGCATCCGCGTGCCGGACGGCTTCTGCGTCACGACGGACGCCTTCCAGCGGATCGTGGCCGAGGCGCCGTCGGTCGACGCGTCGCTCGACCTGCTGTCGCGCGTGAACCCGGACGACCGCGCGGCGATCCGCACCCTGAGCGCCGATGTCCGCCGCGCCGTCGAAGGCGTCGCGATTCCCGACGATCTCGAGGCGGCGATCGGCGAATCGCTCGCCCGGCTCGGAGAGCGGGCCTCCTACGCGGTGCGTTCCAGCGCGACGGCCGAGGACCTGCCGACCGCGTCCTTCGCCGGCCAGCAGGACTCGTACCTGAACGTCGTGGGCCTGCCGGCGATCCTCCACCACGTCCGAAGGTGCTGGGCCTCGCTGTTCACCGAGCGGGCGGTGACCTACCGGCGCCGTAACGGCTTCGACCACCGCAAGGTACGGATGGCCGTGGTCGTGCAGCGGATGGTGTTCCCCGACGCGGCCGGGATCCTCTTCACCGCGGACCCCGTGACCTCGAACCGGAAGATCGCCACGGTGGAGGCCGGTTGGGGGCTCGGCGAGGCGCTCGTCTCCGGCCTGGTCGCCGGGGACGTCTACACGGTGCGCGACGATCAGGTCGTCACCACGGCGGTCGCCACCAAGCCGCGGTCCGTCCAGGCGGCGCCGGGAGGCGGTACCCATGACGCGCCGATCGAGCCGCGGCGGCAGACGCAGCCGGCTCTGACGGATGCGCAGGTCGTGCGCCTGGTGCGGCTGGGCCGACGCGTCGAGGCGCACTTCGGCAGGCCCCAGGACATCGAATGGTGCCTGGCAGGCGATGACTTCCACATCGTCCAGAGCCGGCCGATCACCACCCTGTTCCCCCTCCCCGGGACCGATGACCAGGAGAACCATGTCTACGTCTCCGTCGGTCACCAGCAGATGATGACCGACGCGATGAAGCCGCTGGGACTCTCCGTGTGGCAGCTGACGACCCTGCGGCCGATGCACGAGGCGGGCGGACGGCTGTTCGTCGACGTGGCCCCCGTCCTGGCGACGGCCGCCGGTCGCGCGAACCTCATCGGGACCCTGGGGAGGTCCGACCCGCTGGTCCGGGACGCGCTGCAGAGCGTCCTGGACCGCGGCGACTTCATCCGCCTGCTCGCGGACGAGGATTCCGTCGCCGCGCCCGCCGGTGCCCCACCCGCCCCGATCGAGACCGATCCGGCCGTTGTCGCCCAGCTGATCCGGCAGAGCCAGGCGTCCGTCGCCACCCTGCGGAGCGAGATCCGGACTCTGTCCGGGCCGGCGCTGCTCGACTTCATCGAGGCCGACATCGCGGAGCTGAGGCGCATCCTGTTCGATCCGCGGAGCCACCAAGTGATCATGGCGGGGATGGAGGCGACCTGGTGGCTCAACGACCACCTCGAGGAGTGGCTGGGCGAGAAGAACGCGGCCGACGCGCTCACCCAATCCGTCCCCCACAACGTCACCTCCGAGATGGGGCTGACGCTCCTCGACGTCGCGGACACGATCCGGCCGCACGCGGAGGTCGTGGCGTTCCTGCACCGCGTCGCGGCCGAGGGCCGGGAGGGCGACGGCTTCCTGGACGAGCTGGCCGAGCTGGACGAGCCGGCCGGGCCGGTCGGCGGACGGGAGGCACGTGACGCCATCCGGGGCTACCTCGACGAGTACGGCATGCGCTGCGCGGGCGAGATCGACATCACCAGAACCCGCTGGAGCGAGCGTCCCGCCATGCTCGTGCCCGCCATCCTCGGCAACGTCAAGAACTTCGAGCCGGGCGCCGGCGAACGACACTTCGAGCAAGGACGCCTGGAGTCGCGGCGGAAGGAACAGGAACTTCTGGCGCGGCTGCGCGCCCTGCCCGGCGGGGAGCGGAAGGCCGAGGAGACCAAGCGGATGATCGACCGCGTCCGCGGCTTCGCCGGATACCGGGAGTACCCCAAGTACGGCATGGTCAGCCGCTACTTCGTCTACAAGCAGGCGTTGCTGCGGGAGGCCGATCGCCTCGTCCGCTCCGGCACCCTGCGCGAGAAGGAGGACATCTTCTTCCTCCGGTTCGCGGAGTTGCGGGAAGTCGTGCGCACCGGCGACGTGGACGCCGGGCTCATCCTGGAAAGGCGGGAGGCGTTCCGGTCGTACGAGGCGCTCACACCTCCCCGGGTCCTCACCTCGGACGGTGAGGCCGTCAACGGCCGGTACCGGCGTGACGACGCCCCGCCCGGCGCGCTGGCCGGCCTCCCGGTCTCGGCCGGGACCGTCGAGGGCCGTGCCCGCGTCGTCCTGGACATGGCGCGGGCCGACCTCGAGGCGGGCGACATCCTGGTCACCACCTACACCGACCCCAGCTGGACCCCCCTGTTCGTCACCGTCGCCGGGCTGGTGACGGAGGTGGGCGGCCTCATGACGCACGGGGCGGTGATCGCGCGGGAGTACGGCCTGCCGGCCGTCGTGGGTGTGGAGCAGGCCACCCGGCTGATCCGGGACGGGCAGCGGATCCGCGTTCACGGGACCGACGGGTACGTCCAGATCCTGGACTGAACCGCCGCCTCGGCTCAGGCGAGGACATTTGTCCTGGGGCGTTCGGGATCGATGGATCTGCTGGAGCGGCCCGTCCGTTGACAGCGTGGAGGGTATGAGACGAAAGGCGACAAGTGCCGCGATGGCGGCGACGATGCTGGTGCCGGCGTGCGCGGGCGTGCCCGCGGGGCGGGCGCCGGAGAAGACCGGCGAGAGTGTGGTCCGGACGGACGCGGGAGCCGTACGGGGAACGGTGACGAGCGAGCACCGGATCTTCCAGGGGATTCCCTACGCGGCCCCGCCGGTGGGCGGGCTGCGGTGGAACTCTCCGGCGCCGGTGAGACCCTGGAGCGGGATCAGGGAGGCCACCAGGCCGGGCAGCGTGTGCCCGCAGGTGGGGAGCGACTACGCGAAGGTGACCGGCTCCGATGAGGACTGCCTGTTCCTCAACGTGACGGCGCCGCGCACGCCGGGGAAGAACCGGCCGGTGATGGTGTGGATCCACGGCGACGGGGCCCTGGGCTCCGGCGACCTCAGCGATGTGCGCCGGATCGCCACCCGCGGGGACGTGGTGGTCGTCACGATCAACTACCGGCTCGGGGTGTTCGGGGGCTTCGGGTACCCGGGGCTCGAGGGGTCGGGCACGTACGGCCTGCAGGACCAGCAGGCGGCTCTGCGCTGGGTCCGCCGCAACGCCGCCGCGTTCGGCGGGGACCCGGCGAACGTGACGGTGTTCGGCGTCTCGTGGGGCGCGCTGAGCATCAGCGGGCACCTGACCTCGCCGGGCGGCGGAGGTCTGTTCGACCGGGCCGTCGTGCAGAGCGGCGAGGGCATGATGGACATGCTCGCCGGCAGCATGGGTGAGGGCGTCCCCGCCTACCCGTCCTACGCCTGGCGCCCGGTGGCGGAGGTCGAGAAGATGGGGACGTACGTGGCCCCGCGGCTCGGCTGCGAGGATCTCCGCTGCCTGCGGGCCCTGCCGGTGGAGAAGATCCTCGAAGTGCCGCAGATCATGAACATGTTCCAGACATACGCCTACGGGGGCGAGACGCTGCCCGGATTGCCGTCCGCGGAGTTGCGGGCAGGTCGTTTCCACCGGGTTCCGGTGATCTCCGGGGCGACTCGCGACGAGCACCGGATCTTCGTCGGGTTGTTCCACGACGCGGCGGGAAAGCCGGTGACCGCCGAGCGGTACGGCAGGCTGCTGAGAACCGCGTTCGGCAAGGACGCGGCGAGGGTGCGCGCGGAGTATCCGGTCGCCCGGTACGGCTCGCCGGGGCTGGCGTGGGCCGCCGTGATCACCGACCGCATGTGGGCCAGGGCCACCTTCGAGCAGAACGGGCTGCTCAGCGGGAAGGCGCCGACGTACGCCTACCAGTTCGCCGACCGCCGGGCCCCGATGTTCCTGCCGTTGGGGACGGACTTTCCCTGGGGCGCCTACCACGCGGGCGACATGCCGTACCTGTTCACCGAGAAGGCGGTCACGTTCACCCCGGCCCAGCGGAGGCTGTCCGACCAGATGATCGCCTACTGGACCAACTTCGCCCGGACGGGCGATCCCAACGGAAAGGGGCTGCCCCGCTGGGAGCGCTTCGACCGTGCCGCCCCCGTCCCGTACACCCAGTCCCTGGAGCCGGACGCGATCAAACCGGTCGACTACGCCGCCGACCACAATCTCGGCTTCTGGCCGGCACCGGGCGCCGGATCCGCGCCCGGCGGGTGAGAATGCCCGCGGCCGGATCCGCAGCGCGCCCGAGGACGCCGAAGGCGCCGCCGCCCGGTGCGGGTTCTGACGACCACACGCGGTGGATTCGATGCCGTCCACGGCGACGGTGGCCGATCCGCGGGTCGACGCTCGGCGCGGCTCCGAGGGGCGGGGCGATGTGACGGCGTTCGCCGGGGCGCCGGTGCCGTCCGGCGAACGCGCGTCATCGCCGGATGTTCAGGTGCGGGTCCAGCGCTGGTTGGAACCGCCGTTACACGTCCAGATGGTGAGCCTGGTGCCGTTGGCGGTGCCGTTGCTGGACGCGTCCAGGCACTTGTTCGCACCCACGGCGGTGATGGTGCCGTCGGTGTTGAGCCGCCACCGCTGATTTTCCTGGCCGTTGCAGTCCCAGACGACCACCTGAGCACCGTCCGCGGTGCCCCGGTTGTACACATCCAGGCACTTGCCGCCGTAGACCCGCAGCTCACCGGCGGCGGTCGGCGTCCACCGCTGGTTCGCCTGCCCGTTGCAGTCCCAGAGCTGCACCTGGGCACCGTTGGCCTGCGAGGCCCCGGACACGTCGACACACCTGCCCGACCCCGCGCCCCGGATCGCACCGGCACCCGAGGACGGCGTGGGCGTGGGGGTCGGGCCTTCGCTCGCGGTCACGGTGAGGAGGACGGCCTCACGGGCGGGCACGGTGGTCGTGTAGGCGCCGGAGAAGGTGCCGAGGTCGGCCCCGGTCCACGGATTCCGCACGGCCGCCGTACCGGTGAGCCCCAGGTCCGAGAGGCGGGCCGTGATGGACGCCGGCGAGGTGGTCCGATTGAGCAGGAGCACGGCCCGGCGGCCGGTGCCCGACAACACCTTGCTGTAGACCTGGCGTCCGGTCTGGTCCTCGGCCACCTTCACGCCCTGCCGCGCGAGCGGGTCCTGGTTGACGGCCAGCACCTCCCGGTTGGTCAGGATCGCCCTGGTCTCGGCACTCATGTCGGTGAGCTTGTTGCCTGCCAGCAACGGCGCCCCCGATATGGCCCACAGACCCATGTGGGTGCGGTTCTGAGAGGCCGAGAACCCGTTCATGCCCACCACCAGCATGTCGGGGTCGTTGTAGTGGCCGGGGCTCTGGGCGGACGGGTGCTGGGCGGAGTCGAAGTTCGCCAGCACCCGGTCCATCGACGCGGACTGCCCCCAGTAGATGATGTCACCGCTGGTGCGCCACATGGTGGACATGCCGGGCGCCCAGTCCCAGGGGCTCTGGACACCCCAGTTGCAGACGGACAGGACCATCGGCCGCCCGGTCTGCGCCGTGGCCCGGGCGATCGCGTCACTGATCGCCTGGTAGGTGGTGCGGGGGTTGAGACCCTCGGCGCTCCCCCCGCACCAGTCGACCTTGACGAAGTCGAAGCCCCATTGGGAGAACTGCAGGAAGTCCTGGTCGTAGTGGCCCTCGCTGCCGCTGTTCGGAGCGGCCGGTCGCCCGGTCGGGTAGTAGTAGCCACATCCGTCACGGCCGGCGTCGGTGTAGATGCCGGCCTTCAGGCCCTTGCTGTGGATGTAGTCGGCGATCGCCTTCATCCCGCCCGGCCACTCGGCCGTGTCGACCGTGATGTTGCCCGCGCTGTCACGCGTACCCTGCCACCAGCCTTCGTCGATGTTGACGTACTGGTAGCCGGCGTCCTTCATCCCTGAGGACACCATCGCGTCCACCTGGGCCTTGATCACGTTGTAGTTGATCTGGGCGGCGAAGGTGTTCCAGGACGCCCAGCCCATCGGAGGCGTCGGCGCCAGCTCGACGGGCGCGGGAGCCCGGACGGCCGTTCGCGCCGCGGCCTTCGCATCGTCCATCGAGACCCATCCCCCCGCGAGCATCGCGAAAATCACCATCTGTACGGCCATCATCAGCCGAACCGCCCTCCAGATCGGTGGTGGACCGGCGGTGGCCGGATGGATGACGGGTCGTGTTCGCACAGGTCTGCCTAATCGCATCCATGTCTCCTGCGGGTAAGGGAATCGCGCGCGCCGGGGCGCGACCGGACTACGGAACGGGTCGTCGGGGCGACCCCGTGGCGGCACATCCGACCGGCCGCTCCGGCGCGGGCGAGCCCCGCCGTGCCGGGATGCCCTCTCCGCCCCGTACCTGGGCCGTCACTGCGGATCCGGGAAACAGAGGTGCGCGAAGGCAGCCGGACGATCGACGGACACAGCCCGTCACCGGGCCGGCACCACTGATGGCGCCATCGGCGTCGCGGGCTACGGCCCCCGCCGCCCACCACCGATCCCGGCAGGGCGAGCCGTCTTTGCGATCTCAGTGTGGAAACCTGATCGAAACATGTCAAGACTTTCGGCGAATCGGTTCGACCGCTTCGGCGGGAATGCACTTGCCGCCGATAACGCCCCGCCCCGCCGTTTGACGAAAATCACCTCACCATTCGCTTGACATAAAGCAAACCACTCCTGGTGAGAGCGCATGAGAAAGGTCATAGCGGGTTTGTGCCCGATGAAATCGGCAGGCCTGGACCCTTGACGGAACCTCACCACGTCGTGTTTGCTCCGCTGCACCACCACAAGCAGTCGCCCGAAGGGGAGAAAGCCTCGCAAAAATTCTGTTAGCGCTAACAGCAGATTCGCGATGCCTACCGGCCCGTCGACGAGAAACCGGATCCGCTCGTCAACGATCTCCGTGACGTGCCCGGCGGCCGTTCCGGCCATGGTCATCGCGGCTGACCGGATTCCCCACCGGCGCCGAAGCCCGCAGGGGGCGGGCGGTCAGTTGAGCGAGCGGTAGCGGCTCAGGGTCGGTTCGGTCAGGTCGTGGGACCACAGCCAGCCCGCCTCCCTGGCGATCCTGACCGCCTCGACGCGCGTGCGGGCGTCGACCTTGTTGAGGATTCGCGCCAGGTAGTTGCGTACCGTGCCGCCGGACAGGCAGAGACGGTCGGCGATCTCCCCGACCGGCGCCCCCTCGGCCGCGGCCTGCAGGACCTCCAGCTCACGTGCGGTGAGCGGGTTTCTCTTCGCGTTGAGGGCGGCGACGGCCAGTTCGGGGTCGACGACCCGCTCACCGGCGGCCACCCGGCGTACGCAGCCCGCGAGCTGGCCCGCGGGGGCGTCCTTGACGACGAAGCCGCGCGCCCCGGCGTCCAGTGCCCGGCGCAGCGCGGCCGGGGTGGCGAGCCCGGTCAGGATCACCGTCCCGCACTCGGGAAGCCTGCGATGCACCTCCGCCGTCGCGGTGAGACCGTCGGTGCCGGGCAGGCCGATGTCGATGAGCGCGACGTCCGGCCGGTGGAGCAGGCAGGAGCGGACCACCTCGTCGCCGTGACCGACCTCGGCGACGACCTTGATGTCACTCTCCGTGGAGAGCAGGGCGACCATGGCTCCTCGGACGAGATGCATGTCCTCGGCGATCAGGACGCTGATCATGAATCGTCTCCCCCTTGCTACACCGCGCGCTCTCATCTGGCCCGGGGACACTACCCAAGGAAGTCGGGTGACTACCGCAAGTCCGAGTTAAACACGAAACACGGGGCATTGAACCGTGATTCGCGCAGGTCGGAGACTTCACCGCGCACCCGATGAGGGCCGGTGGCCGGCGGGCGCCCTCTCGAAAGGGCCGCGCGACCCGTGCGAAACCGCCGAACCGGCCGCGAGCATCGGTCACGACGGGCCGCGCGGCCCTCTCTCCTGAGCGACCGGCCTCGTGCTCGCCGGACGCCGGGGGCGGGCTCCGGGAAGGCGGTTCCGGCTGCGGTCCGTAACCGGGACGACAACGGCGGGTGCCATCGAATCAGGACGTGCTCGGCAAGAGCCGTCGAACCATGACAGGCTCGGCCGGCGTCGTCATATCGGGGCGGCGGCCTCGTGGTGTTCCATCAGGACGTCGGTCAGCAGGTAGCCGCCGCGTATCAGGTGGACCAGCGGGCGGGCCCGCAGTTCCCGGTAGTGAGCGGCTATCCGGATCGCCGCCGCCACCGGGGTCGTGGCACTCGTCCACAGCGGCCTGTCCCGGTCCGCGGGCACCGGGACCATCCACCAGAAGCGGCACGCGTCGTCCAGGCGGGCGACCAGGCCGTAATAAACGGAGATGACGATCTTTCCGGACGGCAGGCGGTGGACGTCCGCCGGGATGTTGTGGGATCGGGCCAGCAGGGCCGCCAGTTCACGGGCCCGGAGTTCGGCGGGAGGAGGCGCGAGGTCTTCGGGGATTCTGTGATCAACGGTCACGCTGGCGAGGGTAAGGATCTTCGGATGCCCGCCTCAACGATGTTGCGTGATGTTGCGCGTTCGCCCCTCGCGAAGCATCCCCTTCACCGATCTTCGCCTCCGCGGAACCCCCCGGCCGCGGCCCGCAGCATGTCGCGAGCCTCCTTCCCGTACGCCGCGGCACCGCTCAGCGCCTGGAACGCCTTCTCGTACACGGCCACGTCGCTGGGGGCCTTGTGCTGGATCTGGCCGGGCACGGTGTCGACGCGGACCCGGTTGGCGTCGTATATCCAGAAGTTCTCCGGCGGCATGAGCGGCGGCCTGATCGTCGCGGAGACGATGCCGAAGGACACGTTCGCGGTGCCGGAGGTCAGCTCCGCCAGCCGGTCGAGCTGGGCGGCCATCTGCTCGGGGCCGACCAGCGGCATGCGGAGCGCCTGCTCACCGACGATGAACGCGAACCGCTTGCTCCCGTTGCGCAGGATCTCCTGCTGTTTCAGCCTCGCCGCGACCGCGGTCTCGATGTCGTCCGGGATGCCGCGGAAGTCGATGATGGCGCGCAGGTGACCCCGGGCGTAGTCACCGGTCTGGAGCAGGCCGGGCACGGCCGAATGCTGCCAGACGCGGAACTGGTGGGTCTTGTCGTACAGCGGCTGGAAGGAGCGCTGGACGTGGCCGAGGCCGCTCTCCTCCAGGCGGCGCCAGTCGGTGTACATCGCGTCGATGTTCTGTGCGGCCGCGATGAGGTCGACCACCTGCTCGTCCGCGTCGCAGGCCTCGCACCACGTGCGGATGTCCGCCTGGTTGGGCATCTGGACCGCGTTCTCGATCTTGGAGATCTTGGTGTGGTCCAGGCCGGTCTTCGCCGCCAGCGCTCGCCCCGTCAGCCCGGCGTCGGCGCGGAGCGCCCTGAGCCTGGCGGCGAGAATGCCTTTGGCCTCGTCGATGCGTGCCGTGGAGGTCGCCATCTCCATCACCTTGTCACCGCGGGGGGTTGGTTCTCCGACCGTACGTCGGATGTTGCGATCTGTCTTAAATGTTGCGAATAGTTGCCGGAGAATCGTGGGCGCGCTCCCATCGCGCTTTCCAACCCGCCCACGTCCCCGGTCCCGGCCTGTCTCCGCTCGCCGACCTCGCCGACCTCGCCGACGGACCGAGCTCGACCGGGCGGGCCGGCGATGACACCGGGGGCGGCCCGGACGGTGAGCCGGGCCGGTGAGGCGGTGGGACCGTGACCGCGGTACCCTGTCTACGTTTCATGAATTGCGAACTTACGCAATTGAGTACATGATGGTGCCGTTGGACGAGACCGAGATCAGGGGTGTGCCGTGAGCGGGTCCTTCGCTACCGCGGTCAGGGAAAGAGCACGCCGGGCGGCCGCGGCGCTGGAGGAGGCCCGCCAAGGCGATGACGTCGGCGAGCTGATGACGGCCGAAGCGGAGTGGGAGCATGTGACGCGACTGGCCCGCACGCACGGTGTGCCGATCGGCCCGGGTGAGGCCGGGCCGGGCGAGAGGACCGCTCTGTGATGTCGGTCCCGCTGTACGAGGCCAAGGCGGAGCTGTTCCGGCTGCTGGGCCACCCCGTCCGGATCCGGGTGCTGGAGCTGCTGCAGGATGGGCCGAGGCCGGTGCGGGACCTGCTGGCCGCCATCGAGGTGGAACCGACGGGGTTGTCGCAGCATCTGGCCGTGCTACGCCGTTCGGGGATGGTCACCGCGCACCGCGACGGTTCCACCGTGGTCTACGCCCTGGCCGGTGGTGATGTGGCGGAGTTGCTGCGCGCGGCGCGCAGGCTGTTGACACAGATGCTCACCGGGCAGCACGAGCTGCTGAGCGAACTGATCAAGACCGAGACCGGCACCTCGTGATCTCCATGCTCTCCTCGGGCTGGGCCCGCCTGCGCGGCGTGCTGCCCGAGGGCGAGGAGCTGGCCGCGATGGGCCGCCGTCCCCGCCGTGACCTGCTGGCCGGGCTCACGGTGGCGATCGTGGCGTTGCCGCTGGCGCTGGGGTTCGGCATCTCCTCGGGCATGGGCGCCGCGGCGGGTCTGGCCACCGCGGTGGTCGCCGGAGTACTGGCGGCGCTGTTCGGCGGTTCGCGCCTGCAGGTGTCCGGCCCGACCGGGGCGATGACGGTGGTGCTGGTGCCGATCATGCACGCTCACGGCGCCTCCGGTGTGCTGATGGTCGGCGTGCTGGCCGGGCTGCTGTTGATCGCGCTGGCGCTGGGCCGCGCGGGCAGGTACATGGCCCTGGTACCGGCCCCCGTGGTGGAGGGCTTCACCATCGGCATCGCCTGCGTGATCGGCCTGCAGCAGGTTCCGGCCGCCCTGGGCGTGCCGACCCCGGAAGGGGACAAGGTCCTCGCCGTGGCCTGGCAGGCCGTACGGGACTTCCTCGCCCAGCCGCTGTGGTGGGCCCCGGCCATCGCCCTGACGGTGGCCGCGGTGATGTTGCTGGGGGCACGATGGCGGCCCGCCGTACCCTTCTCCCTGCTCGCCGTGGCCGCCGCCACCCTGCTGACGCAACTGGCCGATCCGCCGGTGGCACGCATCGGGGACCTGCCCGCCGGGTTGCCCGCTCCCTCGCTGGCCTTCATGGACGTGAGCGCGCTGAGCTCGCTGCTCGCCCCCGCGGTCGCCGTCGCGGCCCTGGCCGCGCTGGAGTCACTGCTGTCGGCCGCCGTGGCCGACGGCATGAGCGTCAACCACAGGCACGACCCCGACCGGGAACTGTTCGGCCAGGGGCTGGCCAACCTCGTCGTCCCGCTGTTCGGCGGCGTCCCGGCCACCGGTGCCATCGCCCGCACCGCGGTCAACGTCCGCTCCGGCGCCCAGTCACGGCTGGCCGCGCTGGCCCACGCGGGCATCCTGACCGTGATCGTGCTCCTCGCCGCCGACCTGGTCGCCCGGATCCCCCTCGCCGCGCTGGCCGGTGTGCTGCTGGCCACCTCGGTGCGGATGGTGGAGGTCGGCTCGGTCAAAGCCATGATCCACTCCACCCGCGGCGACGCCGTCGTCCTGGTACTGACCGCGGTCGCCACCTTGGCGCTCGACCTGGTCCAGGCCGTCATCCTCGGCCTGATCGTGGCCGGTGCGCTGGCGTTGCGCTCCATCGCGCGCGACGTCCGCCTGGACATGACGCCGATCCATCCTGAGCTGCCCGGCGACCACAGCGAGCAGGAACACGCCCTGCTCGCCGAGCACATCGTCGCCTACCGCCTGGACGGGCCGCTGTTCTTCGCCGCGGCCCACCGTTTCCTGCTGGAGCTGTCCGAGGTCGCCGCCGTCTCCGTGGTGATCCTGCGCATGTCCCGCGTCACCACCATCGACGCCAGCGGCGCCCTGGTCCTCGGCGACGCCATAGAGCGGCTGCAACGCCGTGGCATCACCGTCTACGTCTCCGGTATCCGCCAGGGCCACCACCAGCCCCTGCACGCCCTTGGCGTCATCGCCCACCTCGACCGGGCCGGCCGTGTCTTCGCCACCACCCCCGAGGCCATCGAGGCCGCCCGCGACCGGCTCCGGCAGGCCGGAGTCCTGCCCGCGACCGCCACCACCCCCTGACATCCGACCTGAGTGATCACGACCGCGGGAGGTCCGAGCGGGCAGCCGGCGCCGGGCCGGGCGGCCCGTGTTCAGCCGTGTCCGCCCGTAGGGCACGTCCACTTCTCGGCGGTCCGGGTCAGGATTGTCGGGCGCAAGCCTTACGGTAGGGCGCGTGCCAGAGACGAACCACGAGATCACGCTCGACTCGGCCCTCACCGAGGAGGCCGTGCTCTCGACCTACCGCCGCATGTTCGCGGCGCTCGCCCGCGACAGTGGCGCGGTGGTGGACGACCCCACGCTGGTCGACATCGCCGAGACGCTGTTCGCGGCGTTCGCCGAGGCGGGCGAGGAGTGGCTGACCCACGAGCAGATGCGCCACGTCTGCCGGGCCTACCCGCTCGACCGGTTCGAGAACCGGCTCCGGGTCCTGCGCGGTCTCGGCGCGATCCGCGAGGTGTTCCCCAAGCCCAACCAGCTCCGCTACCGCGCGTCGTTCACCAGCGTGGTGGGGCTGATGTTCATCCGCCGGATGATGGACGACGGCGGCCAGTCGGAGATGCACCGCCTGCTCGCGCTTGAAGACCTCAACGTGGCCGATCCCCGCACGACGATGGAGGAGGCCCGCGCCAGCGCGCAGAACCTGTCGCGCGCTTTCCGGCTGTGGGCGCTGGAGCTGATCACCCTGACCGGCGGCACCATCGAGGAGCTGCGCGAGCAGGCGCCCAAGCTGTGGGGCACCGAGGAGATCGCCCGGCGGGCGCAGAGCCTGCACGGCACCATCCTCACCCGCTGGCCCGACCTCGACCGCACCTGCACCGAGCTGCGCGCCGCGATCTACTCCTACAGCGACGCCTCGCGCCGCGCCGCCGGGCGTCTGGCCGACTCCGCGGGCACGACGAGGAACCTGACGCTGCTCCCCGCGGAGACCTGGCGCACCTTCGCGCAGACCGCGAGCAGGGAGCGCCTGGCCGCGGTGCTCGACGGGTTCGTCTTCGACGCTCCCGCCCCCTGGCACGACCCGGCGGCGATCGTCAGGGCCGTGGATGAGAGCCCCCGCCCGGCACCCGCCCAGCCCACTCCCCCGCGCTCTGCCCTGCCCGACCCCGGCCCCGCCGGCACCCACGATCCCGGCACCGACGGGCTCGACCACCTGACCGCGGTGGCCGAGGCCGCGCTCGCCGGGCGCTCCACCGTCCGGCTGGAGGAGCTGCTCACCGCCGACGGCGAGTGGGTCTCCGCCCGCCGACTGCTGGCCGATCTCGTCTCCGCCGACCTGCGTCCCGACTCCCCCTACCGACTGCGCTGGTCCGACGGGCTCACCGCCGACCCCGGCGGCGAGCCCGCCTGGCTCTCCCACGGCCACCTCGAAAGGACCGGCGGTGCCGGCTGATCCGCGACACACACCGGCCGCGACGGCCCCGGCGGCCGGCACCGAGCCGTCCCGGACGGCGCACGTCCGCGCCAGGGCGGGCGGTCCCCTCCCGCTCGGAGCCGGAGAGGCGGCTCCCGCCGGGATGGCACGGCTGGGGCGCGGCGACGGGACGGGCCTGGCGTTGCCGGTCTGGCCCGACGGGGCGACCCCGTCGCTCCTGGAGGAATACCAGGTCGCGCCCATGGCGGTGGAACGATCCGGGGAGACCCGGCGGGTGCTGGCCGCGGCGCTGCGGTGTTGCTGGACGGACCTGTCCGCCGACCCCTGGCCCGGCACCGCGGCCACGGTGGACGACGTGCTGTCGGCGTACCGGGCGCTGATCGGGCGCGGCGACGACCTCATGCGCAACTGGGCGGTCGGCGCGCTGCGCCGCCTGCACGACTCGGCCTGGCTGGAGGTCACCGGCGGTCTCGTACGGCTCGGCCCCCGGTGCGCCTCCTGGCCCGCCGCGTCGCACGCCCAGTTGCGGGAGCTGATGCGCCGGCTGCCCACCGGTGAGGAGGTTCCGGGCGGCCCGGAGGTGCTCCCGGTCGCCGAGGGCGTCCTTGACGGCGCGGAGGCGGGGGCCGGTGTCACGGTTCCCGAGGAGGTGGACGAGGATCTGCTCGGCCCGTTCGACGAGCGGCGCAGGGCCGAGGTCGTGGCGGCCTTCATGGCGGTGGAGCACGCGGCCGAGCCGGTGCACGAGGCCCGTTTTCCCGCGTTGCGCGACCCGGTGCTGCGCCGCGCGCTCGCCGAGATGCTGGAGCGCCGCGGCCGGGTCCTCGTCCACGACCGCGACGCGTGGACCTCGGGCTACGCGGCCGAGACGCTCGCGGGAGGGGGCGTGCCCGCTGGACCGGGTCCGGGTCCGGGTCCGGGTTCGGGTTCGGGTTCGGGGGCGGGATCGGCGCCGGGAACGGTCTCGGAAGCGGGAACGGTCCCGGGAGCGGAGACCGTCCCGGGAGCGGATGCCGCCTCGGGAGCGGGCTCGGCTCTGGGTGAGTCCGAGCGGGCGGTTCTGGTGCTTGTGCTGATCCACTCGGTGGCGATCCCGCGGGCCGACGGCCTGCTGCCCGCCGACAGCTGGCTCTCGCCGTTCCCCGCCCAGGTCGACGAGCTCCGGCGGCACACCAGGCTGCCGATCGGTGAGCTGGACGCCGCGCTGCGCGTCCTGCGCCACGCGGGCCTGGTGACCCAGGTGAAGGCGGGCGAGGAGGCCGGGGGTTACGTGCCGGGGCCGCAGTTCCACCGGCTGACCCCGCAGGCCAGGCGCCGTCTGCAGGAGGAGCTGATCCTCGCCGCGGGACCGCACACCCCGCTGGCGGCGGCCGTACGGGCCAACCGGCGGTGAGCGGGTCCGGAAAGACCGCCCCTCGCGAAGGCGTGGCGCCAAAGACCCCGGTGGGCCCGGTGCCGAGCGGACGCGAAGAGGCCCTCGCTCACGATGAGCGGAACCCGGGGCGGGGTGCCGGAGACCCGGCGCTCCAGGCACCGGAAGCAGGATGGAAGAAAGGAACGACGGGGTTGACCGACCAGCGGAGCCAGGCCGAGAAGAGCTCACGCGGGAGCCGAGCCAGGGCCGCGGAGAACCGCACCGGCACGGCCGGGGCCGGAACCGGGGCCGGGGCCGGAAAGGCCTCCCCGGGCGAGGCCACCGGAGCGGCTCGCCCCGGGAACGTCCGGGCGGAGGGCGCCCGGAGCGGGAGGACCAGGGGTTCCGAGACCACCGGGGACCCGGGCGGGACGCAGGCGACCCTGGTCCCCGTGGAGACGACCCGCGCCACCGCCCCGAGCGAGAACGTGGTGGGCGACCGGGTGCTGATCGCCGTGCAGCCGGTCAACATCTCCCGGCTCTCGACCCACCCGGTGCCGACCGTGCCGGGCACGCTGATCGTGGTCGCGGGCGCGGGGCCGAAGGATTCCAACGGCGCGGGCAAGTCGTCGTTCATCGCGATGATCACCGCGCTGCTCGGGGACGAGCAGTGGCGTTTCGCCTCGGGGGCGAAATCCGTCGCGGAGCTGCTGTTCAACGCCGAGCTCGCGGCGGGCGGCGGTGGCCGGACGTGGGCCAGCGCCGACCACGGCTACATCGTCGGCGTCTTCGCGGCGGCCGACCCCGCGCACACCGGCTCCGGCCCCACGGACTCCGTCTCCACCGGCCCCGTCCCCACCGGCCCCGCGGACACCGATTCCGCGAATGCCGGCCCCGTGGACGCTGGCCCCGTGGACGGCGTCTCTCCGGGCGGCTCCTCGGGCACGGTTTCCGGGAACTCCGGGGACACGGGGGACTCCGGGGACTCCGGGGACTCCGGGGACTCCGGGGACTCCGGGGACACGGTCTCCTCGGACACCGGCTCCCCGGACCGCGCCTCCCTGGACGACGCGGTGACCGTGTGGTTGCGGGTCAACCAGGAGGCCCCGCATCTGGAGATCAGGTGGATCCAGGGGGTGCACCTGGCGGTGGCGGCCTCGGAGGCCGAGCGGGTGGCGCGGGCCGACGAGCTGTGGGCGGCGCTGCCCCGCTCGGCGGGACGCCGTGACGTGGTGGCGCGCGACCTGACCCGGGTCCTGTACGGCGACCGCGTCAGGTGCGTGTCGTTCCTGTCGACCTCGGTACGGAGCAAGGTCGCCACCAACCTGCTCTCCCAGCCGCTCAACGAGATCTCCCCCGAGCGGGTCTTCGAGGCGATCGCCGCGCTGACCGGCCTGGACTCCGAGCTCGACCAGGAGCGGGAGGCCCGCCGCGACGAGCACGCCAGGCGGGTGCGGGCGACGCGGGCCGTGGAGCTGCTCCGGGAGTTCGAGGGCGAGTCCCGTACGCTCCTGGAGACCTTCGACAGGCGTGACCGGGCCCGGGTCCGGCTGGCCGACGCGCTGCGCTGCTGGCGGGGGCGGCTGGCGCGCAGGCTGGCCGACGCCGGGCAGCGGGACGAGGCGCTGGCGGCCGAGCTGGAGCGGGTCCGCGCGGCGGGCGATCGTGCCACGGAGGCGATCGCCGAGGTCAGGGCCGAGATCGCCACGCTCAAGGACGACACCCTGGAGCGCGGGCTGGCCGAGGCCCGCAGGGAGCTGACCACCCTGCAGGCACGCGCGGCGAAGCTGGACGCCGACCGGGCGGTGGCGGAGAACTCGGTCGACGAGCTGCGCGGCTGGATTCCCGGTCTCGAGGAGCAGCGCCGCCTGGCCGACGGGCGCGACATGGCGGCGGCGGGTGCCGAGCTGGCCGAGGCCAGGACGCGGCTGAACGAGGCGCTGAAGGCGCTGGGCGTGGCCGACCGGGAGGCCGAGGGGGCGAAGGCCGCGCTGGACGACGCCGAGGGCGGCCCGGCGGCGGCCCAGCTCAACGCGCTCGCCGAGGCGGGTGTCGGGGCGACCGGCCTGCTCGACGCGATCGACGTCGCCGAGCAGGCCCGCGACGACGAGGCCGCGCCGCGTCGAGACGGTGCGGCCGCCCCCGCGCTGGGAGCTCGCGGGTGGCCGCACGAGCACGCGGTGATCGTCGACGCGGCCGACCTGGCGGCCGCCGCGCGCGCCCTGGGCGCGCTGCCCGGATCGGTGCTGGTCAGCGCGGCGGGAGTCACCGTCGTGGGATCGTTCGAGGTCGCGGTCACCGGCAGGGAGGCCCGCATCAAGGCGGCCGAGCAGCGCCTGCACCGGGCGCGTGACACCCAGGAGAGCGCGGCGGCGGTCGTACGGGCCGCGGAGGACGCCGTGGCCGAGGCGGGCAGGAGGCTCGAGGGGGCGAAGGCGTCCGTGCAGCTGGCCGACATCGAGCGGCGGCTGGCCGAGCGCCGGGCCGCGCTCACCGAGCTGTCCGAGGCGCTGGCCGGGATCGCGCCGAAGGTCGACGAGGCCGAACGCCGGGCGAGCGCCCTGGACTTCCGCGCCCGTACGAGAAACATGGAGATCGAGCGTCTGGAGGGCCGCAGGGCCCGGCACGAGTCCGACCGCGACCAGGCCGCGGAGCAGGCCGCGAGGATCACCGCCGACCGCGACGCGCTCGGGCTGGACACGCTGGCCGGTGACTGGGGCGGCACCGTCGACGGAGCCCGCGAATGGCTGGGCGCCCTGGACGAGCAGGAGCGCCCGCTGACGTCCGAGGAGTGGTGGCGGGCCGCCGAGCGCCGCCTGGACGAGGCGCTGCGCGACACCTTCCCCGGCGAGGACGAGGAGATGCCCGAGGAACTGCGCTTCCTGGTCAGGGAGAGGACCGCGCCGGGCGCCGGGCGCACCGCCCGCGAGCAGGCGACGTTCCCCGGCGTGTGCTCGGCGCTCGCGTCCTACCTGCGCGGTCAGGAGGACTACGAGCGGCACCGGCGCCGCCAGATCGAGACGCAGATCGTCACCCGGCAGCGCGACCTGACGGCCGCCGCCAGGGGTGCCGAGGAGGCGGCCCAGTCCACCGCCGTGCACCGGTCCGCGCTGACCGCCGCGATCAGGGCGCGGCTGACCCGGGTGGCAGAGGAGTTCGACAAGCTCGACACCTCCTACGGCGGTTACGGCGCGACGCTGGAGTTCCCCGTCCCGCCCGCGCCCGCCGACCCCGAGCAGCGCTGGGCGTGGCGGGTGACGCCCAAGTGGCGCAGGGGCGAGGGGCAGGGGTTCGTGCCGTACAACCGGCGGGCCAACACCGCGCTGATGGACGAGAAGGCGGTGAAGCTGGTCTGCGCGGCGGCGATCGCGTCCTCGGGCGGCGGGCACCTGTGCCTGGTCCTCGACGAGCTGGGCCGCAACCTCGGCAAGGAGCACCGAAGGGAGGCGGTGGCGCTGTTCCGCCGGATCGGCGAGACGTACGGGATCACGGTGATCGGCGCACTCCAGGACGACATGGAGCCCTACGCCGTCGATGCCTGCGGGCAGTACGTCAAGCTGCGCCGTTCCTCCGACGCCATGCCGTACAACGAGCCGCCGGTCGTCATCGGCCACGACCTGCACGCGGAGCGGGTGCGTGCCCTGGCCTCCGCGGTGAGCCGGTGAGCCGGTGACGAGCCCGGGATCGGGCGCTCGGGGGATCATCCTCACACGGGAGGCAGGCCACCCTCGAAGACCTCGAGCTTCAGGCGATCCAGCCTCAGGCGGCTGATCAACCATCTGCCGTCGATCTTCCGGTACTCCTCGTAGTAGTGCCCGTAGCCCCGCATCCCCTGCGGCAGACCGTCCCTCTCGGGCCATTCGAGATAGTCGTCCATGCTCCAGATGCCGGTGGCGGTGTCGGGACCGGTGATGTCGATCTCGGGCATGAAGCCCCGGTGGACGGCGATCGCGTTCCCGTTCCAGCCGCTGGTGATGCGGGCCAGCTCGGCGGGATCGCGGAGCACCGTCCCATCGATCTCGAGATGGATCTCCGGCGTGAACAGCCTGACCCACTCGTCCCATTTCTTGGTGTCGTGGAGCCGAAAGTAGCGTGCCTTGAGCTGCTTGATCTCTTCGATGTCGACCAGGCGCCGCAGCGCGTCGTCGTTACCCGCGGTGGTCATGTGGCGCTCCTGAACGGTTGTCCGTGACGGGGTCACGGAGGATGAGACGTCGATCGTTCGTCGGGGAAGGTCATGCGACGGCGCCGTGGCCGGCGGGCCCCGCACCGCCCGCGCCTCGGCGGCGGCCGGCGCCCGCCACGGCGGGATCCGTCGTCAGGCGGCGGTCATCCCGCCGTCGATCGCGAGCGCGGCCCCGGTGATGAACCTGGCCTCGTCGCTCAGCAGGAACGCCGCGAACGCCGCGATCTCCTCCGGCTGGGCGATCCGCCCGAGCGGGTGCATCGCCTCGGCCGCGCGCAGGGACTCCTCGGGTGTCGGGCCCAGGTTGGCGCGCAGCAGCGGGGTGTCGACGCCGCCGGTGACCAGGGCGTTGATCCGTACGCCGGCCGCGGCCTCATCGAGCGCCGCCGAGCGGGTGAGCCCGACGACGCCGTGCTTGGCGGCGCTGTAGGAGGCCATGCCCGCCGCCCCGACGACGCCGAGGTTGGAGGCGTTGTTCACGATCGCGCCGCCACCGGCGGCCCGCAGGGCGGGAATCTGGTGCTTCAGGCCGAAGAAGACGCTGCTGAGGTTGAGCGCCAGGTCGGCCTGCCAGGCGTCGCCGTCGATGCCGGTCACCGGGCCGATCGCGGTGGCGGCGCCGACGTTGTTGAACGCGCCGTCGAGCCGGCCGTACCGGCTCACCGCCTGCCGGACCAGCTCGGCCGCCTCGGCCTCCACCGTCACGTCGGCGGGGACGAAGGTGGCCTCGCCTCCGGCGGCGCGGATGCCGGCCACCAGCGCGTCGCCGGCCTCCTTGCCACGGGCGGCCAGGACGACCTTCGCGCCCTCGGCGGCGATCCGCTCGGCGGCGGCACGGCCCATACCGGAGGTGGCGCCGGTGATCAGGATGACCTTCTCCGCGAAGCGTGCGGGCATGACTACTCCTTTGTCGGCGAGGTTCGGTGAGTTCAGAAGGTCAGAAGGTGAGCACGAGCCGGCCGCGGAGACCGCCGGCCGCGAGCCGCCGGTGCGCGTCGGCCGCCTCGGCGGCGGGCAGGGTCGCCGCGACGTGCGGGATGAGCACGCCCGCCTCGGCGAGCAGGCGGACCTGGTCCAGCTTGTCCGTCCGCCCCGCGTAGTCGGGGACGAACGTCGTCTGCACCGTGATCGGGCCGTCGCCGTCGAACTCGTGGCCGCCGGGTTCATCGCCGGTGCGGAACCGGGCGTACGTGCCGCCGTCGCGTACGGCGTCGAGGAGCCGCGGCCCGACCAGCGCCGTGTCGGCGACCGCGTCCACGCCGTCCGGGTACCGGGCCCGGATGCGGTCGGCGACATCGGATCCCCTGGCCACGACGTCGGTCGCGCCGGAGCGGCGGACCAGGGCCTCGTCGGCGGGCGCGGCGTCGGCGATCACGGTCAGCCCCGCGTGCGCGCCCATCTGGACCAGGTAGCCGCCGAGTGTCCCGGCGGCCCCGATCACGGCGAGGACGGAGCCCGGCGCGAGCGCCAGCTGGTCGAGCGCCAGCCGCGCGGTGAGCCCGTTCATCGGCAGCGTCGCCGCCGCCGCGTGATCGATGCCCGCCGGTGCGCGGACGACCCAGCCGGCCGGCAGCACCACGTACTCGGCGTAGCCTCCCGCGGCCGGGCCGATCGGCATCACCATCGCCATCACCGGCTCCCCCGGGGACAGCTCGGTCTCCGTCCCCGGGCCGATCTCGTCGATCACGCCGGCGATATCCATTCCGGTGACGTACGGGGCCGGCACCCCGGCGAATGCCTGCGCGAACACGCCGGCGCGCATCAGCGTGTCCGCCGGATTCACCGCGGCCGCGTGCACCCGCACCCGGACCTCACCGGGCCCGGCGTGCGGTTCCGGAAGGTCGATGACCCGCAGCACGTCGGGTCCCCCGAACTCGTAAAACCCAATCACTTGCATAACCGCAGCTCCAGGACAGTTCTCTTTATATACCAGGTCCGTTGTTCGTACCATTGCATCGGAGCGGAGAAGGCGGCAAGAGAGCACTTCAACATGCCCAGGTATCCCCGGGAGAACCGTCCAGGACAGAACCAGGTATCTCTCGTATACTGGCGGGCATGGCGCATCCGACCACCGAGACGGACGACATCACCCCCGTGTGCGAGCAGAACCGCGCCCTGGTCCGCGACGTGCTCGACCGGATCGGCGACAAGTGGTCGGTGGTCGTCATCTGCCAGCTGGGCGACGGCACCCGGCGGTTCAACGAACTGCGCCGGATGAGCGAGCCCATCACCCAGCGCATGCTCAGCGCGACGCTGCGAGGGCTGGAGCGAGACGGCCTGGTGACACGGACCGTCCACGACACCACCCCGCCGCGCGTCGACTACGCGCTGACTCCCCGCGGGATCGGCCTGCTCGGGGTCGTCCGCGGCCTGGCCGGCTGGGCGGAGAACAACGCCGCCGGCATCCTGGAGTCCAGGACGGCCTTCGACGCCCGGTGACCCGGAGGCCCGGCGCGGCCCCTCGACCACTGGCGGCCGATAATCCGTCGCCGGAGCGCCTGAACGCGGATATGGTCGCCGGGTGCCTGATGCGATCTTCGCTCACCCTCGTCTCGCACCCGTCTACGACGTCTTCGACGGGGACCGCGACGATCTGACCGCCTACCTCGACATCGTCGGCGAGCTGGGCGCAAACCGTGTGCTCGACGTCGGTTGCGGGACGGGATGCCTGGCCGTCCTGCTCGCCGAGAGCGGCCGTACCGTCGTGGGTGTCGATCCGGCCGAGGCGTCACTTGAGGTGGCGAGGTCGAAGGATCACGCCGCGAGGATCACCTGGGTGCACGGCGATGTCACGGCGGTTCCGGCGCTCGGCGCCGATCTCGCGGTGATGACGGGAAACGTGGCACAGGTCTTCCTCACCGACGACGACTGGACACGGACCCTCCGAGGCATCCACGCCGCGCTTCGCCCACGTGGCCACCTCGTGTTCGAGACCAGGCGTCCCGAACGCCGGGCCTGGGAGGAATGGGCCGCCGACGATGCTCAGGTCATCCGCGACGTCCCGGGAAGCGGACCGGTGGAGCGGTGTTTCGAGGTCACCGACGTGAGCCTTCCGTACGTCTCCTTCCGCTACACGTACAGGTTCCTGTCGGACGGCGCGGTGGTCACCTCCGACTCGACCCTCCGGTTCCGCGGCCACGACGAGGTGGAGGCGAGCCTGGTCGCCAGCGGATATCGCGTACTGGACGTGCGCGAGGCTCCTGATCGCCCGGGGCGCGAGTTCGTGTTCGTCGCCGAGCGCACGGCCTGAAGCCCAGCCGGCTTCACGCCGCGGGCAGCCGGTTGACCGGGTGGTCGCCGGTGGCCCAGAGATACTGGACGGCGTAGGCGCGCCAGGGGCGCCAGGCGGCGGCACGGCGGGTGAGCGCCGCGGGGGTGACGGGGAGGCCGAGCCTGCGGGCGGCGACGCGGATCCCGAGGTCGGCGGGGATGAAGGCGTCGGGGTCGCCGAGGGCGCGCATCGCGATGGTCTCGACGGTCCAGGGCCCGAGTCCGGGAAGCGCCGAGAGCTGCGCCCGGGCTCGACGCCGGTCGCCTCCGGCGCCGAGATCGATCTCGTCGGCCGCCAGGGCGGCGATCAGGCCGGTGAGCGTGGCGCGGCGCGTCCGGGGAAGGGCGAGCTTGCCCGGATCCAGCGAGGCCAGCGCCCCGGGGGCGGGGAAGAGATGGGTGAGGCCTCCTTCGGGGTCCGTGATCGGCTCGCCGTGCGCGGTGACCAGCCGGGCGGCATGGGTGCGGGCGGCCGCGGTGGACACCTGCTGCCCGAGCACCGCGCGTACCGCCAGCTCGAACGCGTCGACGGTGCGGGGCACCCTGCGGCCGGGGTGCTCGTCCACGAACGATGCGAGCGCCGGGTCGGCGCGAAGGACGTCTCCGACGGCGACGGGGTCGGCGTCGAGGTCGAGCATGTGCCGGCACCGGCTGATCGCGGTGGAGAGGTCACGGCGGTCGCTGAGGGTCAGACGGCAGCCGACGTGGTCGGGCATCGGCCACAGGGTGACGATGCCGTGACCGTGCGGCAGGCGCAGCGTGCGGCGGTACGCGCCGTCGCGCCACTCCTCCACCCCGGGCACGGCGGTCGCGGCGAGATGCCCGAACAGGTTGCCGGGGCACAGCGGAGCCCGGAACGGCAGCCGCAGCGACACCGTCCCGTGGTCGTCGGCCACCGGCCGTTCGCTGGACGGCGCCGGGACGGGAAAGGCGTAATCCTCACAACCGGATTCCGTCCGGAGGGCGCGATCCCCTGACCGGGAGTGATCCTCACGGCCAGGTCCCATCTGGGCGGCGCGATCCGCTGACCGGGAGTTCTCCTCGTGCATACCTGCAGTGTCCAGGAGAGCGCAGGCCGTCGTGTCCGCGCACCCCGCGAAGGGCGCGCTTTCTCTCCCTGCCCGTGGCCCGCGTGATCCGAGCGGCTTTCGGGGCAGGACGCAGCCATGCGCGGACGAACGGACTCTCACCACTGGGGTGTGGTACTCGACGCACCCGACGCACAGGAACTCGCGCGGTTCTACGCGCGCCTTCTCGATTGGAAGATCACCAAGGACGAGCCCGGCTGGGCCACGGTCGCACCGGCCAGCGGGGGCACGTACCTGGGTTTCCAGACATCCAAGGACTACGTACGACCGGTCTGGCCGAACGCCGACGGCTCGCAGCAGATGATGCTGCACCTCGACCTGGAGGTCGGTGACCTTTACGGTGCGGTCACCCACGCGATCGAGACGGGCGCGACACTCGCCGCCCACCAGCCGCAGGACGACGTCCGGGTCCTCCTCGACCCCGCCGGACACCCGTTCTGCCTTTACACGGACGAGTAGAGAAAACACGCAAGACATACACAGCGTGTTTGTGGAGTGTGGGATTCTGCTTTCCTGCTGATTGCCATGTATCGCAGACCGCAGCGTCCGCTATTCCGGCCGTACGGCGAGGACGACGGCCTCTTCCACGGGAGCCGTGAGTTCGGCCGGAATGGCGCACCACACCGTACGGCCACCCGCCCCGAAGTCGCGGACGCCCCAGTTTCCCGCTGAGAGTTCGTCGACGATGAACAGCCCTCGCCCGTCCTCCGCGTCCGGGGAGGGATCCTTCAGGCACGGCTTGCCGGACGCGGAACCGGGGTCGGTCACCTCCACGTATACGAAGTCGTCGACCACCTTCAGGACGACCATCACCAGGTCGCCCACCGGACCGGGGGTGGAGTGCCCGACGGCGTTCGTGGTGAGCTCGGAGACGGCCAGCCGCACCCGCTCGTAGGCGGGATGATCGGGACCGAGGAGCTCGCGCACCGTCGCGCGGGCGCGTGAGACCGATTCCGGCTCTCTCCGCAGGAAGATCTCCCCTAACTTTCTGGCCGTTTGCATGGTTAACGCCCTTTCGCCCTCCGGGCTTTCTCGCCTCATTGACCGGACCCCCGGCGACCGCCCGCCGGGTATTCCAAGAATCCCAAACAACCATTACTGTCGGTAGTGGCTCCGAACGCACGGTCACTACACGGTTATGTGAAGCCGGGCGTGTATTCACAGGAACGGGTGTGTGTTCACGAGAGGACAGAAATGACCATCCCCCCGGGCATCGGCTCCACGGTCTCCCCAAAGGAATATTTCGCCGCAGAATTCCGTAGGCGTCGCAAAGAGGCAGGTCTCAGTCAAAAGGAGCTGGCCGATCGCATCGGGTGGTCGGTCAGCCTGGTGAGCATGGTGGAGCTCGCCCACCGGAAGGCTCCCCGGGAGATGACCGAGAAGATCGACAAGGTCCTGAAGCTCGACGGCGCCCTGACGAACCTGTGGGATCTCGTCAGCCACGTGGGCAGCCGGCTGCCCGACTGGTTCAGGCCCTGGATCGAGATCGAGCGGGAGGCCGAGACCCTGCGGGCCTGGCATCCTCTCGTCGTCACGGGCCTGCTCCAGACCCGCGACTACGCCGAGGCGATCCTGCGCGGCGAGCCCCGCATCACCCCCGAGCAGTTGGAGGAGTACGTGACGGCCCGGATGGAGCGCCAGGCCATCCTCGACCGGGCGAACCGCCCCATGCTCTGGGCGGTCATCGACGAGGGCGTCCTGCTCCGCCCCGTCGGCGCGGACGACGTGATGGCGGCGCAGCTCCGCCACCTCGCCGAGATGGGCGAGCGCCCCGACATCGCGATCCAGATCCTTCCCCTCGACGCCCGCACGACATCCGGCATCAACGGGGGTTTCGTCCTCGCGCACGCGCGCAGGGGTGTGGTCAACGCGGCCTACATCGAGTCGGCCGGTGCGGGCCAGGTAACCGATCGCCCCGACGAGGTCGCCGCTTTAGCATTGCGGTACGAGGCGATCCGCGTCGAGGCGCTGCCCCAGCGCGAGTCCCTGAAGCTGATCAAGGAGACGACCAAGAAATGGACCTGAACCGGGAACTGGCAGAGGCGACGTGGGTCAAGTCCACCCGCTCGGGGAGCAACGGCGGCGAGTGCGTCGAGGTCGCCGGACTGTCCGGCGGGCGCCGGGCCGTCCGCGACAGCAAGGACACCACCGGCCCCGCGCTGGTCTTCACCGCCACCGAGTGGACCGCCTTCATCGACGGCGTCAAGAACGGCGAGTTCGGCTGACCGTTCCGACCCGCAGGGGCCGGGCCCTCGCCGACGCGGGGCCCGGCCCCTGCGCGGACCATGGCCGCGATGGGCGCGTCTGCGGCTAGTTCTTCTTGCCCTTCCCCTTGCCGTTCTGCGCCGGCTTGTATTTCTTGTGCTTGTCGGAGTTGGGATTGGGCTTCTTCGCGGGGGTCACGGACGTGCCGGTCCCGGGGGAGCCAGTGGTCGCCGCCCTGGGGGCGACGTCGGTCCGTCCGCTGCGGCGAGGTGCGGCGGTGGGGTGCTCGTCGTCGATCACCTGCCGCGTCTCGGGGGTACGGGTGGCCTGTGGCGCCGTGACGGGAGCGGCCCCGGAAGGAGCGACCGGCTCCGGCCGGCCGGACTCGTCACCGCGCCATCCGGCGGTGAGGGCCGCGCCGGCGAGAACGCCGACGGCCAGAACCGCGACACCCGCCGACAGGCGCCGGCGCCCGATGACCCGCCGGTGTGCCGAGGTGGGCCCGGCCTCCTCACGAAGGTGGTACCCGGTGGAACCACGGCCGGCGTCTCCGTGGAAGTGGTGACCGGTGGAGCGGCGGTCGGCCTCGATGGGCCCGGTGGACCGCCGGTCCGCGGCCGACGCCACGACGCCGGCGGCGAGGAAGGGCGCCGCGGTGACGTCCGCGTCCCGCTCCCACAGCGTGGCCACGTCCTCCAGCTGTTTCCGGGCACGGACGGCGTCGGTGCGCCGGGCGGGGTCCTTGTCGAGCAGGCCGGTGATGACGGGCGCCAGGGGCCCGGCGTGCCGGAACGGTTCGGGGTCGGCCGTCAGCACGGCGGCGAGGGTGGCCAGTGCGGTGCTGCGTCCGAACGCGGAGCGGCCTTCGGCGGCGGCATACAGGGTGGCCCCTAAGGACCACAGGTCGCTTTCCGGACTCGACGCGACGCCGCCGGCGCGCTCGGGGGCGATGTAGGCGGGCGTGCCCACGACCATCCCCGTCCTGGTGAGAGACACGTCCTCGTCGACGGCGGCGGCCAGCCCGAAGTCGGTCAGGATGGCCTGCCCGTCCTCGGTGAGCAGGATGTTCGCGGGTTTGACGTCGCGGTGCATGACTCCGGCCGCGTGAGCGGCCTCCAGCGCCGACAGCACGTCCAGCCCGACCCGCGCGAGGGTGGGCGCGCGCATGGGCCCCTCCTCGGCGACCACCTCGGCGAGGTTGCGCGAGCGCACGAGCTGCATCACGATCCACAGGGAGTCGTCGGCCCGCACCACGTCGTACACCGCGGCGATGTTGGGGTGGTGCAGCCGCGCGGCGAGGCGCGCCTCCCGCATGGTGCGTTCCAGCAGGACCTCGCGCTCTGGCCCGGTCAGGTGATCGGGGAGCTCGACCTCCTTGACCGCGACCTCACGGTCGAGGAGGTCGTCATGGGCGCGCCACACCGTCGCCGTGCCGCCTCTGCCCAGCCCGGCCAGGAGACGGTAGCGCCCGGCCAGCAGCCATCCTTCGTAGCGCAAAGAAGACATTGGGCATGCCTACCCGATGATTGAGCCCATATGTCACTGATATCACTACATCCGATGCCTACCGGTTACCGGATCATCCTCCGGGGGCGGCCCGCCCCGGCCTCGGCCCTCCCAGGCCCACGCCACGATCTCGACCCGGTTGCGTACGCCGAGCTTGGCCGTGATGCCCGATACATACCCCTTGACCGTGCTCAGCGAGAGGAACAGCTCGTCGGCGATCTCCTGGTTGGTGCGTCCTCTGCCGATCGCCTGGACGATCTCGGTCTCCCGCGCGGTCAGGGGCTGTGCCGGCACGCGGGCCCCGGTCCGGGTCCCGCGGTCGGTGAGGTGGCGCAGCAGTCGCAGCGTGATGGACGGTGAGATGAGCGCGTCTCCCGTGTACGCGGCCCGCACGGCCTCGACCAGCAGGCGGGGACCCGCGTCCTTCAGCACGAATCCGGCCGCGCCGCAGCGCAGCGCGCCGTAGACGTACTCGTCCAGGTCGAACGTGGTGACCATGACCACTCTGGGCGGGGCTCCGGCCAGTGCGCGGGCGACCTCGATCCCGTCGAGGCGGGGCATCTGGACGTCCACCAGGCACACGTCCGGAAGCGTCCTGCGGGCCTGCTCGATCGCTTCGACGCCGTCGCCCGCCTCGGCGACCACGGTGATGTCGGGCTGGTCTTCGAGAATGATCCGCAGGCTGGCCCGGACCATCTCCTGGTCGTCGGCCAGAAGCACCCGGATGGTCATCGGCACTCCCCGACGGGCAGGGGCCGCGCCATCCGGTGTCGAAGCTCCGTGACGGGTGCGGGCGGTCTCATCGGTGTTCTCCGGTGGGGATGGTGGCGCGGACGGACCAGCCGGAGCCGGGGCGAGGGCCGGTGGTCAGGGTGCCTCCGAGGGCTTCGAGGCGTTCGCGCATTCCGATGAGGCCGTACCCGGCGCGGCGGTAGCGGCGGGCGGGCAGTCGCGGGGCGTCGTCCTCGACCTCGACCGTGACGGCCCTCTCGTGCTGGGTGATGCCGATGGTGACCTCGCGGGCGTGCGGGGCGTGCCGGGAGACGTTGGTCAGCGCCTCCCGCACGATCCGGTACACGGTGCTGCTCACCTGGGGCGGCCAGCCGGACGGCTCGGCGTCCAGCCGCAGGTGCGCCCGGCGGCCGTGGCTCTCGAAGCCCTCGATCAGCTCGCCGAGCCGTTCGTGGCCTTCGGCGGCGGGAGCGGCGTCACGCAGGAGGCCGACCACGCGGCGGGTGGCGGCCAGGGCCTCCGAGCCCGCGGTCTCGATGCCGGCGAGGGATCCGGCCGTCCTCTCCGGGTGCTTGGCGGTGACGAGCTGGGCGGCCTGGGCCTGGAGCACGATGCTGGTGATGTGGTGGGCGACGACGTCGTGCAGCTCCCTGGCCAGCTCAAGGCGCTCGGCACGTCGTACCCGCTCGGCGACGGTACGGCGGCGGGCCGCGAGCAGCCGGAGGCCGCCCCCTGCCGTCAGGGCGGCGAGCCAGAGCAGGCCGCTCACCACCGGCACGGCCGAACCGGGGTTGACGAGAAGGCCGCCCGCCACCACGGCCAGTCCCGCGGCGGCCACCGCGCAGGCCGTGCGGGCGGGCAGCGTCCTGACCGCGGAGCCGACGAGCACCGCCGCCCCCAGGGACGCGGCGGGGCTGGGTTCGGCGGGCAGGTGGACGAGGCGGGTGACGAGGACGGCGAGCGCGGCCACGGTGAGGCCGGCGACGGCGGTCCACAGCGGGTCGCGGCGGCGCACCAGGGCGAGCGCGCACACCCAGGCGGCGACCGCCGCGCCGAACGGCCAGTACCCGGCGCCCCAGCTGCCGGCGACCTGGTACGCCTGGAAGGCCACGGCCACCGCGAACACGGCGCCGAGCCCGGCGCCGGCCGCCACCTCGAACCGATCGGGAACACCCACGGCCTCCAGGCTAGGGGAGGCGTCCCACCGGCCTGTACCGGCCGAAAGTACTGTTCCCTCCCTGCTTTCCGCCGATGTGGGAGCGGGCCGGAGTCCACAGGATGAGGTCCCATGCCACATGAAACGCTCCCCCCGGCGCCGGAGGCCACCGGGCCGGGACACCCCACGACGACCTTCTCCGGCCGGCCGCGTGTCGCCGCGCTCGACGTGCTGCGCGGGTTCGCCCTGTGCGGAATCCTGCTGGCCAACGTCAAGCCGATCGCCCACATGATCCACGCCACCGAGGTCACGCGGTCCGTGGTGGTGGCCCCGGGTCAGGACGACGCCTGGCTGGGGTTGGGGCTCTTCGTCGACCAGCGCTTCTTCCCGATCTTCTCCCTGCTGTTCGGCGTCGGTTTCTCGCTGCTGCTGGACTCCGCGGGACGCCACGCCCCGCGCCCGCGGGTGCTCCTGGTGCGCCGGCTCCTGGTCCTGCTCGCCGTGGGCCTGGCCCACATGTTCCTGCTGTGGCGAGGCGACATCCTCACCATCTACGCCGTCGTCGGCCTGCTGGTGCTGCTGCCCTCGACCTGGCTGCCGCGCCAGGTCGTCGCGGGGCTCGCCGCCGTCCTCATCGCGACGCCGCTGATCCTCGACAGCAACGGTGTGCCGCTGGTGCCCGGACTGTTCCTGCTGGGGTCGGCACTCACCCGGTACGGGGTGATCGACCGGATGGAGCGCTCCGCCCGCGTTCCGGCCGCGCTGGCCCTGCTCTTCACCGCGGGGGCGGTGCCCGCCGTGTGGCTGCAGCTCGAGACGCCGGCCGGCGACGCGTACTTCAACACCTGGTTCGGCCTCGCCGGGTCGCTGATGGCGGGCGTCTACGTGTGCGTCCTGTTGCTCCTGCTCAGAACGCCGCTCCGTCCGGTGCTGCGGAGGATTTTCGCGCCGCTGGGCCGGATGGCGCTGACCAACTACCTGTCCGCCACGATCCTCGTCCTGGTGGCGGCCCGCCTCATCGGCGGCTCGCCGGACGGCTGGTCGTCGGCGACGGTGCTCCTGATCGCCGGGGCCGTTCTCCTCCCCCAGTGGCTGGTGTCCACGCTCTGGCTGCGCCGCTACCGCCAGGGCCCGCTGGAATGGCTCTGGCGGTGGGCCACCTGGGCCCGCCGCCCGCCTCTGCGCCGCACCCCCTGACCGCCGGGTTCACCTCCGGGAACGGGAAGCCGGGTTCACATCCGGGAAGCGGGAAGCGGCGGCCGGGCGGCTCGCCGGGCCCGCGTGCGCTGAGCGCGTTCGGTGTTCCGGTCCGGCCCGCCCGGCCCGGACCCGGCGATGTGGCCGCGGCTCAGGTGACCGAGTGGGTGATGGTGGCGGTGTAGGTGCCGACACGGACGCCGACGGGCAGGGTCACGGTGACCGTCGGGTTCCAGGTGGCGGAGTTCTCGCCCGTGCCCTCGGAGGCGGAGAAAGCGGTGCGCGCGGAGCCGAGGCCGCCGGGGGTGCCGGGGGTGAACTCCGCGACCCCGGTCGTGGCCGTGGCCGCGCCGGGTGCGTAGTCGATGAGGCTTCTGGCGATGGTCTCGGAGGCGGTGGCGTCACCGGTGGTGAAGGTCGTCGAGCTGACGGTCGCGATCCAGGCGGCGTCGGTGGCGTAGCGGGTGTCGGTCACGGTGACCGCGCCGAGCCGGGCCGAAACCTCGGAGCCCGGTTTCGCGGAACCCAGGTTCGCGTTCTGGGGCGTGCTGATGGACAGCGTGCCGGCGGGGCGGGTGATGGTGTCGCTGTCCAGGGTGACGGTGCCGTCACGGGCCAGGAAGCGCCCGTCGACGACCATGCCGGCGCCGGCGGTGATCGAGGCCAGCGCGAGGATGGTGCCGGAAAGGGTGGAGGCGGCTCCCAGCGTGGCCGAGGTGCCGACCTGCCAGAAGACGTTGCGAGCTTGGGCGCCGCCGATGAGGGTCACCGTGCTGGCGCCCGCGGTCAGCAGAGTGGAGGTGGCCTGGAAGATGAAGATCGCGTCCGGGTCTCCCTGGGCGTCCAGGGTGAGGGCGCCGGTGTTGCTGAAGGTGCCCGAGAGCGAGGTGTAGACCCCTGGCGTCAGCGTGGTGGCGCCGAGGTCGGTGGGCACGGTGGCGGTGGGAGTGCGGGAGGCGACGTCGTTGTAGGCGAGGGTGAAGTCACTTTGGGCCTGAACGGCGGCGGCGTCGTTCACATGGATCGTCCCGGCCACGCTCCCGGGCGGGAAACCGGACACCGTCACGCCCGGGGTCACCCCGAGGTCGCCGGTGATGACGCTGGCGCCGGTGTTGACCACGGAGTCGCCGGCCAGGACGGCGAAACTCCCGGCCGCGCCGAGAGCCACCGGCGGATCCGCTGCACTCGCGCCGGACCGCCCGGCCGGGAGCACGATCAGGAGAACGACAAGAAGACAGGACAGGAGCACACTCACGGCGGGTCCGGCCCAGATGAGGCTCCTCATACGTCCCTCTCCTCTACCTCCAAGGCCACGGCGGCTCAGGGCGCCGACTCGTGAAAGTCGTCCGGTGAACCGTGCCGCCGCGGATCGGCGCGGATCGGCCATGCCCTGCTCCGCCGCCACGACCGGGCGGGCGTGCCGTTGACGGTCGTCACCGGATCGGTGATCCAGGTCGAGGCCGAGACGGCACAGGGGCGCGACGATGGCACAGGGGCGCGACCGGTTGCGTACCGGCCGCCCTCGCCGGTCAAGCGCGGCGGCACCTCTGCCCGTCGCGGACCGTGCCCCGTCCGAAGACCGTCTCGCGGCCACGCGCCGCCCGAATGACGATCTCGCTGTAGCCGAGAATAGAGGGTCCTCGCGGTAATGGCCGTGAAACCAACGGCGTGTCGCTGACCTGCGAGGATCATCGTCGTGATCGCCGCCGATTCCCGACGCGGCAGCACCGTCTCGATCCGCTCCCCCGCCGCCGCCGCGCTGTCGGCGACCGGCGCCCGCCCCCACCTCTCCGGCGCCGGTGCGCTCACCGGTAACCGGTAACCGGATCCTCCCGCGGGCGACGGCGGACGGGGCACCGGCGCATCGAGTCACCGACGGTCGGGTCATTGGCGAACGGGTCACCGGCGAACGGGTCACTGGCGGACGGTCGAACCCCGGCGCTCCTTGCGGATGTGCAACTGCGCGGGCACCCGGGTGCGCAGCTCGGCGACGTGGCTGACGATGCCGACCGCCCGGCCTCCGTCGCGCAGGCCGTCGAGGATGTCGAGCACCCCGTCGAGGGTGTCCTCGTCCAGGGTGCCGAAGCCCTCGTCGACGAAGAGCGTGCCGAGGTCCGCTCCCCCGGCCTCGGCGGTGACCACGTCGGCCAGGCCGAGGGCGAGGGCGAGCGAGGTGATGAAGCTCTCGCCGCCGGAGAGGGTCGCCGGGTCACGGCCCACGCCGGTCCAGCTGTCCAGGATGTGCAGGCCGAGCCCGCCGCCGGACCTGCTCCGGTCTCCGGCGGAGCGGTCGCGGTTGTGCTCAAGGAGATAGCGCCCGCCCGACATGTGGTCGAGCCGCTCGTTGGCCGACTCGACCACCTGGCTGAGGCGCTCGCCGAGCACGTAGGACGACAACCGCATCTTCCACCGGTTGTCGGTGGAGTTGCCGCCGGTCAGGGTGGCGAGCCGTTCGGTCAGCCGGTGCCGCTCGTCGGCGGGCTCCCAGCGGCGCAGGCAGGCGGCCAGCTCGGTGCGGAGCGCGGCCAGCCGGGCCAGGCGGGCCTCGCCCCGGTCCCGCTCGGACAGCAGGCGGGCGTGGGCGGCGTCGGCCGCGTCCCGCGCCTCGCGCAACCCCGCGAGGTCGGGTTCCGGCTCGGCCGCGGCGGCGACCAGCTCGGGATCGGCGAGCATCGCGGCGACCGCGGCGCCCTCCTGGGCGAGCTCGCGGAGCCGGGCGGCCTTCTCCTCCCGTTCTGCGGGAGAGCGGACGGCGGCGCGGGCGTCGTCGAGCCCGAGGAAGCCCGCCTCGACGACGGCGCCCAGCGCCCGGTCGCGGGCCGTCGCGAGCTCGGCGGCGGTGACCCGCTCGTCCCTGACCGCCTCGACGGCCTCCCGCAGCAGCTCCGCCTCGTCGGCCAGCCGGTCCAGCCTGGCGGCCAGTGTCGGGTCCTGGCCGCGCGCCTCGTCGAGGCGCGCGGCCAGCCGCTCGGCGTCGGCACCGAGCCTTTCGACGTTCGTACGGCGGGAGGCCAGTCCGACGGCGAGCTCGCGCGAGCGCTCCCCGAGCCGCTCGGACTCGGCGGCGATCCGCCCGGCCTCGGCCGCCAGCACCGGCTCGGCCCCCGCCGACTCGCGGAGCGCGGCCAGCGCCCGCTCCGCCTCGGTGAGCTCGCCCGCGGCGTCCCGTACGGCCAGATCGGTCCGGTCGCGCGCCTCGCGGTGGGCCGCGGCGGCCTCGATGGCGCGGGTCGCGGCGGTGAGCGCGGCGGACAGGAGCGCGGCCTCCCGTGCCAGGCGGTCACGGCGGGCCCGCACCGAGAGGTCGGTGCCCCGGGCGCCGTCCAGGCGGGCGGTGAGGCGCTCGCGCTCGGCCTGCCAGCCCGTACGGCGGGCGCGGCCCTCGGCGAGCCGCCGGGCGATCTCCGCCGCCCGGGTCCTCGCGCCGTCCAGCTCGGCGGCGATCCGCTCCACCTCGGCGGCGAGGGCCTCCTCGGCGCTCGCGGCGGAGGTCAGCGCCTCCAGCTTCCGGCCCGCCTCGGCGAGGATCTCCCCCGCCTCCTCGCCGGTCGTCTCTCCCGCGACGGCGAGTGCCTCGTCGAGGCGGGAGACCAGCGTCGTGACGGTGTTTCCCGCGGCCTGGCGCCGTTCCATGGCCGCCTCGTAGGCGCCCTGGGCGGTGCGCTCGTCGTCGGCGGTGGGCGCCTGGTCGGCCGGGGCGGCGGGGGCGGGGTGGTCCGGTGAGCCGCAGACCGCGCAGGGGTGGCCGGGGGTGAGCTTGGCGGCGAGTTCCGCGGCCATGCCGTCGATCCTGGACTGCCGGATGTCCAGGTGCCGGTCGCGGAGCGTCTGGGCGAGGTCGGTGGCCTCGGTCTGCGCGGCGCGCGCGGACTCCAGCTCGACGCGGAGTGTCTCGCGGCGCCGTGCCGCGGCGAGCACCGCGGCGGCGGTGTCGGCGCTCGCCCGCGCCGCCGGGACCCCCGCCGCGGCGGCCCTGGCCTCACCGAGCCGGGCGGACGCCTCCGCCGACGCGGCGGGCAGCCCCTCCAGGGTCTCGCGGACCTCGGCCTCCTGCCGGACCACCTCCGGGAGCTCGGCGTCGAGCGCGGCGATCAGCCCGTCGAGCTCGGCCAGCCGGGCCTCCTCGACCCGCAGCCCCTCCAGCCCGGCCAGCTCCCGCCCGCGCTCCCTCTCCTGGGCGGCGAGGACCTCGCGGATCTCCCCGGGGTCGAAGGTCTCGCGCACCTCGTCAGGGCCGAGAGCCTCATGCACCTCGTCGGGGCCGAGGGCCTCGCGCACCTCCGGAGGGAAGGCGGCCAGCCTGGCGGCGAGGTCGGCGCGGGCGGCGGACAGGTCGGCGGCGAGGCGGTCGCGGTGCTCGGCCGCCCGGAGGCGGGTGACGGCACCCTCCACCGCCGACTCGGCGGCGGGGACGCGGGCCGCGTCCAGGCGGGCGGCGGTGAGACGTTCGTCCAGCTCCCGGCGGAGGCCGGGGAGGGCCTTCAGGCGGGCGTCGGCCTCTGCCTGAGCGGCGGCCAGCTCGACGATCTCGCGAGCGGTCCTCTCCCGCTCCCGGACGATTCCCGCCAGGCGTGACTCCTCCGCGCGCAGCTCGCCCAGGCGGGTGATCTCACTCCGGCGGTCGCGCTCCAGCGCGGCCAGGTGGCCGAGTACGGCGTGGCGGCGGTCCGCACCGGCGTCCGTGGGGTCACGGACATCCTCATGGGCACCGGCGTCCGTGGGATCGGTGTTGTCGTAGGCGCGGGTACCCCCGTGGTCACGGGCGTCGTCGCCGTGGGCCGCGCCCGCCGTACCGGCGCCGTCGCGGGCGGTGCCGGTGTGGTCGCGGACGGCGTCCCACTGGTCGAGGGGGGCACCGAGGAGGGGGAGGGCGCGGGCGACGGCGTCGGCGGCCAGGTGGTGGGCCTTGGACGCGGCCTCGGCGCGCTGCTCGGCGCCCTGGATCAGCGGCAGCACCCGGTCGGCGGCCGCCGCCTCCTCCAGGATGGTCTCCAGGTCGGCCCGCTCCTCGGCCGTCTCTTCCAGCGCCCGGCTCCTGGTCAGCGCCTCGGCGTGACGCCGTCGCCGGTCGGCCAGCGCGGCACCGCGTTCCAGGCTCTCGCGCGCCCGCCGTACGGCGGCCTCGCCCTCGACTCCCTGCCCGTCCAACCGCGCGACCTCCAGGCGCGCGAGGTTCTCGAGCGCGTGGGCCCACCCCAGCGGGTCGTCCTCCACGGACTCCACGGACCGCACGGACTGCGCGGACTGCGCGGGCTCCACGAGCTTCACGGACTCTCCCGGCTCCGTGAACTCCGTGGAGACGAACTCCGTGGAGACCCGCGGCTCGGGGAGATCGGCCAGCGCGGTCAGGAGGGCGGGGCCCGCGGCCTCCTCCAGGCGCTTGACGGCGAAGTCGACCTCCTTGCGGAGGGCCTGCTGCTCGCGGTACGCCTCGGTGCGCTGCTCGGCGAGCCAGGACTCGGCGGTGGCGTAGATCTTCACCGAGAACAGGCGCTCCAGCACCCTGCGGCGGTCCTCGCCGTCGGCGCGCAGGAACTTGGCGAAGTCCCCCTGGGGCAGCATTGCGACCTGGAGGAACTGCTCGGCGTTCATGCCGAGCAGGGTGCCGACGAACTCCCCCGCCTCGTCGACCCTGGTCGTCAGCCCCACCCACTCCCCGGAGGGCGCGAGCTCTTGGAGCAGGGCCTTCTCGTTCTCCCTGGTCGTGCCGGTGCCCCTGAGCTTGGGGCGCTGCCAGGCCGGCGACCGGGTGATCTTCAGCCTGCGGCCCCTGACAGTGACCTCCAGTGCCACGCTGGGCCCACGGCCCGGGGGCGCGTGGTCGCAGCGCAGGCTCTTGGCGCTGTCGCGCCTGCCGGGCACCCTGCCGTACAGGGCGTAGCAGAGCGCGTCGAGCACGGTGGTCTTGCCCGCGCCGGTGGGGCCGTGGATCAAGAACAGCCCCGCCTCGGCGAGGGCGTCGAAGTCGACCTGCTCCTCACCGGGAAAGGAGCCGAAAGCGGTGATCCACAGACGGTGCGGGCGCATCTACGCCTTCGCCTCCTTCATGCGGGAGAACTCCACGGCCTCCCGCAGCAGCCGGGTCTCGGCGGGGTCGGCGGCCTCGCCGCGCACCTCGCGGACGAAGTCGAGGGCGACGTCGATCTCGGGGCGCCCGGCCGCCCTGGCGCGGGTCACGGTCTCGTGGACCCCGCCCTCGGGTTCGAAGGACAGGGCGAGCGTGTGCGGGAAGCGGGACCGGAGCCGCTCCATCGCGCCCTTGGGCCGGATCCGGTCGACGAGCGTCACCTGGAGCCAGTGGTCCTCGTGACGGGCGTGCTCGGGCGCGGCCAGCAGGTCGTCGATGCGGCCGGTGAGGCGGCTGACCGGCCGGGGCACCGGGGCCTCGACGAACTCGGCGCCCTCGTAGCCGCCGGGGCCGATGTCGACCACCCAGGAGCCCTTCGTCTGGCCGCTCTCGGAGAAGGAGTAGGCGATCGGGGAGCCGGAGTAGCGGGCGGTCTCGCTCATCCGCTGGCGGCCGTGCAGGTGGCCGAGCGCCACGTAGTCGACGCCGTCGAAGGCGCGCACCGGGACGTGCGCGACGCCTCCCACGCTGATGTCGCGCTCGCTGTCGCTGCCCTGCCCCCCGGTCACGAACGCGTGGGCGAGGACCACCGACCGGGGGCCGCGCCGCCCGAGGTCGGCGCGGACCAGGGACATGGCGTGCTCGATCGCGGCGGTGTGGGTGCGCTCGGACAGCTCCCAGGGGACGCGTACCAGCTCGGGCTCCAGGTAGGGGATGCCGTAGAAGGCGACGTCGCCGACGACGACCGGCTCGCCGACCCGCTCCGGGTCGGTGCGCAGGTGGACGCCCGCCGCGTCGATGAGGTCGGCGCCGAAGCCGAGGCGGCGGGCCGAGTCGTGGTTACCGCTGATCAGCACGGTGCGCACCCGGGCGTCGACGAGCCGGCGCAGCGCCTGGTTGCACAGGTCGACCGCGTCGACCGAGGGCAGCGCCCGGTCGTAGACGTCACCGGAGACCACGACCACGTCGATCCGCTCCGACCTGACCGTCTCGATCAGGTGGTCGACGAAGACGCCCTGGGCGGCCAGGAGACTCTCCCGGTGGAACGAGCGGCCCAGGTGCCAGTCCGATGTGTGCAACACCCGCATGTCGCACGAAGCTAACAGGACTCAGCGACAAATGTGGCCACTCGCGTCACGTGAATCCCCCGCTCTGGTGGGGGCTTCCGGTGATGAGTACGCTTGAAGATCGGATGGAACGATACCGGAACAACGACGATCGCGGAGGCGAGTGACCATCGGGGATCGCGTGGGTGTCCAGGTGGGCCGCGGTGTTCTGAGCGTCGCCTCCGGCCTGATCCTGGTGGTTCTCGCGACGGTGGGCTACACCCTGCCGCCGCCGTTCGACCCGACCCCCCTGCACGTCGACCCGGTCTTCCAGGCCCTTCCGCCCCAGCCGCCGTCCGAGCTCCGGTACGTCGCCGCGGACAGGCAGATCACCACGCAGGACGTCACCGTCACGGCCGAGGACGGCACGTTGCTGGGAGCGACCATCCGCGCGCCGATGGCACCGGGGCGGCACCCGGCGCTGGTCTTCGTGCAGGGGGCGGGCCCCGGGGTCAGGGGCGAGTTCACCACCCAGGCCGAGTGGCTGGCCAGGGCCGGGATCGTCACCCTCGTCTACGACAAGCGGACCGTGGGCTACGACTTCATGAAGCGCGACTTCGGCCTCCTCGCCCGCGACGCCCTGCGCGTCCTGAAGGAGCTGCGCTCGCGCGAGGACGTCGACCCGGCCAGGGTGGGACTCTGGGGGGTGAGCGAGGGGAGCTGGGTGGTGCCCCTCGCCGCCAACGAGAGCGGCGCCGTCGGGTTCACCGTGCTGGTGTCGGCCCCCAACGTCTCCCCCATGCGGCAGGTGACGTGGGCGCTGGGCGAGCAGCTCCAGCGGCTGTACGCGCCCAGCGGGGTCCGCGAGCTTCTCATCCGCGCGATCGGCGCCGTGGACGCGGACTTCCTGCGCTACGACGGCCTGCCCGCGCTGCGCGAGCTGCGGCAGCCGGTCCTGGCCCTGTACGGCACGCGCGATCCCTCGATCCCGTTCGTGGAGAGCAGCAAGGCGCTGACCGGTGCGCTCGCCGAGGGCGGCAACGGCGCCTACACGATCCGCTACCTCGACCGCGCCGACCACGGCATGCGCTTCCACGGCGGCCCTCTCGTCCCCGACTACCTTCGGACGCTGGCCAACTGGGTGCTGGGCCTGCCGGGCACGGCCACGCCGTCGGTGCACATCGCCGGTGCCACGCCGGTCCAGCGCCTGGAGGCGAGCGACGTCCCGGCCGCTCCCTGGTACGCCGGGGGTACGGTGATCGGCCTGACGCTCTGCCTGGCCGTGGTCGGTTACGTGGTCGGACCGGTGGCGGAGATGGCCGCGCGGCTGCGCGGCCGGGCGGCGGCCGCGGAGGCCGGCGTCCTGATCTGGCCGCCGATGCGGCGGCGGTTCCGCCGGATGGCGTGGACCGGGGTCGGGCTGCTCGTCTCGGTGGTGGCGTTCATCACGCTGCTCGTGCTGTTCTCGGTCAACCAGGCCGGGGCGTGGCCCGCGGTGCTCGCCGGGTGGCTGGTCATCAGGATCCTGGCGCTGCTGATGCTGTTGCAGGAGGTCACGGGCGTGGCGGCCGTCGTGTCGGGCCTGCGGGAGGGCTGGCAGCCCTCCCGCCCGCAGAGCTTCGCGGTGGCCGGGGTGCTGGGCAGCACCGGCCTGCTGCTGGTGGCCGCGGCCTACTACGGCCTGTTCTCGTTTCCCTGGTAGGGCTTTCCCCGGTGGGGTCGCGGCGTCCCTCGCCCCCCGCGTCCCCTGGCAGGCCGCGACGCAGGCCCGATGCAGGCCCGGCGCAGGCCACGACGGCCGAAGGCGGTGTCAGGTCCTCGTGACCGTCAGGGGCAGCCGTCGAGCCAGCGGTCCATCTCGGCGAAGACGCGCTTGCGGACCGGCTCGGGTGACAGCACCAGGTCGTGTATGCCGCCCGGCACGCGAACGCACGTCACGTGCGAGCCGATGCTGGTCGACCAGCGGGCGATCAGCCGGGGGTCGAGCACGACGTCCGCCTCCTGCGCCTTCGGCACGAAGGCGCGCAGCCGCAGGCCCTTCTCCGCGCAGAGCACCAGCACCGGCACGTCCACCCGGAGGCCGTCGTGCAGCCTGCGCTGCGCCCGGCGGATCGCCCCGATCCAGGCCGCGTGCACCGGGAACCCGCCGATGGGCTTCCACTCCAGGTCGAAGTCCCACTCGCCGTGGTGGCTGCGGTGCAGGCTCGTGCCGTACGCGGTGGCGGTCACCATGGGCAGGACGGTGCGGGTGGGCAGCCTGGACAGCTGCACCCGCAGCAGGTCCGCGGCGACCCGCACGGGGGCGGGGACGTTGAGGTCGAGGAAGGGGCTGTTGAGCACCAGCGCCTGGACCAGCCCCCGGCCGCGGACCCGGTCGGCCCACAGCGGGGCGATCAGGCCCCCGGTGGAGTGGGCGTTGAGGACGACGTGATCGTGTCCGTCGCGCTCGCGGATGATCCGTACCGCCTCGTCGATCTCCGGGAAGTACTCGGTGAGGCTGCGCACGAACCCGCGGGTCTGGTGCGGCAGCAGCGAGCGGCCGTACTTGCGCAGGTCGAGCCCGTAGAAGTCGAATCCCCTGGCGACAAAGTGGTCGGCCAGGTGGGTCTGGAAGAAGTAGTCGGTGAAGCCGTGCAGGTAGAGCACGGCTCCGCGGGCGGGCTCGGCGGCACGCCGCCGCACCAGCGAGGCCACCACCGCCCCCTCGTCGTCATCGGCCATCGGCAGGACCGTGAGCTCGTAGTCGGGACCGAGAACGTCGGGCATGACGGCCAGGGTAGTTCGCACGGATTGTCCGACTACACGGACCCCCGGGGAAGGCGACGGAAGATCCCGCGAGGAAGATCCTGGAGACGTTTCCCCGGAAGGCCGTGACACCCACGGCGAGCTTGAGTCGGTGTGACCGGCCGCGAATCCCGGCCGGGATTCAGCGTGGCGACACCGTGAAGCGTGGCGACGCCGTGATTCGATCCCAGCGAAAACCATGATCGATTCTTATTGCTGTAGAAATGACGCGATATAGGAGCATTAGCTTCCCGAGTTGTTCACCGACTTGTCGCCCGCGACCTGGTTTCGCCCGCCTACCATCTCCCTGCGGCGGTCAAGCGCGAGGAAACGGGGAGCAGTTGCGGGACAGATCAAAGCCGCCCGGAGTCGGCACGGTCATCGGCTGGACGGCACTGGCCGCCATCGTCCCGGGCGCCGCGCACCTGCGCGCCGGATGGCGCAGGACGGGGCTGGCGATCCTGTGCACGTACACGGCGCTGCTGCTGGCCCTGCTCTGGGTGGCGCTCACCTCCGACCTCGGCGGGATCGCCGGGCGGCTGGCCGCCTCCTCCACGCTGACCAACGTCACCGTGGTCGTCTCCCTGGCGCTCGGCGCCGCCTGGTTCGCGCTGGTCGTGCACTCGTTCGTCGTGATGAACCCAGGCACGCTGCCCGGCGTGGGACAGGCGATCGCCGGAGGCGTGGCGGGAACGCTCGCGGTGGCCGTGCTCCTGCCGTTCGGCCTGGTCGGGCAGTACACGGCGGTCTCGCAGTCGGCACTGGACGACGTCTTCAACGCCCCGTCCACGCCACGCCCCGCGAGCGACGGAGGCAGGGGCGGCGAGGACGACCCGTGGGCGGGCCGCAGCCGGGTGAACATCCTGCTGCTCGGCGGCGACGCCGACACCCACCGGGTGGGCGTGCGGACCGACAGCATCAACGTGGCCAGCGTGGACGTCAAGACCGGCAACACCGTGCTGCTCAGCCTGCCGCGCAACCTGGAGAACGTCCGCTTCGTGCCCGGCTCCCCCATGGCGAAACGCTTCCCCGAGGGGTTCCGGCTCCCGGCCAACCCCGACGGCTCGCGCGAGGACCTGCTCTTCGCGGTCTGGGAGTACGCCGACTCCCACCCCGAGATCTTCGGGGGCCGCAAGGGCCAGGGCACCAAGACGCTCATCGACACGGTCGGCTACACGCTGGGCCTGAAGATCGACTGGTACGCCCTCGTCAACATGTGGGGCTTCGCCCGGCTGATCGACGCCATCGGGGGCGTGACGCTGACCGTTCCCCAGGACGTGGTCTTCGGCAAGTACGACGAGGGCCTGGTCAAGGCCGGAACCCGCAAGCTGCGCGGCGCCGACGCGATGTGGTTCGCCCGCTCGCGCACCAACAGCGACGACTACACCCGGATGGGACGCCAGCGCTGCGTGCTGGGCGCCCTGCTCTCCCAGTCGGACCCGGCGACCGTGCTGTCCCGCTTCAACCAGGTCGCGCTGGCCACCAAGGAACTGCTGCGGACCGACATCCCGCGCCCGATGCTGGAGCACCTGGTCCCGCTGGCGCTGAAGGTCAAGAACGCGAAGGTGACCAGCGTCCAGTTCGTCCCACCGCTGATCAACACCGGCTACCCAGACTGGAGCAAGATCCGCACGGTCACCGCCAAGGCCCTGCGCGCCTCGGCCGTCACCCGGCGCCCCCTCACCGCCACCGCGGCCCCCACCGCCACGCCGAAGGCTGCGGCTGAGCGAGGACCCACCCGCACCCCCCGCCCCGGGACGAGCACCACGGCGAAGCCCGATCCGACCTCTCCCAAGGGCATCACCGAGGGCTGCGGCTGAGCGGGGCCCTGTCTCCCAATCGTCTCCCCGTTCGCCTTCCGCTCGCCTCCGGCCGGCGGCGGGCAGGCCAGGGTGCGACCGAGCGGCCGGGCCGGCTCCCCGCGCGGGCCGCGGGCTAGGCAGTTTCGTTTGGATCAGCCGGTCGTTGGTCCGGGTGTGCCGTTGACTGACGCGCAGTGGGCGCGGATTGAGCCGTTGCTTCCGGACCGGACGCCGAAGCGAGGCGGCCGGTGGAGGGACCACCGGCAGGTGATCGATGCGATTGATTAGCCCCAGGTGAGCGGGTCGAGATGGAGGTAAAAGCGCAGGCGCTCGTGGTCCAGGGCGATACCGTACCTCTCGGCGAACGCCATGTCCGCGGCCCGCCCCCACTCCTCGTCTTTCCATGTCTCTCGCGCGTTGGCGAGCAGCAGCGCCAAGTCCGCGTAGCGGTCGGCCCGTCCGAGGCGGCCCAGGTCGATGAATCCTGACACGTCCAGGGTCCGCGGATCGAGGATGATGTTAGGCAGGCACAGGTCCCCGTGGCAGACGACCGTGTCGGCGGCCTCCTGCTCCCGTCGCCGTGGCACCTGCCGGGTGAGGCGGTCCAGTAGCTCCCCAGGGGGCGCGTGCCGCTGCTCGACGGGGAGAAACTCCGGGTTGACGGCGTCACGGGCCACGACGCCGCGCGCCACGGCGACCATAGTGTCCAGGTCCCGGCGGAATGGGCACTGCGGCACCGGCACCTCGTGCAGTCGGCGGACCGCGTCTGCGATGCGTTCCCAGGCGACCCGTAGGTCCTCAGCGGGCACCTGATCAGCAGATATGCCGGAAACGGCACTGGTCATCAGGCAAGCGCCCACGTCACCGGAGTGCCAGTCGAGCACTCGGGGACCAGGTACACCCTGATCATTCAGCCATGCGACCCGGTCACGCTCGGCCTTCAGGTCGGCTGCATCCGCAGCAGGCACGCACTTGGCATACCGGGTGGCGTCCGCGTTGCGAAAGACAGCGGCTCCCGACTCGCCCGCGGTGACAGGCAGCCAGTCGCCACCACCCACGCTGAGCAGCACCGGCGATATGGCCTGAAGTCTGGAATGATCACTCATGGCGGCCACTTTAGCTAGCTCGGCATATCGGCCCGGGACCGCAGGACCTCTTCCGTTACCACGTACCCGGCGTGCGGCAAAGCGTGATCCGAACGAAACGACCTAGACCGAGTACGACTCCTTGGACAGGCGGCGGACCCGGTCCTCGTCGATGCGGTGACCGAGGCCCGCCTGGGTGAGCGGCACCGCCACCACACCGCCCGAGGCGCCGACCGGCGGGTCGACGATCTGCGCGCTGCGCGGCGGCTCGGCCACGTCGCAGGGCAGGCCGCAGCCGGGCAGGCTGGCCGCGGCGACGGTGGCCGCGCGGGCCAGCCCGGTGCCCTTGCCCCCGGCGCAGGCGATCTCCCATCCGGCGCGTACCGCGCGGTCGTGCACCCGCCGCACCTCGCGCAGGGAGCCCAAGGCCGCGGGACGGAGCAGCAGCGCCCGGCCCGCCCTCGCGGTGATCGCCTCGTCCAGTTCGGCGGCCGAGGCGACCTCGAGCAGCACCGGGGCGGCGACGCGCTCCTGCAGGTCGGCGTGGTCGCCGAGACTCGCGAGACCGGTGAAGGGGCGTTCGATGACGGAGAGCGTGTAGGCGTCCAGCGCCTCGAGGGCGTCGACGTCGGTGTAGGCGCCGCGGGCGTCCACGCCGATGCCCAGCGCGGGATACGCCCGGCGGACGGCGCGCAGCGGCTCGATGTCCCAGCCGGGGTGGACGTCCAGGGTGACGTGGGCGTACCCGGCGCAGACGTGCCGGTTCACCCTCGCGACCAGGCTCTCCAGGTTGCGGTCGGCGCCGATCCTGACGGTGGCCATGAGGGAGGTGCGGGTGCCGCCGAGCGCGTGGGCCAGCGGCACCCCGCGCATCTTCGTCCACAGGTCCCAGCAGGCCATGTCGGCGGCGGACCCCCCGGGGACGGCCCCCAGCTCGTCGGGATGCTCCCAGTCGACGCCGATCAGCGCCTGGGCGAGCCCCTCCTCCAACGCGACCCAGGTCTTGGGGTCGGCGTCGACGACCTCTCCCCACCCGGTCATGCCGCCGTAGTCGGTGAGCCGGACGAGGATGCTCTCCGGCCGCCTGCCGTACGGCAGGACCAGCCGAAACACCTCAAGCTCACGGACGCGCGGCATGGACCCCCCTGGACCTCTCCGAGCCCGGACGACTCCGGGCTCCGACGACTTCCCAGGCTCGGAGGACCCGGGCTCTGGAAACGCGAATCCCGCCCGGAGGCGGGACTCCCCCCTCAACACCGCGAAGAACGGCGTTCTTCCCATGGTGCCACGGTGACGTGGGAACGCCTCCGGCGTGGAGGGGGAATCCGGTCCGGGGCTTCCGGTGCTCCCGGCGCTCCCGGTGCTTCCGGCCATTCCGGCTCGAAGGGCTTGGGACCTGGAGCCCGGGGCTCGGGGCTCGGAGGGCTTGAGCGTCGGAGGGGTGGAAGAACGGGGTGGACTCAGCCCCGGGGCCAGCCCAGCCCGAGGCCAGCCCAGCCCAGCCCAGGCCAGCCCAGGCCAGCCCGGGTCAGCCCGAGGCCAGCCCACGCCAGGTCAGCCCGAGGTCAGCCCCGGGGAAGGACGCGGCCGGAGACCAGGGCTCCGGTGGCCGCCATCAGCGCCGTCAGCCCGAAGCAGAGCACGTAGACGGCGACGTCGGCGCCCAGGGCCGCCAGGAGCGCTCCGGTTATCGCTACCGCGACGACCGTGTAGACCGACTCGGCGACGCCGAGCGACGCGCTGTTCTCCCCCTCCTCGCCCGGGGGCGACAGCTCCAGGATGAGCACCGACAGCGTCGGGTACACGATGCCCATGCCGAGCCCCAGCAGGATCTCACCAAAAAAGGCGGTGGCGACCGGGACGGCGGCGAAGACGGCCAGGCCCATCAACGCGAGGCCCACGGCGATCAGCACCGAGCCGGAGCGCAGCACCAGGACCCGGTCGAACCGCTTGCGGCCCACCACCCAGGAGCCGAACGACCAGCTCAGCGCGCCACCGGTCAGGGTGAGCCCGGCCATGGTCAGCGACAGGCCGCGCTCCTCGTTGAGCATCAGCGGCAGGAACGCCTCGCCGCCGATGGCCGCGCCCGCCGCGATCCCCCGCAGGGAGATCACCGCGGGCAGGCCGCGGGCCGCGCGCAGGGTTCCCGGGGGGAGCAGCCGGGGCAGCGCCGCGACCAGCATGGCCAGCCCGGCGGCGAGCAGGACGAACCCGGTGCCGGGCGCCGCGCCGCCGGACCGCGTGAGTGCCGACGCGCCGTACTGCATGAGCGCCGCTCCGGCCGCGACGAGCAGCGCCCAGCCCAGCCGGCGCGCGATCGAGGAACGGGCGCCGGACGGCCGCTCCGGCATCGCCCCCGACACCGGCCCCTGCTCCGTCACCGGCCTCGTCACCGGCTCCGTCACCGGTTCCGTCATCGGCGCGGAGGCCAGCCCGCGCCAGAGCAGCAGGGCCGCCGGGAGGAGGATCGCCGTCACTCCGATGAAGACCCAGCGCCAGCCCGCGTTCTCCACCACGACACCGGTGATCGCGGGCCCCACCATGGAGGGCACCACCCAGGCGGTCGCGAAGATCGAGAATACCCGGGGGTGAAGATCCGCCGGATAGGACCGCGAGACCAGCACGTACATCGAGACCTGCAACATGCCCGCGCCGAAGCCCTGGACGAACCGGCCCGCGACGAACACGTCCATCGTCGGCGCCACCCCGGCGACGACCAGCCCGGCGGCGAAGACCACCACCCCGGTCCACAGCGGCGCGACCGGCCCCCCGCGGTCGCCCCACCACCCGCCCAGCACCGTCGCGACCACCCCGGCCGCGAGCGCCCCGCTGAACGCCAGCCCGTACAACGCGTGACCGTCCAGCTCGTCGGCCACGACCGGCATGGCGGTGGCCACCGCGAGGTACTCGAAGGCGGCCAGGGAGATGAGGGCCACCATCCCGACCGTCAGGGCGCGGTGACTCCGGGCGAATATCCCGGCAGGAGGCTCTTCGGTCATCACGGTAGTCATGGGGTCGACGGTACGGCCGGCGCGCGGTGGCACGCATCAGGCTTTCGGATCAGCCCTTGGTCGTAGGACCGGCGTCCCGGACGTGGGAGACCAGGCCCCGCAGGAGCAGGTCGAGCCCGAACTCGAACCGCTCGGTGCCGTTGGCCGCCATCAAAGTGTCGACCTGGGCGACGATGTTGGGGAACCGGTCGGCGGGCAGGCTGCGGTAGAACGTGGCGATCTGACCGAAGAATTCACCCAGGAAGCTCGCCAGGTCCTTGCCGCTGCCGCGCTGCCGGGTGACGTAGAGCGAGCCCTCGTAGGCGTCCGAGCAGACGTACAGACCGAGGCGGTCGATCATCAGGGCGGCGGCCCTGGGCGGCACGCCGCCCGCGAGCATGACGGCCAGCTGCCCCTCGGCCACCCGTAGCGCGTTGGGCCCGGTCGGGATGCCCGCCAGGCCGACCCTGGCGATGTCGGCGTGGGCGCTGAACACCCGGAAGGCGTCGAGGACCATCTCCCTGAGCTGCTCCAGCCAGCGCTCCGGCTCGGGCTCGGGCACGTGGATCTCGCCCACGACCTCGTCGTACATCAGGTCGAGCAGCTCCTCCTTGTTCGCCACGTGGGCGTAGAGGGAGGCGGGACCGGTGCCGAGCTCCTGGGCGACGCGGCGCATGCTCAGCGCGTCCAGCCCCTCGGCGTCGATGAGGCGCAGCCCGGTGGCGACGATGAGATCCCTGCTCAGGACGGTTCGCGGAGCGCTCACCTTGCGAGTCTTGCGCCACGGCGGGACGGGGATCTCGGTCACGCGCCGATCCTATACCGCGGAGGATCACGGTCGCGAACACCGTACTTTCAACGAACATCGTTCGTTTACTGCGAACGATGTACTTGACGCAAACATCGTTCGTTTATAAAACAGTGTTCGTAGCTAACGAACACCGTTCTCCGACCATCGAATCCCCAGATCGGATCCCCCATGGCACACACGGTCGAGACCGGCTCCTCGCCCACCGGCGCGGAGCCGTACCGATGGCGCCGGCCCGCCCTCTTCGTGGTTCTGGCCGCGGAGGTGATGGACCTGATGGACGCCATGATCACGATCATCGCGGCGCCGTCCATCCAGAAGGAGCTGGGCGGCTCGTCGAGCATGATCCAATGGCTCAGCGCCGGATACACCCTGGCGATGGCCATCGGCCTGGTCACCGGGGGCCGCCTCGGCGACCTCTACGGGCGCAGGCGCATGTTCGTGGCCGGCGCCCTCGGCTTCACCCTGTTCTCGCTGCTGTGCGGCCTGGCCACCTCCCCCGAGATGCTGATCGGCGCGCGGGTGCTGCAGGGCCTGGCCGGGGCGGTGATGGTGCCGCAGGGCCTCGGCATCATCAAGGAGGTCTTCCCGCCCAAAGAGCTGGCCGCCGCGTTCGGCGCGTTCGGCCCGGTCATGGCGCTGTCCACGGTGGCGGGCCCCGTCCTCGCGGGCTGGCTCGTCGATGTCGACCTCTTCGGCACCGGATGGCGCATGATCTTCCTGATCAACCTGCCGGTCGGCCTGATCGCCCTCCTCGGCGCGCTCCGCTACCTGCCCGCGTCGAAACCCTCGCACGCCTCGCGCCTGGACCTGACCGGCACCGGGCTCATCTCGGCCGCCTCCTTCCTGCTGATCTTCCCCCTGGTCCAGGGCCGCGACCTCGACTGGCCCGCGTGGACCTTCGCCCTGATGGCCGCCTCGATCCCGGTCTTCGCGCTCTTCTGCCTGCACCAGTCCCGCAAGGAGCGCGCGGGCGGCGACCCGCTGGTGGTGATGAGCCTGTTCCGCAAGCGCTCCTTCACCGGCGGCCTGATCACCGGCCTCGTCTTCTTCTCCGGGATGGTCGGCTTCTCCCTGGTGTTCGGCCTCTACACCCAGATCGCCCTGGGCTACGACCCGTTGAAGGCGGGGCTCGCGGGCCTGCCGAACGCCATCGGCACCCTGGTCGGCTTCGGCTTCGTCAACGCCTCGGGGCTGGCCAGGAAGGTGGGGCGCAGGCTGATCCACATCGGCGCGGTCGCGATGGCCGGGGGCGTCACGGGGGTCGCCCTCACCCTGAACGTCGCGGGCATGGCCGTCACCCCCTGGCAGCTCGCCCCCGCCCTGCTGCTCACCGGCGCGGGGATGAGCCTGATCATGGCGCCGTTCTTCGACATCGTGCTGGCCGGGGTGGAGCCCCACGAGTCCGGCTCCGCCTCCGGCACCCTCACCGCCGTCCAGCAGCTCGGCGGCGCCCTGGGTACGGCGGCGATCGGGACGCTCTTCTTCGGCCTGGTCGGGCAGGGCCGCGGCCTTGAGGACGCGATGCTGCTGACGATCTGGGTCGAGGTGGGCCTGCTCGCCGTCACCTTCGTGACCGCCTTCCTCCTCCCCCGGCGGGCGCGGACCGAGCAGGAGGTCGCGCACTGACACCCGCCGGCGAACGGGCGGGCTCCCGAGGGCCCGCCCGTTCACGGCGCCCCGAGCACCGCGACCTCCGCGAAGGTGACCCGGCCCTTCCTGGCGTCCCGGCGAGGACAGGCCCCCGTGGCCCTGCCGCCCTCGCCGGGACGGGATCAGGTGGCGGCGCGCTCCAGCCGGCGCTCCGCCCACTGGCCGATGTCGCGGCGCTCGATCGCCGCGGCCATCAGGTCGGGGAAGGCGTCGGGAGTGCAGGCGAAGGCCGGCACCCCCATGGCCGCGAGCGCCGCGGCGTTGTCGTGGTCGTAGAAGGGCGCGCCCTCGTCGGAGAGCGCGAGCAACACGATCACCTGGACACCGGCCGCGGTCATCTGGGCGACCCTGCGGAGCATCTCCTCCCGCACGCCGCCCTCGTAGAGGTCGCTGATCAGGATGAAGATCGAGTCGCTGGGGCGGGTGATGAGACCCTGGCTGTAGGCGATGGCCCGGTTGATGTCGGTGCCGCCGCCGAGCTGGGTGCCGAACAGCAGCTCCACCGGGTCGTGGAGCTGGTCGGTGAGGTCGACGACCGCCGTGTCGAAGACGACCAGCGAGGTCCTCAGCGAGCTCATCGAGGCGAGCACCGCGCCGAAGACGCTCGAGTAGACGACGGAGGCGGCCATCGACCCGCTCTGGTCGATGCAGAGCACGACCTCGCGCTGGACGGCCCGCTGCCGCCTGCCGTATCCGACCAGCCTCGACGGGATCACGGTGTTGCGCTCGGGCAGGTAGTTCTTCAGGTTGGCCCGGATCGTGCGGTCCCAGTCGATGTCGGCGGCCCGCTTGGGCCGGTGGGTCCTGGCCGAGCGGTCCAGGGCGCCGGTCACGGCGGCCTTCGTCTTCTGCACGAGTTTCCGCTCCAGCTCGGAGACGACCTTGCGCACCAGCGCCCTGGCCGACTCGCGCGCCTTCTCGGGCATCACGCGGTTGAGCGACAGGAGCGTGCCGACCATGTGGACGTCCGGCTCGACCGCGTCCAGCATCTCCGGCTCCATCAGCAACCGGGTCAGGTTCAGCCGGTCGACGGCGTCCTTCTGCATGACCTGGACGACGGTCGAGGGGAAATAGGAGCGGATGTCGCCCAGCCAGCGCGCCACCCTGGGCGCGGAGGCGCCCAGGCCCCCGCTCCGCTCGGCGGAAGCACCACCATCACCGCCGCCGTTGTACAGCGCGGCCAGCGCGCCGTCCATCTGGGCGTCGGTCCCGGTGAGCGAGCACCCGGTGCCGTCCGCGTCTCCGCCCAGGACCATCCGCCAGCGGCGGAGCCTCTCATCCATCGGCGCTGCCCGTCCTTCCCGCAATCGCCGGGCCCGCGGTCGCCGGTCCCAGAATCGTCAGCACGGTCCGCACGGCCGCCGCCGCGCGCTCCTCGTCGAAGTCCTCCGCGTCCGGCGCCGGGCCGCCGGCGCCCGCCCCCAGGGAACGGACGCGCGAGCCGATCGAGCGCCGCTCCGGGGCGGCGAAGGCTCCGAACGTCCTGCGGAGCAGGGGCAGCACGTCGACGAAGGTCTCCGGGGCGAGCCCGGTGAGCCACTCGTCGACCAGCCCGAGCAACCGGGAGTCGTGTACGAGCAGCAGCCCGCCCCCCGACAGGAACCCCTCGACCCAGGCGGCCGCCCTGGCCGGTGGGTGTCCCGCCGACATCGCCCGCGACATCCGCCGTCCCACCTCGTCCGTGTCGAGGTCGGCGGCGTCCAGCAGGATCCTGGTGAGCCGTCCCTCGATGAGCCCGTGCAGGTCGGCGCGGCCGGAGGCACCGCGCAGCGCCACCAGCCACCGGCCCTGCGGTGTCTCCTCCCCGGAACCGGCCGGGCCTCCCGGGACTCGCGAGCCACCCGCGCCCTCGGACACGTCCCTTTCCCCTTCCCCGGAACCGTCGATTTCCCCGGTACCGCCGAGGGCAGGGGAACCGTCCGGGCGGACGGATCCGGTGCCGAGCAGGGCGACGGCGGCGTGGACGGCGTCGATGTGGCGGATCACGTCGCGGGCGGCGTCGTCGTCGAGACCGGTGACGGCCCCGCCGAGGCCGACGCAGATCCTGGTGAGCATGGCCTCGACGATGGTGACCAGGCCGGTGGCGGGGGTGCCGCGCACGTCGCCGTAGCGCTGGGCGCGGACCATCGCGGGGAGCGCGGCCATCAGGTGCGTGACGTCACCGTCGAGCGCGGCCCGCGCCGACAGGGCGTCGAGCACATGCGGCAGCGCCTCCGGCAGGTCGGCGAGCAGGCAGCGCTCCACCAGGCCGGTGAGCCCGGCCAGCGTGACGCCGCCGGACATGCCGCCGGACCCTCCGCTCCCGCCCGGCCCGCTCCCTCCAGGACCGGCCGTCCCCGGCCCGTTTCCTCCAGGACCGCCTCCTCCAGGACCGGACGTCCCGCCGGGCGCCCGGCCCCGGGTGGCCGGGCCGGACGGCCCTCCCCCGTCGGCGAGGTCGCGGACGCGGGCGGCGGCCGCCGCGGGGACGGTCGTGCCCCAGGCACCCGCCTCGATCAGGTCGATGTCGAACTCGGGCCGCCAGGCGAGCGACCACGACTCGCGGAAGGTGCCCTTGCCCCTGCTCTCGCGGGGAGTGCCCCAGTCGACGCCGATCAGGCGCAACCGGTGCAGCAGCCTGCTGCGCTCCAGGTCGAGGGGCTTGCGCAGGTCGAGGTCGTACTCCCGATCGAGCGCCTCGGGCTTGAGTTTCACCCGCCGCTGCTCCTCGCGCAGGTGGCGCTGGAGAGGGACCATCGGGGTGGCGTCGGGCACCTGGCCGAGCCGCTCCCCCACGACCATGCGCCGCTGGATCAGCTCCACCGGCAGGTCGTCGCCCTCGCACAGCACCGCCCTGACCGCCTCGGTGACCTCCGCCAGCCCGGCCAGCGGCCGTCCCCTGAGCACGGCCAGGCTCTCCGCGAGCCGTACCGCCTCGATGACGTGCGCGGAGGAGACCGGCAGGTCCTCCTCGCGGAGCACCCCGGCCGCCCCGGTCAGCCACCGCTCGACCGGCCGGTCGGGTGAGGCGAACAGGTGGTGGTACCAGCCCGGGGAGGTCACTCCCGCGCCGTACCCGCTCCAGGCGGCCAGCCGCCCGTACGTCCACGGCACCCAGGTCATCTCGGCCCTGACCTTGGGCAGCCCCCGCAGCAGCGCGTCGTCGGCCTTCACGGTGGGCAGCCCGGCCCCCCACGGCGCGCCCTCGCGCGCCGTGCCCGCCAGCGCGGGGACGTGCCAGGCCCCGCAGACCACGGCGATCCGCTCGAACCCGTCCCTGACCGCCCTGCGGATCGTGCGACGCATGAAGGCCTCGCGCCGCGCCTCGTACTCGTCGGCGACGTGCCCCTCGCGGACGGCCTCCATGGCCTGGGCGATCATGTGGAACGGGGTGTCGCCACGGTGCTCGACCGCGTCCTCCCACCACCGCTCCGGGTCGTCGTACCCGGCAGCGCGGGCGAGAGCCCCGATCGGATCGATCCGCACGGCCGCCGGGGCGGCATCGTCCGGCTCACCGTCTGTGTCACCGTCTGTGTCACCGCCCGTGTCGCCACCGGCCGTCTCCCCCGGGGAGCCGGGGACCATCCCGCCCGGTCCCCGCGCCCCGGCGCCTTCCGGCGTCTCCCCCTCCCGGGGTTGCGCCGGTCCGGCGTCACCGGTCTCCCCCGGCTCCGCGTGACCGCTCGCGCCGGGACGGGAGGCGAGGCTGTGCACGGCCGGCAGGTCGCAGAAGCGGACCGGGACGCCCGCCTCGACGGCGTGGCGGATCGCCTGCCACTCGGGGGAGAACACCGCGAACGGCCAGAACGCGGCCGTGGACGGCTCGCCCGGCACGTGGGCGAGCAACGCGACCGGCGGCTGGAGATCGGGGTCATGGGCCAGCGTGACCAGTTCGTCGGCCTCGGGCGGACCCTCGATGAGCACGACGTCCGGCTTGAGACGTTCGAGCTCGTCGCGCAGGGACCGCGCCGACCCCGGGCCGTGGTGCCGGATGCCCAGCACGGAGACGCTCATCCGCGCCCCCCGCCCGGCCGGGGAACCATCGTCACCACCGTCACCGGCGGCACCGGCGACGCGGGCGCCGAGAACGTAGGCGCCGAGAATGCGGGAATCGGAAACACGAGAGCCGGGAGCGCAAGGACCGGAAGCACGGAGGCCGGAAGCGCGCCCGTCCCGGGGGCCGTCGCCTCAGCCCGCGTCACGGCAGGCCCGGTAGAAGTCGCGCCAGTCCTGGCGCTCGCGCACCACGGTCTCCAGGTATTCGCGCCAGACGACGCGGTCGGAGACCGGGTCCTGGATCACGGCGCCGACGATGCCGGCCGCCACGTCGGAGGGGCGGAGCACCCCGTCACCGAAGTGCGCGGCCAGGGCGATGCCGTTGGTGAGGACGGAGATGGCCTCGGCGGTGCTGAGCGTTCCGCTGGGGGACTTGACCTTGGTGCGGCCGTCCTCGGTGACGCCGGTGCGCAGTTCCCTGAAGACCGTGACGACGCGGCGGATCTCCTCCAGGCCGGTGAGGGTCTCGGGCAGCTCCAGGGAGCGGCCGAGCTGGCCGACCCGCCGGGAGACGATGTCCACCTCCTCCTCCGCGGTGGCGGGAACCGGAAGCACGACGGTGTTGAACCGGCGGCGCAGCGCGCTCGACAGGTCGTTGACGCCGCGATCCCGGTCGTTGGCGGTGGCGATGATATTGAAACCGCGCGCGGCCTGGACCTCCCGGTTGAGCTCGGGGATCGGCAGCGTCTTCTCCGACAGCACGGTGATCAGCGCGTCCTGGACGTCGGAGGGCATGCGGGTCAGCTCCTCCACGCGGGCGAGCCGCCCCTCGGCCATCGCCCGCATCACCGGGCTCGGCGTGAGCGCCTCCATGGACGGGCCCTCGGCCAGCAGCCTGGCGTAGTTCCAGCCGTAGCGGACGGCCTCCTCGGCGGTGCCGGCCGTTCCCTGCACCAGGAGGGTGGAGTCACCGCTGATCGCGGCGGCCAGGTGCTCGGACAGCCAGGTCTTGGCGGTGCCGGGCACGCCGAGCAGCAGCAGCGCGCGGTCGGTGGCGAGCGTCGCCACGGCCACCTCGACGATGCGCCGCGGCCCGATGTACTTGGGGCTGATCTGGTCCCCGTCGCCGAGGACGTAGGTGGTCACCGCCCAGGGGGACAGCTTCCACCCCGGCGGGCGGGGGCGGTCGTCGCCCTTGGCCAGGATCGCCAGCTCCTCGGCGTACTGGTCTTCGGCATGGGCCCGCAGAACCGTTGTCACTACGTGAGCTCCTTCAACATGTCGTCACGGAAACGCAGGAGGGCGGCGACCTCCTGGATGGACGGCTCCGGCGAGAGCCGCCCGGCCATGCCGTGCAGGGCGGGGTCGATGCGTTCACCGGCGAGCTTGGTCAGCTCCCCGAGGTTCCACGGCTGGGTCCCGGAAACATCGATGATCTTCTGGAGGACGGCCGTGGCCAGGGTGGGCCCCCAGGGGGCCGCGGCCCCGCCGAGAACCATGATCAGCTGGCCGTCCAGGCCGTGTCGCCGGACGAAGTCGGCCGCGACGATCTCCTGCTTGTCACGGGGCAGCGCGGCCAGCAGGTCGGCGAGCGGATCCCAGGCGAAAAGCTCCAGCGCCCACTCCGGATCGGCCTGGAGGACGGAGGCCCTGACCCAGCCGGCCATGACCTCGCGACCCCAGTCGACGATCTTCATCCGGACCAGATCGCGGGGCGGCCGTCCGAGCAGCCGGGGCCAGACGCCGAGCGGGGTGCGGGCCACGGTCTGCTGCAGCCACCAGCTCCGCTGGCCGATCCCCCGGGGGGCCTTGGCCCGGACACCGTCGCGCTCCAGGGCGCTGTCGCAGGCCATCGGCGGGTCGACGTGGATCTCGCCGTCGACGACGGTGACGTACCGGGCGGCCCGCTCGGCCATGCGCAGGGCCAGGCGCGACTCGGGGAGCCGGGTGAGCAGGTCGGCGGCCCGATGGCGGACCTCGCGGCGGCGGTCGTCGAGGGCGGCCTCCAGGAACGGCTCGTCGTCGGGTGAGAGCCCGGTGACGAGGACCTCCAGGAACGCCGCCCGGTCGTCGGGCGTCTCCTTCTCCCAGGTGGCGGCGAGCAGCTCCCTCGCCCTCGCCGGGTCGGCCGCCCGCAGCGCTCCCAGGTGGACGCGGCGGTCACCGGAGGTGCCGAACTCCCAGACCTGGGAGGCCCCGTCGGCACCGGTGCCGGCGATCCCGGTGACCTCCTCCAGCAGGAAGCCCCACGCCGGGTTCAGTCCCGCCAGCCAGCGTCCCCGGTTTCCGGCCAGGACCCCGAGGTGCGGGCGGATCGACCGGTCCTTGGCCGCGTGGTCGAGAAGCTCGGGCAGCAGGTGCGGCGAGAGGCGGTATCCGCGCGCGGCCGCGGTCTCCAGCCACTCGGTGAGCAGCCTCGGCTGCTCACCGCCGAGGATGCGGGCGAGCCTGTCGCCCGCGGCGCGCGAGACCGCGGGCTGCTCCTCGGAGGCCGCGACGGCAGGCGACTCGGCCGGGACGACCGGCCTCCGCCCGGCGCGCATCCGCAGCGTGTGCACGGCCGCGCGCCCGAGCAGCTCGACCTCGCTCGCCCCCTGACCGGGCAGGGGGCGCCGGTCGGTCCCGACGAGCGCGGCGGACACCAGGTCCTCCCATTCGGCGGAGGTGCTCACAGGACGATCACCCGGCCTTCCTCGTCCCAGGTCGTGAGGGGACGCAGTCCCCTCGGGGTCCATTCGACGGCGACGGTCAGCGGGTGACCGCCGGAGGTGGCGACCAGCCGCCACGGGGTGCCCGCGGACGGGTGGAGCGGCAGCCCGCCGGAGGGCCCGGCCAGGAGCCGCGAACCGCTCCCCGCGGGAGTCACCCCCGCCAGCACGAGCGGCCAGGAGTCGAGCCAGGGGTCACCGGCCAGGGCCTCGGCCACCTCGTCGAGGGCCTGCTCGACGGTCGAGCCGGGCGGCGGACCGGCCGGGGCGGCACGGTGACGGGCGGCATGCCGGTGGGCGGCGTCGTCACCGGCGGGTTCGTCCCGGACGGCGTCATCGCCGAGGTGTTCGTCCCCGGCCGGATCGTCCGGAACGGGGTCATGACGAGCGGCACCGTGCTGGGCGGCGTCACGGGAAGCGGGGTCGTGACGGGCGGCGACCACCGCGCGCAGCGGGGCCGAACCGGGATAGAACGCCAGGTCGGCGTCGATGGTCGTGCCGGTGACGAGCGAGGCGTCGAGGGCCTGCCCGACCGGGGCGAAGGAGAGCACCAGGGCCGCCCGGCCCGTCGCGCGCCCGCGAAGCCAGACCCGGCGCGCGATCAGCCGGTCGTACTCCTCGTCGCGCCGTCCCAGCACGTCCCACCGGTCGCGGACGGCACCGCGGGCGAGCACCTCCTCCTTCGTCACCGGGAAGCCGATCCGGTCGCGCACCCTTTCGAGAAGCTCGGCGGGAGCCGTTTCGCGGTCCGCCCCCTGGGAACCGGCCCCGTCACCGTCCGGGGAGGAAAGCCGGCGGTGGGCCACGCAGAGCAGGTGCAGCAGCGCGTACTCGCCGAGCAGGCGGGCGGGCCAGTCGTCGCCGTCCAGCACGGCGCCGAGGCGGGACAGCGAGCCCGCGACGGCGGGAGCCTGGGCGTCGACCAGGCGTTTGGCCAGGTCGTCCCACAGGTCGTGGCGCCGTGACCCGGCGATGCCCTGCCTGATCTGGTCGGCGAGCCAGCGCTCCAGATCCGACAGCCCCGCGGTCACCCGCTGCTCGCGCCGCGCTGCCCGGCGGCCGTCCGCGGGACCGGCCTCGGCGGCCTTGGCGGCGCGGGCCGTCCCCGCCTCCGCGGCCCTGGCCGCGCGGCCGCGCCGCCCGTCGAGCCACTCGCCCACCCAGTCGGCGGGCTCCCCGGCGGCGGGGACACCGTCGGCCGACCACAGGAGCAGCAGGCCGAGAGCGTGCTTGCACGGGAACTTCCTGCTGGGGCAGCTGCACCGGTAGGCGGGCTCGGACAGGTCGACACACGTCCGGTAGGGCTTGGAGCCGCTGCCCGCGCACTCGCCCCACACCGCGTCGGCGGTGGCCCCGGACCCCGACCACTTGCCGGGAGAGGAGATTCCCCGGGCCGCTTTCTGGGACGAGGCGTCGGGCGCGAGCGCCAGCACCTGATCCCGGTTCCACCGTTCGATCACGGACCGAACCTAGCCAACCCCGCCGACAAATCCGGGCCCGTCCTCAACGGCCGTCCCACAGCACGCCCTCCGGGACCGGGCCCCTAGAATCGGTGCGATGACGACCCCTTCGCGCCCTCCGCTCGCCGAGGCCCTTGACCTGCTGCCGCACCCCGAGGGCGGCTGGTTCCGCGAGACCTGGAGGACCTCCGTCGACCTCACCCCGCCCGGGTACGCCGGCACGCGGGCCACCGCCACAGGCATCTACTTCCTGCTGGAGCCGGGCGAGGAGTCGCGACCGCACGTGGTCGCCTCCGACGAGGTGTGGTTCTGGCACCGGGGCGGCCCGCTGACATTGATCCTCGGCGGTCACGAGGGCCAGCCACCTTCCACCGTGACCCTGGGGCCGCTGGTGGAGGAGGGGCAGGTCCTCCAGGCCGTGCTGCCCGGCGGCACCTGGCAGGCCGCCCGCCCGGCCGGGGCCGAGGGCGTGCTGGTGAGCTGCGTCGTGTCCCCCGGTTTCGACTTCGCCGATTTCCGGATGGCCTGACGGACGGCGTGCGGACGACGTGACGGACGACACGGCGGACGATGCGACGAACACCGTGACGGACGGCGTGACGGACGGCGTGACGGACGGCGTGACGGACGGGCCGCTGGGGGAGATGACGCGAACGCCCGCCCGGTCGATGTGACGGCCTCCCCCGACGCGGGGAGAATGCGGTCACAGGTCGACACCGGGAGGTCGAAGGTGACCAGCGAGATCGTCTCCGTCATCGGCGGAAAAGAAACGTCCAGCGGCACGGCCTACGAGTCGGTCAACCCGGCTCGCGTGGACGAGGTGGTCGCGCGGGTCCGGCTGGCGGACGCGAGCACGTTCTCCTCCGCGTGCCGCACGGCCGCCACCGCGCAGCGGGAGTGGGCGCGGGTCCCCGCGCCCGTCCGGGGAAGGGTGGTCGCCTCGATCGGACGCCTGGTGGAGGCCAACGCGGAAGAGCTGGCCCGCCTGGTCACCCGCGAGATCGGCAAGCCGTACGCCGAGGCGCTGGGCGAGGTACGCGAGATCGTCGACACGTGCGACTTCTTCCTCGGCGAGGGCAGGCGGCTGTACGGGCAGACGGTTCCCTCGGAGATGCCGGACAAGAACCTGTTCACCTTCCGGGTCCCCGTGGGGGTGGCCGCGGTGATCACCGCGGGCAACTTCCCGGTCGCGGTGCCGTCGTGGTACCTCGTCCCGGCGCTGCTGTGCGGCAACGCGGTGGTGTGGAAGCCCGCCGAGTACGCGGCGGCCTCCGCGCACGCGCTCTACCGGCTGTTCACCGCGGCCGGCCTGCCCGACGGCGTGCTGAACCTGGTCCTCGCCGACGGTGCCGCGACGTTCGAGGGCCTGGAGGCGGCGCTGGCCGAGGGCACGGTGCACAAGGTCGGGTTCACCGGCTCCACCGAGGTGGGCCGCCGCGTCGGCGAGCTGTGCGGGCGCCACCTGCAGTCCCCCTGCCTGGAGCTGGGCGGCAAGAACCCGATGGTGGTCATGCCCGACGCCGACCTCGACCTCGCCGTGGAGGGCGCGCTGTTCGCCGGCTTCGGCACCGCCGGGCAGCGTTGCACGTCGCTCGGCACGGTGATCGTGCACGAGAGCGTCCACCAGGAGTTCCTCCGCCGCTACGCACACGCCGTGGCCGGGGCCGCGGTCGGCGACCCCGCGGGGGACGTGCTGTGCGGGCCGCTGCTCGACCGGAGGTTCGCCTCGCGTTACGAGGAGTATCTGGGCTGGATCCAGCCGCACCACACGGTCGTCTCCGGTCCCGTCGGCCGCATCACCCCGGACAACCCGCGCGGCGACTTCACCGGGGACGGCGGCCTCTACTACCACCCGGTGGTCGTGGACGGCGTCCGTCCCGATGACCGGCTCTTCCTGGAGGAGACCTTCGGTCCCATCGTCGGCGTGACGCCCTTCGGCACGCTGGACGAGGCCGTCGACCTGGCCAACCTCCCCGGCTACGGGCTCTCCTCGTCCATCTACACCACCGACCCGGCGTCGGCCTTCCGCTTCCGCGAGGGCATCGGCGCGGGCATGGTCAGCGTCAACAACTCCACCTCCGGCGCGGAGGCCCACCTGCCCTTCGGCGGCAACGGCAAGTCGGGCAACGGCAGCCGCCAGTCGGGGATGTGGGTCCTCGACCAGTTCACCCGGTGGCAGGCGATGAACTGGGACCATTCGGGCAGGCTTCAGAAGGCCCAGATGGACGTCGCCGAGATCGTCCCCGACCTGGGGTTCCGCCTCTGACGCGCCTGACGTCCCTGACGTCCCTGACGTCGCCCGGTGCCGGCCGGACGTGCCGGTACCGGTCCTTCGCATGCCCTGACGCCACCCGCGGATGATTCCCGCCACGTTCATGACGCTCATATAGTGAGACTATTTTTCTTGAAATATGAGACCCATGTTATGGTCCGACCAGCGGACGAGAACGGGGAGGACCTCATGACCGGCAAGGACGCCATATACACGCACGGGCACCACGAGTCCGTGCTCAGGTCACACAGGTGGCGTACGGCGGAGAACTCGGCAGCCCACCTCCTGCCGCACCTGAGGCCGGGCATGACGCTGCTGGACGTGGGCTGCGGGCCGGGCACCATCACCGTCGACCTGGCGGAGCGGATCGCGCCCGGCGCGGTCACCGCGGTCGACATCACCGAGGCGGCACTCGGGCCGGCCCGCGCGGAGGCGGCGCGGCGCGGGCGCTCCGACATCACGTTCGCCGTGGCGGACACGCACGCGCTGGAGTTTCCCGACGACACCTTCGACGTCGTCCACGCCCACCAGGTGCTGCAGCACGTCGGCGACCCGGTCCGGGCGTTGCGCGAGATGCGGCGGGTCTGCAGGCCGGGCGGGATCGTCGCGGTGCGCGACAGCGACTACGCCGCGTTCGCCTGGTTCCCCGAGACGCCCGAGCTGGAAGAATGGCTGGACCTGTACCAGAGGGTGGCGAGGGCCAACGGCGGCGAACCCGACGCGGGACGGCGGCTGCTGTCGTGGGCGCACGCGGCCGGGTTCACCGACGTCTCGGCCACCTCCTCGACCTGGTGCTTCGCCACTCCCGACGACCGCGCGTGGTGGGGCGGCATGTGGGCCGAGCGGATCCTGGAGTCCGACATGGCCCGCCAGGCGCTCGCCTCGGGCGCCGCCGCCCAGGAGGACCTGCGCCGCGTCTCGGAGGGCTGGCGGGCCTGGGCCGGGGAGCCGGACGGCTGGCTGTCGCTGCTCCACGGCGAACTGGTCTGCCGCGCCTGAAGCTCGGGGCGCCCCCGGTGGAGACGCCCCGAGAAAGGATCAGGGCTGCTGGGTGATCTTGACGTTGTCGACCCCGGCCTCGACCAGGGAGGCGCCGGAGGCGTCACCGGCCTCGATCAGGATCCGGACGCTCTGCCCGGCGAAGGCGGACAGGTCGGCGGTGGCCACGGCCCAGGCACCGTTGCGGTTGGAGGCCGCGCCGAGTTGCTGGAACACCTGGGTGGTGGTGGAGCCGACGACCTTCACCCGGAAGAAGTCGGCGCTGGAGGCGTTGGAACCGTGCGCCAGATACCACGACAGCGACAGGTTCAGCGTCCCGGTCGACGGCAGGGTGATGGCCGGTGACCGGATGCTGGTGATGCCTCCGTCGATGTCGTGTTCGCCGGCCGAGGCGCCCGCGAGCCTGCCGGTGACCAGGTCGTTGGTGCCGCTGACGGTGGTGCCGAGCTGCTTGGCGCCGCTGGAGGTGGTGGCCGCCGGGTCGCCGCGTTCCCACTGGCCGGAGGTGGCGGTGTCGGTCCCGGACGGGTTGGTCGTCCAGCCGGTCGCCGTCTCGAACTCGTCGGAGTAGACGGTCACCGGCGGGGTGCCGGTGCCGCAGTACTGCGACTCCTTGCCGATGATCCGGTAGACGCAGTCGGCGTACTCCAGGAAGCGCAGCGTGGCCTCCCGGTTGCGGGTGGTCTGCGGGCCGATCTGCTCGTCGGGGGGGTAGAAGCCCGGCGAGGAGCTGACCGGGTACATCTCGAAGGTGTAGCTGAAGATCTTGTAGACGCCCCACAGCCAGTCGTCGATCGTGCCGTCGGTGATGTAGAGGTCGCTGGCCTGCTGGGGGGTGTAGTTGTTGGTGGAGGCCATGTTCTGGCCCAGGGCCGCGTGGGCGTCGCGGTCGTCCTGGGTCAGGCCGGGGCCGGTGTCGTTGTAGGTGTAGCCGTACGGCCACAGGATCAGCTCGCTGTAGGTGTGCCAGTCGATGTGCGCCTTGATCTGCTGCACGCCGCCGACGACCCGGCTGCGCACCCAGTTGGCCACCGCCCGCACCTCGGGGGCCGACTCGGCCGCCGATCCCCGGTAGGTGTCGCTGGAGGGGGAGCCGGAGGAGCCGCCGCAGCAGCCCCAGTTGTAGCCCCAGTTGCGGTTCATGTCGGTGCCCACGGCCGAGGAACCGGAGTTGGGCTGGCGGTTCTTGCGCCACGAACGGTAGGAGCCCGTGGCGATGTCGTACTCGCCGCCGTCGGGGTTGAGGTCCGGCATGATCCAGATCTCGCGGCCGTTGACCAGGTTGGCGATGCGGCTGTCGGTGGCGTACCCGTCGGTGAACAGGTTGAGCAGGTAGATCGCCATCTCGACGGTCAGGTGCTCGCGGGCGTGCTGGTGGTGGGTGAACAGCACCTCGGGTTCGTTCTCGTCCGTGGCGACGTTGTCGCTGATCTTCACGGCGATCAGGTCGCGTCCCTCGTACGAGGTGCCGTAGCTGATCTTGCGGGCGATCGTCGGGTGGTCGGCGACGATCTGGTTCACCGCGGCGGTCATCTCGGCGTAGTTGTGGTAGCCGGAGTCCGCCGACGGGAAGTCGGAGCGCTGCTCCGGCCCGGTCGGGTATAACGACCTGGGGATCTTCGTGACGGTGTAGCCGAGCTTCTTGATCTCGGCGACCTCGGCCTCGCTGGCGGTGATCACGACCGAGTCGGGGTCGACCTGGTCGATCGCGGCACCGGTGGCGGCCACCGCGCTTCGCTGCTGGGCGGTGCTCGGCCCCTGGACCTTGTACTGGCTGTTCGGTTGTGGCTCGGCCGAGGCTCCCGCCCCGGTCACACCGAGGCACAACAGCGCCAAGGCGGCGAACACCACGATCAGACGGCGTCTCACCTGCGTCCTCCTCAGGCACGCACTCTAGGGTTTTGTCGCGTGCCTCCACCGAGAGTCAAACAGCCGCGTTGATTAGCAAAGGCCCAAATTTTGGGAGCGGCGGGAACTCGGCTCCGCGCCATGGAAAGGAGCGGGGTGAGGGCGAGAGAGATTCAGAAGACGACCTCGAACCAGAGCGTCCTGGACCCCTCAGGGGCGTCGTCCTGGATGCCCCAGTTGTCGGCGAGCAGATCCACCAGGAACATGCCCCGCCCGCCCTCCGCCTCCGGGTCGTTGCGCACGTGCGGCGCCGACGCCCCGGACCCGGCGTCGCAGACCTCGACCAGCACCGCGGCCGACCCCACCGCCACCGTCATCGCGACCTCGCCGCCCCCTCCGGAACCGGAGTGGAGCACCGAGTTCGTCACCACCTCGCTCACCAGGAGGACGACGTCGTCGGACGCGGGGTGCCCCTCACCGAGCAGCTCCCTGACCCGGCTCCGCGCCACCGACACCGACTCCGGGACCCCCTTGAGGGTCACCGTTGATCGGGGTGAGACGGCCCGCCGTCCGGTCGTCATGATTGACCTCACTCCCTGACACGCATATTCCATGCACATCGCCCTGTGAGATGGCACACTCACTCACGGTGAACTGTTCTATCAAGGACTGCAATACCTCATGTTGGGATTCCACAGATTTGCTATCAAAGGACGGAGGGAGGTAGATGCGTGGCTTCTCGACGCAGCCCCACGGCCCGTCATCGCCGTCTGATGGCTGAGCTGAGCCGTCTGCGAAAGGACAGCGGGCTGACGCGGGTGGAGGTGGCCGAGCGGATCGGCTCCACCGACACCACCGTCTGGAGGTACGAGACGGGCCTGTCCCGGCCTCGCCCCTCGGACGTGTCGGCCCTCACCGATGTGTACGGCGTGACCGGGGAGGCTCGAGACTCCCTGATCCAGATGGCCGTCGAAGCCAGGAGACGGGGCTGGTGGCACCCTCACCGCGAGACCCTGAAACCCGGTTTCGACTCCTACATCGGGCTCGAGGCGGAGGCGTCGCTCGTGCGCTCGTACGAGCCGCTGGTCGTCCCCGGCCTGATGCAGACCGAACCGTACGCACGCGCGGTGACCGAGGCGACCTCAGTAGTGCAGACCCCCTCCAAGGTCGAGGAGACGGTCTCCGTGCGCATCTCGCGTCAGCGGTTGCTGCACGGACCCGGTGACCCTATCCACCTCGTGGCCGTGCTCGACGAAGCGGTGATCCGGCGTCGGATCGGCGGTCGCGACATCATGTCGGAGCAGCTGGAGCATCTCGTCCACCTCAGCGGGCTGCCCAACGTGGAGATACGGGTCATCCCGTTCTCCGCGGGGGCCCACCCCGCGATGGACGGCCAGTTCTGCCTGCTCAGCTTCCCCGAACCGGAGGATCCCGACCTGCTCTACCTGGAGCAGGCCGCGAGCGGGAACGTGCCGGACGATCCTGCGCAAGTCAGCCGATACGCCTCCATGTTCGAGAGCCTCTGCGCCATGGCTCTCAGTCAGGAGGCGTCGGCGGCCTTCATCGCCCAGATGGCGAGAAGGTTTTCCACCCCCTAGTACCCGAAGGAAGAAAAAGTGCGAGGGTCCACGATGGATCTGTCCGGCGCCCAGTGGCGTAAGAGCGTCCGCAGCACCAACGGAGGCAACTGCGTGGAGGTGGCGGTCGTCCCCGGTGACGCGGCGGTCGCCGTCCACAAGGCCGACTCCGACCACCTCTACCTCGTCCGCGACTCCAAGGATCCGGGCGGCCCGGCGCTGGCGTTCACCCGGAGCGAGTGGGACGCCTTCGTCGGCGGCGTGAAGGACGGCGAGTTCGACTGACGGACCTCCGGGGAGACCTGCCTCACGGTTTCCCCGGAACCTCCGACCACAGCCCGCCCGCGGCCTCGGCCCGGCGGGCTGTGCTCGTCGTCCGTCACTCGTCGCCCGTCACTCGTCGCCCGTCACTCGTCGCCCGTCATTGGCGCTCGTCGCCTCGTCGCTCGGCATCTCGTTTCTCGCCGCTCGTCGCCTCGTCGCTCGTCATCTCGTTTCTCGCCGCTCGTCGCCTCTCTTCCACGTCACTCGTTGCTCGTTTCTCGCCACTCGTCGCCTGTCGGAAATCCCGCGACCCGCCGGGAATCCTCAGCGCGGGGGCCGTTCGTCGTCGCCGTTGTACCCGAGGATCCGCATGGCGACCTCGGGCTCCATCGCCGCGGCGAGCAGCTGGGCCCGTTCCACGGCGCTGTCCCGCTGGGCCTCGGCCCTGGCCCTGGCCGCCTGCGACCCCCGGGTGACCGCCGCCACGATGGCCGCTCCCGCGATCGCCGCCAGCACGGCGACGACCACCACCACGAGCGTGCCGGAATCCGGCGAGCCCGCCCGGCCCAGCGCGACCGTCCCGCCGTTGAGCGCGTAGGTGCCCAGTGCCGTGAAGGTCGCCAGCGCGGCCAGGCTGGCCGCGATCACGAACACCGTCCGCGGTTTCCCGCCGCGCGTCGCGGGGGCGGCGGGCGACGGCGTGGGCGACGGCGGTGACGGGCGGCGCACCGGGGTGTCGTCGCCCCAGGGCACGAAGTCGGGTTCGGCCATGGACACCGGGGACACCGGGGACACCGGGGACGCCATGGACACCGGAGACACCGGAGACACAGCGGTCGGCACCATACCCGGCATCGTGTTCTGCACCGTGCTCGACACCGTGGAACCGTGACCGTTGCCCGTGAGCACCGCGCCGTGGACGACCGCGGCGGGTTCGAGCCGGGGCAGCGCCGGCGGGACGGGCAGGGCGCGCGCCACGTGGCTGTGCTCGCGGTGCGCCCGCGCCGCCTCCAGGTGATACTCCTCGATCTCGTCGTAGAAGTCCTCCGAGAGGTAGACGGAGCCGTCGATCAACGGCCCCCGCCTGCGTTCCAGGATCGCGACCACGTCGTCACCGTTGAGCGTCTTGTGCGCCTCCAGCGCGTGCGCCAGGCACAGGACGTCCCGCCGGTGCTCGCGCAGCAGTTCCTCGGTCCGGTCGAGCAGGCCCACCAGGTTGAACTCGATGCGCTCGCCCAGCACGTCGGGTGCGAGCGGCTGGCTGCCGCCCGGCGCCTTGGTGAAGCCGATCCCCCCGCCGCCGGGCTTGGGCATCGACTTGCCGCCCATGATCTCCAGCTCCTGCAGCGCGGGCACCGAGGTCACCCCGCGGCCCATGCCCCAGTGCGCCTCCATCAGCGCGGTGAGGTACGTCGCGGAGAACAGGTCGCCGGAGACGCCGGAGGAGTTGTCGTCGCCAAAGAACATCCGCTCCCCCGCCAGGGAGGCGAGCGAGACCATGATGTCGGCCTCGTGCTCAGACTTCCAGCGGGTGAACTGGTCCTCGGGCTTGATGCTCGCGACCATGCCGAGATAGTCGGCGCCCTTCTCGATCGTGGCGATGTCGATCTCGAGGTGGTAGCGGGTGCGGTACGCCGCCACGGCGTGGCAGGCCTCGTGCACGGCCACGGCGTGCCGCTCGCGCTCGATGTACTCCACGTCCTCGGGCGGCCCGAGCTGCTTGAGCCGCTTGGCGCGGGTCACGTCCGACCAGGTGATGGTCTCCCTGCCGTCGCGGATCGCGGTGATCAGCGACTCGTTCACCAGGTCCTTGATCGTGGCACCGGTGGCGTAGGGCGTGATCGTCGCCAGCTTGTCCAGCTGCGCGTCGGTCAGCTCGTGGTCGACCTTGTCGAAGTAACCGCGGTAGGTGCGGACCCGGCCCGCCTTCGACGGGTAGCCGACCTTGTAGATGCGGTCGATGCGGCCCGGCCGCAGCAGTGCCTCGTCCAGCGAGTTGGGCATGTTGGTGGCCATCATGACCAGGATCCGGTACTTCGGCGGCGGCTTGGGCCGCATGCCGAAGAGCCTTCGCACGTGCCGGTTCACGATGCCCCTCGGCTTCTTCAGGCCGGACAGCTCGGTGAGCAGCGCCTGCAGCGTGCCCGGGTCGCCGCCACCCCCGCCCATGCCGCCCATCATGAAGCGGCTGCGGCCGGTGTCGGGTTCCTTCGGTCCGGCCGCGCCCTGACGGGTCAGCAGCCAGCGGGTGTCCTCGCTGAGGTAGCCGAAGCCGTGGCATCCGGCGGCGTGCGGGGAGAACCCGGGGGCGCCCCGGGGGCCCTGCTGCGCCAGCGAGCCGCGCTTGCCGAGGGAGTCGGCCTCGTCGAAGAAGACGATCACGCCGCCGTACCGCAGCGAGAGCTTGCGCAGCTTCCTGAACAGCGACTTCACCTTCAGGATGCCGATGCCCATGAACATGTTGACGAACGCGCCGGGGTCGACGAACACGTACGGCTTGCCGGTCTCCCCGGCCACCGCCTCGGCCATCAGGGTCTTGCCGGTGCCCGGCGGGCCCCACAGCAGCAGGCCGCTGGGCACGTAGCCGCCGCGCTCCTCGATCGCGTCCGGCCTTTCCAGGAAGACGATGTTCTCCTTGACCCGCTCGACAACGTGGTCCTGGCCCCAGACGTCGGTGAAGCGGGTCTTGATGTCGTCGGGGAAGTACGTCTCCACGCCGCCCCGCGACAGCAGCCAGAACAGGCCGATGAACTGGAAGGCGATGAAGAAGAACGCGAAGGCGAGCTGCGCCATGTACGGCAGGGCCTGCCAGAGGAGGGCAGGCGCCTGGAACAGCGCGAGCGCCGGAGAGGTGTCCAGCACCTCGCCGAGGATGAGGGCGAGCACCGCGATCCAGAACACCCACTTGATGGCGCGCGCCATCCTGAAACGGTTCCAGTCGGAGAAGCGGCGATGGGTCCAGCGCTCGAAGCCGCCGAACACGCCGCGCGTCCAGAACCGGTTGTATCCGGCGGACCGCTCGCTGACGAAGAAGTGGAGTTGCCGCAGGAACTCCGCCCCGAGGAGCCAGAAGATCCACGGCGCCGCGATCGCGGTGATGATCATCGCATCCCGGAACGTGATGATGCCCTCGTACGAGGCCATCTCACTCCACACCAGGATGAAGTAGATGATCGTCAGGATGAGCAGGAATTTGATCCGGTCCCAGAACGGCATCTTCTTGCGCTTGTCGGGATGCGGATCCGTCGGACCGGAGCCGGGAGCCCGGAGTCCTTCGAAGTTGGGAGGCGGTGGAGGTGACTTCATGGACGGGCTTCTCCTCACCCGGCGAGCCGCTTGACCTTGAAAGATTGCGCGATCTTCTCGAATTCCCCGGCGCGCTTCCGGTAGCAGGCGGCCGAGCAACGGATCAGCAGGGTGGAGATCTGCTTGCCGTCCTGGGCCAGGTAGGAGGTGAGGTCGAAGGTCTCGATCCCGGCCCCCTGGATCGCGTAGTTGAACCGCACGTGCACCCCGCGCAGGCCGTCTCCCGGCTGGAGCACCTCGTCGGCGAGCAGCTCGAAGTCCCGCAGCGGATAACCGGGGATCTTCGCGTACTCCTCGCGCACCGTCTCGGTGACGGGCAGGACGGAGTTGCGCATGGTGTTCAGGGACAACGAGTCCTGCTCCTCGGGGAGGAGCTTGGCGATCCGGGCGAAGACGAACGGCTCGTCTCCGGTGCCGTAGCCGAGAAGGTGGTCGGCGGACGGCTCGGCGTGGGCGTCGTAGGCGGCCGACCAGATGAGCTGCTTGCGCAGCCGCGCGGTGGCCGATTCGGGATCGGCCCCGACGGTCGCCTTGTCCAGCGCCGCCTGGTCGACCTTCCGCCAGGTCGCCGGAACCTTGAAGTACGTTTGCCCGTCGTCGTGGCGGACGTAGGTGAACTCGGCACGTGCGCATCCCGTGAGCCCGCCGGCCATGGCGGAGACGACCGCCACGGCCACTACAGCGAACCCGGCCCTTGATCTTTTCACCAGGGCTATACCTCCGCTTTACGGGTTAACGAGGTGGTTGTGCCCGTTTTCCAGGCAACTCTCTCCTCTCTTAGCTCTCCCAATCTGCGAAAAATTGACCAAATCTTTCCAGGAACCCGGCTTCACTTGTTACACAGTGCCGGTGTTGGATTCCCGACATCATTGAACCCTCAACCTCCGCTTCGGAACAGAGGCCGGGCGGGCCTTCCCTCTCCCTTTTTCTCCGGACCGGACGCTCCCCGGAGCACACGACGCGTTGAACCGTGCCGCGAGCGGGCGGGAACCGGCGCGGGGCCCGCCGGCCGTGCCCCGCTACGTTCCCGAGCGGCCCCGGGCCGGACTCCGGCCGTCCCCGGCACGGCCGGGGCGGTGAGGGACCGGACTCCGGCCGCGGAGGATCCTCCCCCGCCATGACATGAATCGACGAATGGCGCGCGTACCCATTCGGAGCGACATTAACAATAACGACGGATCATGTTCCGCGATAAATTCTCAAAAGCCGATCGTGAGCCGTCGCCACCGGTCGAGGTCACGGCCGCCGGCGATCACCGGCCCCCATGGGAGTGGCGGGTCCCCGGCGATCGGGCCGCCGAGTTAGGGCGGACACACCCCTGCCCGCCCCACACGGGGGCGCCCGCTCCGGCGGAGGACACGAAAGAGCTCGCGGAACACCCCCTGCCAGAGCAATGCCCCTTTTGTTACCTTTTTACCCATATATACCCTTATTCAGATTTTTCAGGGTAAGGAGATATATAGCCTACGAAATATAATGATTTTATGCCTTTAAAAGAAAAGGCATTAAAAATCATCAATGCCGCCTTCCTTAGCGATGCGCCGGTGAAAACCCCTCGGGGAGGTGGAGCGCACGACGAGACAGCCGACAAGGAGTGATGATCGTGAACAATGAAGTACGAATAGCCCTCGCCGTAGCCGGCGGCTACCTCCTGGGGCGACGCCAGAAGCTACGGCTGGCGATGGCGCTGGCCGCCGCCGGAGCGACCGGCCGGTTGACCTCCGGCCAGGGCGACCTTCTCCAGCAGGGGCTGAAGGTGCTCAGTTCCTCCCCGGAACTGGCGAAGATCACCGAAAGTATCCGGGGCGATCTCGTGGACGCGAGCAAGACCGCCGCCAAGGCCGCGGTGAGCAGGCAGATCGACTCGCTGAGCACCAGGCTTCACGACCGGGCGGAGTCCCTGCGCAACCCGCTGGAGGACCTGGGAGAGGAGCCCGAGGAGGGCGAGGAAGGCGAGGAGCCCAAGGGACGCCGCGGGCGCATAAAGGGCATCCTGTCCCGCAGGAAGGCCCGGCGACACGAGGAGGACGAAGAGGAGCCGGAGACCGACGAGGAGGAGCAGGACGAGGAAGAAGAGGAAGAGGAAGAAGAGGAAGCCCCGCCCGTCCGCAGGCGTCCCGCCTCCTCCAAACGCCGTGGTGCGGCCAAGCCCACCCGGAAGGCACCCCGGGACTCCGGTGACGAGGAGGATGAAGCGGACGAAGAGGACGAAGAAGAGGAAGAGGAGCCACGGCCCAAGGCCAAGCGCCGGCCTCCCTCCCGGAGCGGATCGGCCTCTTCCCGCAGCAAGCCGACGCCCGCCAGGGCACGGGGGTGACCTTGATGGCCGAGACCTCAAAGAAGCGTCCCGACCGTGAGGGCGGCGACGAGCCGCCCACCAACCGGCTCAGCCAGGAATTCCACAACCTCATGGGAGCCCTCGGAGAGCGGGCCCTGTCGTCGGTGAGCGGAAAGGTCGAAGGCGTGACCGGCCGGCTGGCCGACTACGCCGGAAGCGGCGGATCCAGTCTGATCAGCGCGCTGACCGGCTCCAAACACCCCAAAACGGCGATCGCCGGGGGCATGGTGAAGGGGCTGGGCAAGATGGCGGTCGGCGGCCTGGTCAAGAAGTTCACCGGAGGCGGCAAGGGTGGTCAGAGCGGGAAGCTGAAGATGATCAACATCATCGAGACGATCGACGTCGGCGCCCCCGTCCGTGTCGTCTACGACCAGTGGACCCAGTTCGGCGACTTCTCGAGCTTCATGAAGAAGGTCGAGGGCGTCGAGCAGAAGTCCGACGAGAAACTGGAGTGGACGGCGAAGGTCTTCTGGTCCCGCAGGATCTGGGAGTCGACGATCCTCGAACAGCTGCCGGACAGGCGGATCATCTGGCGGTCGAAGGGGCAGAAGGGCCACGTCGACGGCGCGGTGACCTTCCACGAGGTCGCTCCCGAGCTCACGCGGATCCTGCTCGTCCTGGAGTACTACCCGCAGGGCCTCTTCGAGCGCACCGGCAACCTGTGGCGTGCCCAGGGCAGGCGCGCGCGCCTCGAGCTCAAGCACTTCCGGCGGCACGTCATGAGCCGGGTGCTCCTGCATCCCGACGAGCTGGAGGGGTGGCGCGGCGAGATCCGCGACAGCGAGGTCGTCAAGGACCAGGAGACGGCACTCCGCGAGGAGGAGGAAAAGAAGAAGGCCGAGGAGGAGGGGTCCGGAGGCCCTGAGCAGGATCGCGCCGAAACCGAGGAGGAGCCCGAGGAGGACGAACTCGAAGAGGAAGAGGAAGAGGAAGAGGACGAAGACGAGGAAGAGGAGCCCGAAGAAGAGCGCGCGGCCGACGAGGACGAGGAAGAAGACGAGATAGAGGAAGAGGAAGAGGAGCCCGAGGGAGAACGCGCGGCCGACGAGGACGAGGAGCCCGAGGAGGAGGAAGAGGAGGAGGAGCCCAAGCGCCCGTCGCGGCGCCGCGGCACCGCAGGTCCCAAGAACGCCAAGGAGGCGCCCAAGCGCCCCGTCCGCCGCAAGGCGGCAAGCCGTACGTGACCGGGGAGACCAGGGAGGAAACGCCATGACCATCGTTCAGCCCTCGGGCGGCGGGGCGAGCGGCCACGGGTCCTCATCGGGCCTGGCCGACGTCATCGACACGATCCTCGACAAGGGACTCGTGATCGACGCCTACGTCAGGGTCTCCCTGGTCGGGATCGAGCTGCTGACGATCGACGCACGCGTCGTGGTGGCCAGCGTCGACACCTACCTGCGCTTCGCCGAGGCCGTCAACCGCCTCGACCTCACCCAGACCGGCAACCAGAAGGGGCTGCCGGAGCTGGTGGAGGGCATGACGGAGAACGGCAGCAGGAAAAAGGTCAAGGGCGCGACGCAGGGACTGCTGGACACGGCAGAGGAGAAGCTCCGCGGCCTGACGAGCGGCGAGTCCGGCGAGGACGAGTTCGCGGAGGCCGACGAGGAGCGCGAGCCGGCGCCCCGCCGCAAGCGGCGCAGGGAGGAGTGAGATGCGCGGTTCCAGTGAAAAGCGCGGAACGGTCCGGACCGGCAGGTCCAGGACCGAGGCCCCCAGGACGGCCGGACGGCACGACACCGGTCGCGGTGATCGGGCCGCCACGGCCCGGTCCGGAGGGCCCGACGCCCCCGGGCGCGTGACCGGCACCTACGTGTACGGGATCATTCCCTCCGACGTCGAGCTGACCCCGGGCACCCGGGGGGTGGGGGACCCGCCCAACGCGGTCGAGCTGGTGCGCCACGAAGAGATCGCCGCCCTGGTGAGCGACATCTCCACCGACCGCCCCCTCGGCAGGCCGGCCGACCTCATGGCCCACCAGCGGCTGCTGGACGCCACCGCCGCGGAGGTGCCCGTGCTCCCCCTGCGTTTCGGGGCGGTGGTGACGGACGCCCGGGCGGTCGTCGACGAACTGCTCGCCCCCCACCACGACGAGTTCCTCGCCACGCTGAACGAGCTGGAGGGACGCGTGGAGTACGTCGTGAAGGGGCGCTACATCGAGCAGGCCGTCCTGCGGGAGGTGCTCGACGAGAACCCGGAGATCGCGCGGCTGCGCGACGAGATCCGCGGACAGCCCGAAGAGGTGACGTGGGACGCGAGGATGCGGATCGGAGAGCTGGTCAACACGTCGATCGCGGCCAAGCGCGAGGCCGACACCGGCGCGCTGGTCGACACCTTCGACCCGCTCTGCGTCTCCATCGTCGTGCGCGAGCCCACCCACGAGCAGGACGCCGCCCACGTGGCCCTGCTCGCGGACACCGACCGGCGGCCGGAGATCGAGGAGGCCCTGGACGAGTTCCGGACCCGGTGGGCCGACCGTGTCGAGCTGCGCCTGCTCGGTCCGCTGGCGGCGTACGACTTCGTCAGGACGTGAAGGAAGGTGATCGATCGTGGAACCGCTGGGGCTGATCCTCGGACTGCCGTTCGCGCCGTTGCGCGGGCTGATCCGGCTCGCGGAGCTGCTTCAGGAGCAGGCCGAGCAGGAACTCCGGAGTCCCGCGGCGGTCAGGCGCCGTCTGGAGGAACTGGCGGAGGCCAGGGCCTGCGGCGAGATCTCCGAGGAGGAGGAGGCCGCGGCGGCGGAGCGGATTCTCACAGAGATGATCGCCTAGCCGGTACGACCGCACCGGCACGGAGACGACGAGGGGAGTGATCGCGTGCCTGTCAGGCGCAGAACCCGTGAGGAACGCTCCACCGACGATTCCTACACAACCGCCGGTGACGAGGCCTTCGAGGACGAGGAACCGTACGAGGAGGACCTGGACGAGGACCCAGACGAGGACCTCGATGAGGACGAGGACGAGCCCGCGAAGGAGCCGCGGCGGCGTTCCCCCGCCCTGTCGGCGGCGACCGCCGGAGCGGCCGGGTTGCGGCACATCGTCAGCCTGACCGCGAAGGACACGGAGGGGGTGACGCTGGTGCGACGGACCGAGGACGGCTGGCTGGTCGAGGTCGAGGTCGTCGAGGACCGTCACATCCCCTCGTCGGGCGACATGCTGTCGCTCTACCAGATCGAGATGGACCCCGCCGGCGACCTGTTGGCGTACCGCAGGGCGAGGCGTTACAGGCGCGGCCGGGCGGACAGCGGCGAGGCGGGCTGACGTGGCCGACGTGACGCGACCCGGCGGCGCCTTCCCCCGGTCCTACGGCGGGGGGACGCCCGGCGGGCGGGAGTCGTCCGGCAACCTCGCCGACATCCTGGAGCGGGTGCTCGACAGGGGTGTGGTGATCGTGGGCGACATCCGGGTGAACCTGCTGGACATCGAGCTGCTCACCATCAAGTTGCGCCTGCTCATCGCCTCGGTCGACACGGCGCGGGAGCTGGGGATCGACTGGTGGGAACACGACCCGTGGCTCACCTCCCGCGATCGCGACCTGGTCGAGGAGAACCGCGTCCTCCGCGAGCGGCTGGCCACCGTGGAGACCGGCGAGGGCACCCGGCGCCGTTCCCTCGGCAGGGGGGAGCGCGCCCGTTCGCCCGACGACGCCCGGGAGCCGAGAAGGGCCGCAAGGCCGAGGGAGGAGCGCGATGCCTGAGGCGGGCACGTATCTCTACGCGATCGCCCGGGACGTGGGCCGCGTCCTCCCGGATCACGTGGTGGGCGTGGCCGGAGCACCGGTGCGCGCGATCACCCACCAGGGCCTGGTCGCGTACGTGAGCCCGGTGCCTTTGGAGGAGTTCGGCGAGGAGCCGCTGCGGCGTTCCCTGGAGGACCTGGACTGGGTCGGGGGGACGGCCCGCGCCCACAACCGCGTCGTGGAGGCCGTGGCGGAGGAGGCTCCCACGGCCCCGGTCCGGCTGGTGACGGTCTACAGCACCGAGGACCAGGTCCGCGACCTGCTCCGGCGCAGGCACGACGACTTCACCGAGCTGCTCGCCCACGTCACCGGGTGCAGGGAGTGGGGGGTGAAGGCGTACGCCGAACCGGGCACGGACGCTCCCCGCGCCGAGGAGGCGCCCGCGAAGACCGACAGCCCGGGAAGGGCGTACCTGGAACGCCGCCGGGCGGGCCTGCGCGGCCGGGAGGACGCCTGGCGCCGGGCGGCGCGGCGTGCCGAGGACATCCACGCCGCCCTGGTGTCCGTCTCGGTCGCCGGCCACCGCCACCGGCCGCAGGACCCGCAACTGTCCGGCCGCGAGGAGGTCATGCTGCTCAACGGCGCCTACCTCGTCGCCGAGGACCGCCGCGAGGAGTTCACCGCGGCCGTCGACGCGCTGCGGAGCCAGGGGATCGAGATGCAGCTCACCGGTCCCTGGGCACCGTACTCCTTCACCTCGATGGACCTCGGCCCGGCCAGCGCGGAGACGTCCGATGACCGGTGACCACCGGCCGCGAGGCGCCGAGCTCGCCGCCCAGGGGCGCATTCCCCCCGAGCGCGTGGCACTCGTGGACCTGCTCGACCGGCTGCTGGCCGGCGGGGTGGTCGTGAGCGGGGACCTCGTGCTGTCCATCGCCGACATCGACCTCGTCCGCATCTCCCTGCGCGCCCTGATCACCTCCGTACGGGACTCCGACCCGATCCCGTCCGCCCGGCCACCCGGTGCGGTCACACTCCTCGGGACCTCAGGGGAAGGAGGCCCACCGTGACCCGCCTCCCCGGCGACCCCCTCGCGGAGGACCTCCGCGGCACGGAGGGCCCTCGCGTCACCCGGGAGCGGCCGCGCCCCGCCGCGAGAAGGTTCAAGGTCACGCGAACCGCGCCCGCGGGCACGGCCGGGAACGCGCGAGGAGCGGCGCGGGCCGTCCGGTGGCGGGTGAACACCGACCCGGAGGCCGTCGAGCGGGACCTGACCCGCCTCGTGCTCACCCTCGTCGAGCTGATACGGCAGCTGGTGGAACGCCAGTGCGTGCGCCGGATGGACCAGGGGGACCTGTCGGACGAGCAGGTGGAGGTGCTGGGCGTGACGCTGATGCGCCTCGAGGAGGCCATGACCGAGCTGTGCGAGCGCTTCGGGCTCTCGCCGTCCGATCTCAACCTCGACCTCGGGCCGCTCGGAACCCTCCTGCCCACCGACTGACGCCCGCCGGGAGTCGTGCAGTCCTCCGGACGCGCGACGTGGCCGGAGGGGCGAGCCCCTCCGGCCACGTCGCCTTCGGATTCCCGGGTGAGGTCTTCTTCCTAGGTCAGGTCCTCACACTTCTTCGCGTCTGAATCGTCGGCCGCCTGCGGCACCCAGCGGACGTTGGCGAACGAGGCGGAGAAGGCCCCCTCGGTGTAGACGAGGAACGGAGTGTTGACCACTTCCAGATCGAGGCCGCCCGCGGCGAAGCAGGCGATGGGGATCTTGACGGTCGACTTCGTACCGACCGGAAGCCCCTGGAAGAGGGAGGTCGCCACCACCTCGGAGAAACACGGGTAGACGCAGTGGACGCTGAGCACGGTCCTGGCGGCCGGGGGCTGGTGGACGATCGTGTCGAAGACCAGCGCCCCCTTCGCGTTGAGGTAGCCCCGCAGGTCCGTACCGCCCGCCGGGTTCTGCATGTAGATCTGGGCGGGACCGGTGCCGGTCCAGGTCGCCTTCAGGGCGTCCTGCTGCACGTTGACGTCCGACTGCACCACGCCGATCTCGGCGTGCGCCGCCTGGCCGTCGGCGCCGATCTCGGTGCCGCCCCAGTTCTCAGGGGAGCCGATGAAGCTCCTGTACGGCGCGATGTCGGTCCGGTTGAAGATCTCCAGCTCCTCGCTCGCCTCGCCGCCACCGCCCTGCTCGCCACAGCCGAACGGGGGCGCGGTCTCGTCGAGCGTCCCGACCGACCCGCTCTGGCCGTCGCGCAGGCCGTACCCGAGCGGGAACAGCGGGTCGTAGCCCTCGGCGCCCGGGTTCAGCGGCGACTGGCAGGCGCTCTTCGGCCACGAGTACGGCAGCCTGCCGGTGAAGCCGTCACGGTGCCTGCCCCGGACGAGCACGTCGGCGACGCCGCCGCCCTCGGTGCCGGGCAGCCACGCGGCGACGAAGGCGTCGGAGCGGTTGAGCTCCTTGTTCATCCACAGCGGCCGGCCGCCGACGTAGACGGTGACGACGGGCGCGCCCTTGCCGGTGACCTTGTCGAGCACCGCGAGGTCGGCGGGGTAGATCTTGGCGGCCTCCAGCGTGCGTCGCGAGAGGTCGCCCACGCCCTCGGCGTAGGGCGTCTCGCCGATCACCGCGATGACCGCGTCGTACGCCGAGGGGTCGACGCCGTCGCCGGTCTCGCTGAAGGTGACGTCGGCCTCGCCGAGCGTCTCGCGCAGGCCGCCGAGGATCGTCGTGCCGTTGGGGAAGTCGGCGTTGACGTTGCCGGTGCCCTGCCAGGTGAGGGTCCAGCCGCCGGTCTGGTTCTGCAGGCTGTCGGCGCTCTTGCCGACCACCAGGACCTTGGAGTCGGCGGCCAGCGGCAGCACCCTGCCGTTGTTCTTGAGCAGGACCTGCGACCTGCGCACGGCCTCCCTGGCGAGTCTCTTCGACTCCAGCGCCTCGGCCGACCCGGCGAAGGCGCGCCTGGACGGCTTGGGACCGTCGAGCACCCCGGCGCGCAGCTTCACCCGCAGGATGCGCGTCACCGCGTCGTCGATGCGCGCCACCGGGATCGCGCCGCTCTCGACCTGGGCGATCGTGTTGGCGATGAACGCCTTCCAGTCGTTGGGCACCATCACCACGTCGATACCCGCGTTGATCGCCTGGGGGCAGCTCGCGTTGGTGCACCCGGCGACCTGGCCGATGCCGTTCCAGTCGGAGACGACGACGCCGTCGAAACCCATCTTCTGCTTGAGGATGTCGTTGACGACGCGCTTGCTGCCGTGCAGCTTGCCCTCGGCGATACCGAGCTCGGCGTTCGTCCAGCTGTTGAACGAGACCATCACGCTCTGGGCCCCGGCCGCCAGGGCTCCGTAGTAGCCCTGGCCGTGCACGTTGATCATCTCGGCCTCGGAGGCGGGGTTGACGCCCTGGTCCACGCCCTTGAGGGTGCCGCCGTCACCGATGAAGTGCTTGGCGGTGGCGATGACGCCGTCGTGGCCGATGCCGCGCGGGTGCCTGCCCTGCAGGCCCCTGACGGCCTCGTACCCGTACGCCCGGGTGATCCGGGGGTCCTCGGAGAAGCCCTCGTACGTGCGGCCCCACCGGTCGTCCTGGGGGACGGAGACGCTGGGCGCGAACGCCCAGTCCTGGCCGGTGGCGCGCATCTGCCGGGCGGTCGCCGCCCCGATGTCGCGCACGAGGCACGGGTCCTGGGCGGCGCCCAGCCCGATGTTGTGCGGGAAGACCGTCGTGCCGTAGACGTTGTTGTCGCCGTGGACGGCGTCGATGCCCCAGATGACGGGGATCTTCGCGCGGGTGGCGACGGAGGCGTTCCAGTAGGCGTCGGCGAGGTCGAGCCAGGCCTTCTGCGTGGCGTGCTTGTCCCGGCCCGGCCAGGAGCCGCCGCCGTTGAGCACCGAGCCGATGAAGTACTGCCTGACCTCGTCGGGGGTGATCGCGGCGATCTCCGGCTGGGTCATCTGGCCGACCTTCTCGGCGAGCGTCATGCCCGCGAGGATCTTCGCCACCCGCTTCTCGTCGGACCGGTTCCGCCCGATCCTGCTTTCGACCTTGGGCCACTCGGAGAGGGCGGGCAGCTTCCTCTCGATGCGGGCGCAGCCGCGGGAGTCCAGGGCGGGCTTGCCGATCACCGGCTGCCGGCCGCCCGTCGCGGTCTCGGCGCCCGCGCTCGGAATCCCGGTGGCACCCGCTGACAGGACGGCGAGACTCGCCAGCACCGCGAGTCCGCTCCGGCGGGCGCCCGGTCGGGCGAAGGGTCTGATCATCGAGGATCCGTTCTTCAGGTACTGCGATGGGCGTGGCGAATCCCCCGAGTCCGCACTGCGCAGATCCTGACGCTGTGACACAGCCGAGTCAATACCCTCGCGAGAGCGCTCTCTCGATCCAATCTGTGATCCACAGGCGTTTCGCCGCTCGCGAACCGCTTCCACCAGGCGCATCGCCGCGTCCGCCCCCAGCGGGTGCGACATCCATATGAGAGCGCTCTCAGCAAACCGGGCGCCCCCGCGACGAGGCTTCGCCGGACGGCGGGCGGTCAAAACGCGGTGTCGCCGCCGTCGACAACGAGGCGCCGACCGATGACGAAACGGGCGCCGGACGAGGCGAGGAAGGCGATCACCTCGGGACCCCGCGGTACCGGCTACTCGTCGGTCGCATCGACCCGGGCCGCGACACCTGCCCTCCGGCGGCGGAGACGCACTCGACGACGGTCACGGCGCCCGCGGTGTCGTGGACGTGGTTGAGGGCGACCGTCCAGCTGTTCTCGGTGAGCCGTACACGTGCCCGACGCCGTGGAGGCGGACACAGGCGGCGAAGGGGCCGTGCAGGGTGAAGTCCCCTCGGCAGCCGCGGCCTTCACGCAGTGGCGTCGCGACCGTGCACGTCGATGAACGGCGCAAGCGTCCGCACTTGCTCGCGAAGATCCCGCACCGTGGCTGTATCCGCGTCGCCCAGCGTGATCGTGATCCGCCTCAGACGCTCCCGGGAAGTGGACCGCAGCCGATCAGCCGGGACCCGCTCCAGCACATCAAGAGCCCGCGCAGCCGCGTCCCCGGGCCGCGCCTCGGCTTCCGCCTGGGCGAGCACGAGCGTTGCCGCCGCCCAACCCGGCGTGTACGGCACACACCCCGCTGTTGACGCCTCAGCGCGACCCACTGCCCGCTCGGTGCGTCCCAGAGCGAGCCACGCCTCCGCTTCGTGCAGGTCGAGCTCAACAGCGTCGAAGCCGAACCGGCCCGGGGCGCCGCCGGCAGGGTCCGCGGCGAGAATGCCGGTCGCCTCCCCCAGAGCACGCTCGGCCTCGGCCGCCCGGCCCAGCTGCGCCAATGACGGCAGTACCGCCCAGCCCAACAATTGAGCCCGCACCAGCGGCGACGCCGCTTTCTCGACGCCGGCCCGCGCGTAGGCGAGGGCTGCGGCCTGGTCGTGGCGGGCGCGAGCCACCATGCTCTGGGCTCCCAGCGCCCACGCGGACAGGCGAGCGTCCCCTACGTGGTCGCCGAGTGCCGCGGCGACCACCAGGTGCGCGCGAGCGCCGCTGTGGTCGGCCAGGTGGAATGCGAGGTTTCCGAGCAGCGCCGACAGCCAGCCGGCCGCGCGGCGCAGCTGGACGCCGGTCGTAGTGTCGGCGGGGGCGGCAAGCGCGTCCCTGAGCAGGCCGCGTGTGGCGTGCACCTCGTCGAACAGCACGCCCGGCGCGTGGCGGGAGTAGTTGAGGGCGTAATGCTCGACGACCGCCTCGACGAGCTCCACCGCCACCGGGCCACCACGCGGGGTGTCCAGCAGGGCCAGGCGCAGCGACTCTCGGACGGCGGGCAGTCCACTGGCTGTGCTCATGAGCTCTACTCCTGACAGCAGGACCGGCGCCCACCCGGAGTAGGCCTCGTACGGCTGACCGTACCGAAGCTCGTCATGCCCGTGCCCGCACACACACCGCAGCCTCAAGCCGAGCTGATCCAGGTGGGTTCCGTACACGCGGGCGAGCATCCCGGCGTACTCCGGGCCTGGCCGGTCCGGACCGTGCTCGAACCGGCACAGCATCGCCTCCGACAAGGTCGGCGGCTTCAGTCCGTCAGCAAGGTAGAGACCAGCGACCTGGGTGATGGTCTGGGCCCGGGACCAGCCCAACGCCAGCCGCCACGCCTCCAGCGGTGACACCTCCGGAAAGGTGGAGCGCAGCGCGGTGACAATCCGCTCCAGCGGGAAGCCCTCGCGCTGTGCGCGCATCCGGATGAGTGTTGCCTCGCGTTGAATCTGTGCACGTCTGGACCTGGTGATCTTCCCCATCGGGGGGACCTCCGCACGTCGCGAACACCGATAGGCGAACCGTGACCGACCAGGCACCTACCGTGCGGGACATCGTGTCCTGATTGACCCTCACCCTCAATGACCAGCGCTCAGCCCTGCAATGACGTGGGCTCCGGCGGCGACGATCGTGAGGGAGCAAGCCGACTGGCACCACCGACTGGGAAGGCCCATCATGACCGTCATCCTCGACCGGCCCGCCACCGCCCGTACCCTCATCAGCTCCGCCCTGTTCGACCGGCTGACCACACGAATCGCCATCGACCACCCCGAGTACGCCCACCACGCCGACGTCATCATGGAGCAGACGCTCGCCTTCCTGGCCACCTGCGCCGCCGACCCCGGCGTCGGCCTCGGCCCGTCCGACACCGTCGACATCGGCTGGCACACGTTTCTGATGTACACGCGAGAGTACGCCGAGTTCTGCCAGGACGTCGCGGGCCGGTTCATCCACCACAACCCCGATGACGAGGCCGACGCGCCCGGGAGGGGTGGCAGTCTCGCGGCTACCATGGCGGCAATAGAGGCGGCCGGCCACCGGGTGGATCCGGCGGTGTGGCCGACCTCGGCCGAGTGCAGCAGCGGCAAGTGCAACCAATGTTACGCGGGGTGCAGCGATTCACCGAAGAAGGCAGTGGGCTGATCTACCCGAGCAAGCGCGCACGGCAATCGAAGAGCAAGTCGGAACGGTCGTCGGCATTCGACCGGCCGAAGCTGGGCTGACCTCGGGACTCGCCGCACATATCACCACCGAGGGGGCCGTTTTCTTCGTGAAGGCGGCCCCCGCTGTCGCACCGGTCGCCGAGCACCTGCTGCGCGAGCGCATCGCCAACCAGGCGCTCTCCGCGCACATTCCGGCGCCTCGCATGATGTGGACCGATGACGTCGCCGATTGGCACCTGCTCGTCTTCGAGCACGCGCCCGGCCAGGAGGCGAACCTGGCGCCCGGCTCCCCAGACCTCCCCTTCGTGATGGACACGGTCGCCGCCATCTCCGGGCCGTGCCCATGGACCGAGGCGCCGTCAGTGACGGCCAAGGCCGCCGCCCTGCTGCGCGAGGCCGAGGCGTTCCTCGCGGACTCCCCTGGCCGCGGCGACTACGAGCCGCTCGTCAAAACCCTCGACCTGAACGAGCTGGGCGGAGCGGCCCTGCTGCACGCGGACCTGCACGCGGGCAATCTGCTGGTCGACGGCGACCGGTGCCAGGTCGTCGACTGGTCGATGGCCTGCCAGGGCGCCGCCTGGGTCGATGTCGCCCTGCTGATCCCGCGGCTGATCGACGCCGGACACGCGCCCATCGAGGCTGAGGGGGTCGCCGCGCGGGTGCCCGCGTGGAGGGCGGCGCCTGCGGGCGCGGTGACCGCGCTGACCGCCACCCGCGCCCTGTTCGCCGCCCGGTTGGCCGAGGTCGGGCCGACGCATCTACGGGCGAAACGGCTGCGGACCGCTACGGCGTGTCAAGCATGGGTGGAATACCGCACCGGCTGACCGAAGCACCCGCCCCCTGAACCTCGCAGGGCAGGCGAGCCGTACCTGCCGCCCTCTGGAGAGGCGTACGGCCAACCGCTATGGCCCGGGGACCGGCTGATCAACGCTCATGGGGAACGGAGCGGAGGAAGTCCTCGCAGTCATCCCCGGACCACGGTTTCGCAGTCGCCCCGCGGTCCTGAGCGCCGGGCAACGGCTCCGGCCACGCCCCCGTTCACCCACGCGCTTCGGGAAGAAGCTCCTCGGGGATCACGTCGGGGACGCCGCGCAGGCTGACGAGCGAGACCACCGCGAGTACGGCGATCGTCACCGCGGCGGTGATCGCGGTCACGTGGACCCCGGCGACGAAGGCCAGCCTGGCGGCCTCGGCGACGGACCTGCCCAGCTGGGCGGGCAGTGCCGCTGCCGCCTCCAGAGCGGTGGGCAGCGACTCCCTGATGAGGCCCACCACCTCACCGGGCACCCCCGCCGGAAGCCTGAGCTCGCCCCGGTAGACGCCGGTGAGGACGCTGCCCAGGACGGCGATGCCCAGCGCGCCGCCCAGCTCGAAGGAGGTCTCGGAGATCGCCGCCGCGGCGCCGGCCCGCTCCCTGGGCACGCTCGCGAGCACGGTGTCGTTGGTTACGGCGAACGTCAGCCCGATGCCCACCCCGCAGACGATCATGGGGGCGAGGAAGTAGAGGTAGGGGGTGTCGAGAGCGGTCTGGCTGTAGCAGGCGAAGCCCGCGGCGGTCATCGCCAGGCCGAGCGCCACCACCCTGGCCCGGCCCCAGCGGGTGATCAGCCCCGCCGCCAGGACCCCTCCGACCGCCGCCGACATGCCCCCGGGCAGTCCCGCGAGGCCGGCCCGCAGGGGCGACCAGCCCAGCACGAGCTGGAAGTACCAGGCGAAGATCAGCGACAGCGCGGACATGCCGAAGATGGCGACGAGGTTGGCGCCGACCGAGGCGGTGAAGGCCCGGCGCCGGAAGAGGCGGATGTCGATCAGCGGCTCGGCGAGCCGGGTCTGCCGCCGGGCGAACAGCGCCAGGGCGGCGATCCCGACGGCCCCCGGCACCAGGACACCGGCGCCGGTGAGACCGTGCACGGCAGCCTCCTTTACAGCGTAGATCAAGCCGATCACCCCGGCGATGGACAGCGGCACGCTCACGAGGTCCACCCGCCCCGCGGCGGGGTTGCGCGACTCCGGGAGCACGACGAGGCCGACGAGCAGAATGAGCAGCATCACCGGCAGGTTGATCAGAAAGACCGAGCCCCACCAGAAGTGGTCGAGCAGCAGGCCGCCAACGACCGGTCCCAGGGCGAACCCGGCCGCGCCCATCCCGCTCCACAGGCCGACCGCCGTGGTCCGCTCCTTCGGATCGGTGAAGACGTTGCGGATGATCGAGAGCGTCGAGGGCATGATCGTGGCACCCGCCACCCCGAGCAGGACGCGGGCGGCGATGAGCAGCTCGGGGGTGGGGGCGTAGGCGGTCACCGCCGAGGCCACGCCGAAGGCCGCGGCGCCGACGAGGAGCAGCCGCTTGCGGCCGATCCGGTCGCCGACGTTGCCCATCGTGATCAGCAACCCGGCGAGCGCGAAGCCGTACGCGTCGCCGATCCACAGGATCTGGGTCGACGAGGGCCGCAGGTCGGCGACCAGCTGGGGAAGGGCGAGATGCAGGACCGTGACGTCGACGGACAGGAGCAGCGCCGCCAGGCAGGCGACGGCGAGGGTCGCCCATCTGCGGCGACCCGTGATCGGAGATTGGTCGTTCATGCCCGTCATCGTGACCGGCGGCGCTGACGGCCCACGCACCTCCCGCTGACGCCCGCCGCACCGGGGGCGCGTGCCGTCCACGCCTCCATCCCCGTCGGGCCGGCCCGGTGTGGGGACAGTCCGGGCCGTCCGGACCATCAGGCCGGGATCACGGGGTCACGGGGTCACGGGGTCACGGGGTCACGGGGCGAGCATCGCGAGCATCCCGCTCCGCGACATCCGGGTTCCCGCGCGCCACTCCTCCTCGTACGCGGCGTCGCCCATCCGGGCACGGACGGCCGCCGTGACACCGGCGCCGGAGTCCGCCGCGGCGGTGCCGCAGAGGGCCGCGGCCGCGCCCAGCAGCCGGGCCGCGCCCTTGGCGTCGCCCTCCAGCAACGCGACCTCCGCCAGCCCCTCGATCGCCGAGCCCGCCACCAGGGGGTAACGCTGCAGCGCCGGTTCCAGTGCCCTGCGGTACCAGGTCCCGGCCCCGGCGCCGTCTCCGCCCGACGCGGTGATCCGTCCCAGGTCGACGATGATGCGCAACCGGATCTCCTCGGTGCTGTACCACTCCTGCGTGCACAGCTCCAGGGCCCGCAGGGCGAGGTCGAGCGCCTCGTCCAGATTCCCGCGAAGCCTGGCGATCTCGGCGAGACCGTGGTGGACCTTGGCCATCACGTCGGGGGCGCCCGCCCGGCGGGCGTGGTCGATCGCGCGAAGGTACTCGGCGTGGGCGGTCGCGAGGTCGCCGTCGCGTACGGTCCCCGCGGCCCCGCGGCAGACGAGCTCCGCGATGTCCTCGTCCGACCCGAGCTCCTCCGCCAGGCGAAGCGCCTCCCCGCCCAGCGCGCGCGACGCGTCCCTGTCCTGCCGCAGGTCGGCGAGCCCGGCCAGCTCGGCCAGTGTGAGCGCGCTCCCCCAGCGCTCCCCGAGGGACCGGAACAGCTCCAGCGCCTCCCCGAAGGAGCGCTCGGCGCTCCCGGCGTCGCCGCCGTACCGGTAGAAGTAGCCGTAACCGAAGTGGGACAGCGCCCGCAGCCACGGGTCGGCGATGACGAAAACCTTCGGCTCCTCCGGCAGGAAGTCGGGCGGACCGGTGAACATCGGCCACAGCATGCCCAGGAACGGCCACCGGTACGGCAGGTCGATCGGCGGGATGATCTGGACGATCGTCTCCAGAAGGGCGAAATGCCTGGGCGACCGCGTCTCCCCGGAGGAGGCTACGAGCACGCACATGGCGTACTCCTCCTCCATCCCCTCGACCGGAACGGCCGCCGTCGCGCTCCCCGCCGGAGCGGACCCCGTCACGTCCCCGGACGGCGCGAGCCCGATCGCGCGCTCCGCCGGCGCGGACCCGTCCGGCCCCCCGTCCGATCTCCCGGCCGGAGCGGCCCCGGTCGCGCCCTCGGCGGGGACCGACCCGATCGCGGCGAGCAGGTCGGCGGCGATGGCCGCGCCCTCCGAGCGGCGGCCCCGCAGCCACCAGTACATGGCGAGCCCGGCGAGCAGGCGCAGCCCCAGCCCGGTCCTGCCGGTGTCGACGGCCCAGCGCAGCGCGGCGTGCAGGTCGTCGTGCTCCTCGTCCAGCCGCCGCAGCCACTCCAACTGCCCGGCGTCGCGCAGGTGGGAGTCCGCCGTGGCCACCAGGTCCGCGTAGTACGCGGCGTGCGCCTCGCGGCGCGCCTCGGTCTCACCGGTCTCGGCCAGCCGTTCCGCGCAGTACACGCGGATGGTCTCCAGCATCCGGTAGCGCTCGCCCACCCGCTCGACGAGCGACTTCTCCGCGAGGGAACTCAGCAGGTCGACGGCCTCGTCCTCGCGCAGCCCGCACACCCGCCCGGCCGCCTCCAGCGTCGCGCCGCCCACGAAGACGGTGAGCCGCCCGGCCAGCGACCGCTCGTCGTCGTCGAGCAGGTCCCAGCTCCAGGCGACCACGGCGCGCAGCGTCTGGTGCCGGGGCAGCGCGGTGCGGCTGCCCCGCGACAGCAGCCGGAACCGGTCGTCCAGCCGGGAGGCCACCTCGGCCACCGGCAGGGAACGCAGGCGCGCCGCGGCCAGCTCCAGCGCGAGCGGCAGCCCGTCCAGGGCCCGGCAGATGCCCAGCACCTGCTCGACGTTGGCGTCGTCGACGCGGAAGCCGGGGAGCACGGCCGCCGCCCTGTCGGCGAAGAGCCGCACGGCCGGGTAGGCCAGGGCCTCTCCCGCGGCGGTGCCCGTCCTCGGCACCGGCAGCGGCGCGACCGGGTGGATCACCTCTCCGGTGATGCCGAGCGCCTCCCTGCTGGTGACCAGGACGCGCAGCCCCGGGCAGGCGGCGAGCAGGCGGTCGGCGAGCTCGGCGACCTCCGCGACCAGGTGCTCGCAGTTGTCCAGGACGAGCAGCACGGGACGGTCGGCCAGCACCGCGACCAGCCTGGCCAGGGGGGCGGGCGTCGGGCGGGCGGAGCCGGGGAACAGTCCGGCGTCGCGGACGCCCAGCGCGCCGAGGACGGCCTGGGCCGCCTCCCCCTCGCCGAGGACGGGGGCCAGTTCCACGAAGCACACGTCGCCCCGCTCCCCCGCGGCGACCTCACCGGCCAGCCGGGTCTTGCCCGCGCCGCCGGGACCGACCAGGGTGACCAGTCTCGCCTCGCCGAGCAGCGCGCGGAGCCTGGACATCTCGTTCTCCCTGCCGACGAAACTGGTCAGCGGGGCCCACAGACCCGATCGGACGGGCGCGGCACCGTCGACTGTGACGCCGGCCGTGCCGTCGCCCGTAGCGTCGGCCGCGATGTCGCCGGAGGCGCCGGTCAGGGCGGGGTCGGCCCTGAGCACCGCCAGGTGCACGGCGGCCAGCTCCGCCGACGGGTCCACGCCGAACTCCTCACCGAGGATCCGTCTGGCCCCCTCGTACACCTCCAGGGCCTCGGCCCGCCTGCCCGCGTTGTACAGGGCACGCATCAGCTGCCCGTACAGCCGCTCCCTGAAGGGGTGGGCCGCGGTCAGCTCCTGCAGCTCGGCGACGAGCTCGCGGTGGCGGCCGAGCTCCAGCTCCGCCTGGACGCGGTCCTCCACGCAGTCGAGCCTGAGCCTCTCCAGCCTGGCCGAGGGCGCCTGGGCGAACGGCGACTCCCCCACGTCGGCGAGGGCGGGCCCGCGCCACAGGGAGAGGGCCTCGCCCAGCAGCCCGACGGTCCTGCCGTGCTCGCCGGAGGCCAGGGCCCGGCGGCCTTCGGCGGCGAGCCGCTCGAAGCGGTGGGCGTCGACGGCGTCGGCACCGGCCGCGATCCGGTATCCCGCCGGGTGGAACTCGATCATCTCCTGGACGCCGAGCGTCCTGCGCAACCGCGAGACCTGGGACTGCAGGGCGTTGGCGGCGCTCGCGGGCGGATCGTCGCCGTACAGGCCGCCGATCAGCCGCTCGGTGGTCACCACCCTCCCCGCGTCGAGGAGGAGCATCACGAGCAGCGCGCGCATCCCCTGCCCGCCCACGGTGACCACGCGCCCGCCGTCGAGCCGGATCCGGGTGGGACCGAGGATGTCGAACCGCATAGCCCGATTATCGTGGCTTCTCCCTTTTTCGCTTCTCCTTCCGCTCGCCACCGCCGATCGGGGTCCGCGCGTGTAATGCCGGATGACCTCTGGTACGACATATATCTACATGTCATAACTTTAGTGAAAAAAGATCTTTCCTTGGTGCCAGAAGGGGCGGGGCAGGCGGGGTAGGGACTCCACTGGCCGTCCCCACCGGGGAACGGCTGCCGGGGGGCTCCACACGGAGGTGTTCGATGAAACAGGTCCACGACTGGGACCACGGCGAGAACGAGCCCGGCGACCTATTCGGGGCGACCGCCGAGAACCTGTTCGCCGAGGTGTGGTCCAGGAAGGGGATCTCGAATCGCGACCGGCGTATGCTGCTGGTCGGTCTGCTCGTCGGCCAGGGCATGGGCGAGGACGTCGACGTCCAGCTCGACGCGGCGCTGCGGACCGGCGACCTCACCCCCGACGAGCTCCGCGAGGTCGTCGTCTTCCTCACCCACTACGCCGGATGGCCCCGGGGCGCCAGGCTCAACGGCCAGGTCGAGGAGCTGATCGCCCGCGTCATGAGGTCCTGACGCCCGGCGCGACCGGCCGGCCGCCCGCTTCATGAGGTCCTGACGTCCCGCGCGACCGGCCGACCGTCCGCCTCCCGGGATCGCGGCCGCACGGCGCGGTTCCTCCCGGCGGAACCGGAACCGGCCGCTCGCCCGCGGCGCGAGGTCAGAGTCTCTCGACGTTGGGTCCCCGGCAGCGGTTCCTGGTGTCGAAGACGAGGGCGCTCGCCCTTTGGACGAGCCCGTAGTCGAAGCAGTCGTGGTCGGTGAGGACCACCACCACGTCCGCGTCCGCCAGTTCCCGTTCCGAGAACGCGACGATCTCGATGCCCTGCGGCAGCAGGAAGCAGTCCACGTGCGGGTCGGCGGCCCGTACGTCCGCGCCCAGCTTGCGAAGGCCCCTGACCACGTCGATCGCGGGTGACTCGCGGCAGTCTCCGGCGTTCTTCTTGTACGCGAGGCCGAGCGCGAGCACCCGGCTGCCGTTGACCGGCTTGCGCAACCGGTTCAGCGCGAGACCGACCCGGCGCACGACGTGGTCCGGCATGTGGGCGTTGATGTCGTTGGCCAGCTCCACGAACTGGAAGTTGTGCCCCAGGCTGCGCTTGACCTTCCATGACAGGTACGACGGGTCGATCGGCAGGCAGTGCCCGCCGACGCCGGGCCCCGGGGTGAAGCGCATGTAGCCGAACGGCTTGGTGGAGGCGGCGTCGACGGCCTCCCAGACGTCGATGCCGAGCTGCTGCGCGAAGATCGACAGCTCGTTCACCAGGGCGATGTTGACGTGCCTGAAGGTGTTCTCCAGCAGCTTGCACAGTTCGGCCACCCGCGTCGAGGAGACCGGCACGACCTCGTCCACGATCCGCGAGTAGAACGCCCGGATCCGCTCCAGGGACGCCCCGTCGACACCGGAGACCACCTTGGGGGTGTTCTCCAGGCGCCAGCGCTCGTTGCCCGGGTCGATTCGCTCGGGGCTGTAGCCCAGATGAAAGTCCTGCGGTGCCCGCAGCCCTGAGCCCTCCTCCAGCAGCGGCAGCAGATACTCCTCGGTGGTCCCCGGATAGGTGGTGGACTCCAGGACCACCGTGACGCCCCGCCGCAGCAGCGGGGCGATCGACTCCCCCGCCGCGCCGATGTGGCGCAGGTCGGGAACGCCCTCGCGCAACGGCGTCGGCACGGTTATCACGCAGACGTCGAACCCCTCGGCGGCGGCGTAGTCGGCGCTGGCCAGGTATCGGCCGGACCGGTGGGCCAGGGACAGCATCTCGTCGCCGACGTCCTCGACGTAGGACTCGGCGGCGTTGAGGCGCTTGACCCGCCACTCGTCCAGATCGACTCCCACGACGTCGAAGCCTGCCGTGACGGCCCCCATCGCAAGTGGCAGGCCGACGTACCCCTGGCCGATCACAACCAGTTTCTCTTCCACGGCAGAACCCCCGTCGATTTGGGATAAGACCCGACCTCGACTGTAGAAGTCTCGCTTTCCCACACCACCGATTCCGCCGCCGTCCGGGCGTGTCGCCCGGAATCCGGGGCTGCTTAAGCACGGCGCACGGGACCGGATTGACCACCGATAACATCACCAAAACCTTAAAACATTACCTAATCATCTCAAATACGCATTTATACTTTTTATGCTCATATTGTGGGCGACCAGCAGGCGGGCAGGCGAGCGCGCGGACGAAATCAGGCCACCTTCCACCCGCACCCGGACACCCCTTCGAACAGGATCAATATCGCTTTAACGCCGAAAAGTAAGTAATATCCAGAAGAATTATCGAGTAAATTTTTCATCAGCCGCATATCAACATGCGCTCTTCCTGGACGTACGCGAGCCCGCGCACGCCACCCTCCACGGCAGAGTCGTCAGCGTGTTACGTGACGCCTTTTCAGCGACGTGACGACATTCCGATGATTTCTCTCAACATCCACCTTCAGTCTCCCTGTGTGATTAATACGAAAAATCACATAGAGGCTCAACAAAGACCTCAAGTTTCATTCATGACAGATCACAGGCGACGGATCGCACCGGACGTCTGACGCATCACGAGATCAGTGAGGAGTTGTGTCGCATGTCCAAACCCGTTCGCGACGCGCTCGACCAGACGGCCGGCACGGCCGTAACCATGATCGGCACCAGGGGGTTCCGGAGCCGGACGCTCTTCCGGTTCCGCCCGCCCCGCCCGCGGGGTGCCGCCGGCCGCATCCTGCTGAAAGCGGCCGTGGCGGCCACCCTCGCGATGGGCGCGGTCGCCGGCACCCCGGCCGGCGCGAGCGCGGCCGATCCGGTGGACATCGGCGACGCCGCGCCGTTCGGGGTGCTGGCGTCCGCGGTCACCAACGTGAACTCCACGGCGGTCACCGGCGACCTGGGGGTGAGCCCGGGAACCACGGTGACCGGATTCCCGCCCGGCACGGTCTCGGGGACCAAGCAGATAGGAAACGCCGTTGCGGCTCAGGCCAAGGCCGACGCGGCCGGCGCCTACGCCGACGCCGCCGGACGCACGCCCGACGCCACGGTGGCCGCCCAGCTGGGCGGGACGACCAAGGGGCCGGGCGTCTACGCCTCCGTCAGCGGCAGCTTCTCGATCAGCGGGACCCTCACCCTCGACGCGCAGGGCGACCCGGACGCCGTCTTCATCTTCCAGGCGTCCACCCTCAGCACGGCGAACGTCAGCAACATCAGCCTCCTGCGCGGCGCCCAGGCCGACAACCTCTTCTGGCAGATCGACGGCCCGGCGTCGCTGGGCACGTACTGCACCTTCCGCGGCAACATCCTGGCGCAGAACTCAATCATGATCAGCAGCGGGGCCAACATCAACGGCCGCGTCTTCTCGCTCGACGGCACGGTCGCCATCCAGGGCACCGGCAGCCTGCCGCACACCCGCGTCACCGTGCCGGACGACCCGCCGACCACCACCACCCTGACCTCCTCCACCGACCCCGCGTGGAGAGGGGAGCCGGTCACCCTGACGGCGACGGTGGAAGCGGTCAGCGGCACGGTCGTACCCGCCGGCGAGGTCCTCTTCAAGGACGGCTCGACCGTCCTCGGCTCGGCCTTTCACGACAGCTCGGCCCCCGCCCGGATCACGGTCTCCGACCTCTCCGGTGGAGAGCACGAGATCATCGCCGTCTATCTCGGGGGGGACACCTTCGACAACGAAGCCCTGATCCACTTCGCGCCGAGCACGTCACCGCCCGTCACCCAGAGCATGTCGGACAGCCTGTGGGACAGCGCGGGGGTGCCCGCCGTCCCCGCGCAGTCCGACACGCAGGGGGTCACCCTCGGCGTCAAGTTCAGGGCGGCGACGAGCGGGACCGCGATCGGCATCAGGTTCTACAAGGGCTCGCAGAACACCGGCACCCACGTCGGCAGCCTGTGGACGAGTGGCGGCGCCCTCCTGGCCAGCGCCACCTTCACCGACGAGACCGCCACCGGCTGGCAGCAGGTCAGCTTCTCGACACCGGTGCCGATCACCGCCGACACCACCTACATCGCCTCGTACCACGCTCCGGCCGGCCGCTACGCGATGACCCGTCCCTACTTCGTCTCCCAGTACGCCAACGGCCCCCTCGTCGCCCTCGCCAACGGCGCCGGAGGCGGCAACGGCGTCTACACCTACGGGGCGGCGAACGCCTTCCCCGCGAGCAGCTACCAGTCGACGAACTACTGGGTCGACGTCGTGTTCATCCCGACAAACAGCCTGTGGAACAGGGTGGCGGTGCCCGCCATCCCGTCGCAGCCCGACACGCAGGGGATCTCCGTCGGCGTCAAGTTCAAGCCCGCGGCGAACGGGAAGGTGAGCGGGATCCGGTTCTACAAGGGCTCGCAGAACACCGGAGTCCACACCGCCAGCCTGTGGGCGAGCAACGGCGAGCTCCTGGCCAGCACCCCCTTCACCGGCGAGACCGCCACCGGCTGGCAGCAGGTCAACTTCCCGCAACCCGTCAACGTCACCGGCGGCACCACCTACGTCGCCTCGTACCACACCACATCCGGCTACTACTCGATGAACCGCCCCTATTTCACCTCCCAGTACGTCAACGGCCCCCTGACCGCCCTCGCCAACGGCACCGAAGGCGGCAACGGCGTCTACACCTACAACGCGAGCAACATCTTCCCGACGAGCAACTACCAGGCGACGAACTACTGGGTCGACCCGATCTTCCACGCCAGCTGACGCGACGCTTGCGCGACCGGTGCCCCATGGCACGGGTCCGGTGTCAGGGCGTCCGCTCCTTGAGCGGGCGCCACCACCGAGGGTTGTCCCGATACCATCGGACCACCTCGGCCAGGCCGTCGCCGAAGTCCTTGCGGGGCTCGTAGCCGATGGTCCGGATCTTCGTCCAGTCGACGGAGTAGCGGCGGTCGTGCCCGAGCCGGTCGGCCACGGGCTCGACCGCCTCCCATCCCGCGCCGAGCGCGGCCAGCAGCCGCCCGGTCAGCTCCCGGTTGGTCAGCTCGACGCCGCCGCCGATGTTGTAGACCTCACCGGGCGTCCCCTTCCTCAGCACCGTCTGGATGCCCCTGCAGTGGTCGTCGACGTGCAGCCAGTCGCGCACGTTGAGCCCGTCGCCGTAGAGCGGGACCTTCTCGCCGTCGAGGAGGTTGGTGACGAAGAGCGGGATCAGCTTCTCGGGATGCTGGTAGGGGCCGTAGTTGTTCGAACAGCGGGTCACCCGGACGTCGAGCCCGTGGGTGCGGTGGTAGGCGCGGCAGAGCATGTCGCCGCCCGCCTTGGCCGCCGAGTAGGGCGAGTTCGGCAGCAGCGGTTCGCCCTCGCTCCAGGACCCCTCCTCGATCGAGCCGTACACCTCGTCGGTGGAGACCTGGAGGACCGTGCGGACCCCGCCCTCCAGCGCGGCCTGGAGAAGTCTCTGGGTCCCCAGCACGTTCGTCGTCACGAAGTCGCCCGCGCCCGCGATGGACCGGTCGACGTGGCTCTCCGCCGCGAAGTTCACGACCACGTCGTGGCCGGGGACGACGTCCGCGAGGAGCCGCGCGTCGGTGATGTCACCCCGCACGAACGCGTAACCGGGGTGGCCGTCGAGGGGGGCGAGGTTGGCGAGGTTGCCCGCGTAGGTGAGCTTGTCCAGGACGGTGACCCGCGTGTCCTCGCAGCCGGGCCAGGAACCGAGCAGCAGGGACCTGGTGTAGTGGGACCCGATGAACCCGGCTCCGCCGGTGACGAGGACTCTCATGCGCGCACCTGGATCCTGCTGTGGTCGCCCACCATGAGCTCGTGGGTGTTGGACACGCCGGCCGCGCGGCTGACCTCGACGTTGCGCCCGATCAGGGAGTGCGCGATGCGCGAGACGCCCTGCACGGAGGAGCCGTCGAGCACGATGGAGTATTCGATCTCGGCGCCGCCGACCAGGCAGCCGGAGCCGATCGAGGTGAAGGGGCCGATGTAGGAGGAGAGAATCTTGGTGTCCGCGCCGATCACGATCGGACCGCGGAGGATCGAGTTCTCCACCACCGCTCCCGGCTCGACGATGACCCGCCCGGTGATCTCACTCAGGTCGTCCACGGTGCCCCTGACGTCGGGCTCGACACGTTCGAGGACGATGCGGTTGCACTCCAGCATGTCCTGGAGGCGCCCGGTGTCCTTCCAGTAGCCGCTGACGAGATGCGAGTGGACGCGGAAGCCGTTGCCGAGGAGCCACGCGACGGCGTCCGTGATCTCCAGCTCGCCGCGCGCCGACGGGGTGATCGCCCGGACCGCCTCGTGGACGGCCGGGGAGAAGATGTAGACCCCGACGATCGCGAGGTCGCTGCGCGGGTGCTCGGGCTTCTCCTCCAGCCCGAGGATCTCCCCTCCCGGCCCGATCTCGGCCACTCCGTAGAACTGCGGTTCGGCGACCCTGGTGAGCAGGATCTGCGCGTCGTGGTCGGCCAGGCGGAAGGCCTCCACCAGATCGGTGATGCCGTCCACCAGGAAGTTGTCCCCCAGATACATCACGAACGGTTCGTCGGCGAGGAACTCCCTGGCGATCAGGACGCAGTGCGCCAGCCCGAGGGGAGCCTCCTGAGGGATGTACGTGACGTCCAGCCCGAACCGCGAGCCGTCGCCCACGGCGTCCCGGATCTCGTGGCCCGTGTCGCCGACGACGATGCCCACGCTGGTGATGCCGGCCTGCCGGATCGCCTCAAGCCCGTAATAGAGCACCGGCTTGTTGGCGACCGGGACCAGTTGTTTCGCCGAGGTATGGGTCAGCGGGCGCAGCCTCGTTCCCTTGCCGCCCGCCAGAACGAGTGCCTTCAACGCTCTCTGAGTCCTTCCGCGAAGAACGCATGGCCGTGCGACCACATGTCCGCCCGATTTTACAGGGATCCGGAATCGATGCCTCTTCACCGGCTCGCGCCTTTACCGAGGAGCGTACGGCGTGTTGCCGTTTTCACACTTTTCCTCGGTCACGGAACACCCACGCCCGGTTTATCGCATAACTCAGCGGCGGGCTCATCACTATCACCACCCCCTGGGCCACCATGATCGAGATCCCGGTGTGTTCCACCAGAAGCGGGACCCCGATGACGGACGCCGCGAGGAAGCTCAGCCCGACCGCGTAGAACCGCAGGTAGCCCGCCGGCCAAGAGTGCCCGGAGTCGCGGAAGACCACCAGCCTGTACCAGGGGTAGACGATCATCACGGTCACCAGGTGGCCGGCCACGGCCAGGAAAAGATAAGGGACGCCATCTTCAACGACCAGCAATCCTAGGCCGAGGAGAGCGTAATAGACCATGGCCGTCATGGCGCCGGCGAGCAGGTATGTGATGCGGTGGCCAGCAAAAGCCGAGATCACGGCCGGCCGCCCGAAATGCGAATTATTGCCACGGGCGGTTCCATCTTCGACTTCAACCATGCGACGGTCGCTCCGGATCATGATCTGACATTGGGATGAAACAGGATTGTAGTAGGCGACGGGAAATAACCGGGGGATCAATGTCGGTGTCGGTGGTTATTCCGTGTTACCGCTCAGCGCGGACCCTTCCGGCGCTGGTGGACAGGCTCATGCCGGTCCTTCGCGGGCTGTCCGTCCGGCACGAGGTGATCCTCGTCGTCGACGGAAGCCCGGACGACACGTGGGAGACCGCCGCCGAGCTGGCCCGCAGGGTCGACGCGGTCCGGGCGATCCGCCTGTCCCGGAACTACGGGCAGCACAACGCGCTGGTCGCCGGTATCAGGGAGGCGGCGTTCGAGGTCGTCGTCACCATGGACGACGACCTGCAGCATCCCCCCGAGCAGATCCCTCTCCTCCTGGCCGCCCTCGAAGGCGACCGCCTCGACCTGGTGTACGGCGTCCCGCACGAGGAGGAGCACGGGTTCCTGCGGAGTCTCGCGTCCCGGTCGGTCAAGGCCGCCATGGCCGGCGCGCTGGGCATCCGCACCGCGCGTACGATCAGCGCCTTCCGGGCCTTGCGCACGCACATGCGCGACGGGTTCGAGGACCTCTCCGGCCCGCACGCGTCGATCGACGTGGCCCTGTCATGGGTCACCACGCAGGTGGGCTCCGTCGGCGTGCGCATGAACGAGCGCGACCACGGGCGGTCGAACTACACGCCGCGCCTGCTGGTCGGGCACGCGATGAACATGCTCCTCGGTTACAGCACCGCTCCGCTCCGCGCGGCGAGCTACCTCGGATTCCTCGTCGGCGTGATCGGCCTGCTGCTGGGGGGCGCCGTCCTGTGGCGTTTCGCCGCGGGCGACACCACGGTGGCCGGGTTCACCACCATCGCCTCGATGGTCGCGCTCTTCTCCTCCGCCCAGCTGGTGTCCATCGGAGTCCTCGGCGAGTACATCGGCCGCATTCACGGAAACGGCATGGGCCGCCCGACGTACGTGGTGCGCGAGCGCGTCGGGTCGTCTACCGCCGATCTTCCCCAGCGACCCGGCGGCCCTGGCGTTCCCGCGCGCGCAGGAGCTGGCTCCGGACCAGATGAACGGTGAGGAAGGTCTGGACGGGCTCGAATCCGTACCTCGCCCATGCCCTCTGCACCCGCGTGTTGTGTCCCTGGGTGGAGATGACGACCTCTGCCGCGCCACGTGCCAGCGCGCGGTCCTCGACGGCCCTGAGCAGGTGGGCGTAGAGACCACGCCCCTGCGAGCCGGGGATCACTCCGGCCAGGAGGATCTCCGTCCGGGAGCAGTCCTCCTCCAACGTGGCCAGCCCGAGCAGGCGGGGCCCCTCCACTCCCGCGCCTCGCTCCTCCAGGGCCAGGCACTCCCCCTCCGCGGACGACCTCAGTGCCCATTCCCGGTAGCCCTCCAGGGCCTTGACGGCGTCGAACAGCGGATTGGCCAGGTAGTGGTTCCCGTACGCGCCGAAGATGTCGGAGACCAGTGCCTCCACCGCGGCGGGACCGACCGGCTCCGACGTCCGCAGATCGGACGACGGAGCGGGCCCGCGCCCCTCTCCCGCGCGCAGGCGCCAGTACACGAGGGAGTCCGCGAACACGGCGGTCCGGCCGAGCGCGGTCAGTTTCGCGAACCAGCCGACGTGTTCGGCCGGATACCGGAGCACGACGACGTCCGCGACCGACCCCAGGAGCGTCTCACGGACCGCGGAGAACGGTGCCCCGGACCCGGCGGGGACGGTGAGGCGCTCCACGGAACATCCGAACCGGGCCGATTCCAGCGGCGACTCCACGGCCCGTACGGCCCGCGCCTCGATCACGTCGTGCCAGGCCATCAGCTCACCTCGTAGGACCGGACGGCGTCGACCACTCGCGCCACGCCGGTCTCGTCCAGGTCGGCGTAGAGCGGCAGCCGTACGAGGCGGTCGGCGACCCTCTCCGTGACCGGGCAGCCGCCCGGGGCCACGCGACCGAACCTCGCCCCCGCGGGCGCGGCGTGCAGGGGCTGGTAGTGGAACGTCGCCTGCACGCCTCCCCTCCGGAGATGGCCGATGAAGGCCTGGCGATTCTCCAGATCCGGGAGCAGCAGGTAGTACAGGTGCGCCGGATGCACGCAACCGTCCGGGATCGCCGGCTGGGAGATCCCGTTCCCGGTCGCCCAGTCCGCCAGGTCCTCGTGGTACCGGTACCAGATGGCGTGGCGCCGGGACTGGATCTCGTGGAACGACTCCAGCTGCGAGGTCAGCTGCGAGGCCAGGACGTCGGACAGCAGGTAGCTGGAGCCGATGTCGACCCACCGGTACTTGTCGACCTGGCCGCGGAAGAACCGGCTGCGGTCGGTGCCCTTCTCCCGGATGACCTCAGCGCGCGCGACGAGACCGGCGTCGTTCAAAAGTAGCGCGCCGCCCTCCCCGCACTGCACGTTCTTCGTCTCGTGGAAGCTCTGCGCGGCCATGCTGCCGAACGATCCGAGCGGCCGGCCCCGGTAGGACCCGCCCAGGCCGTGGGCGTTGTCCTCGATGAGGGTGAGGCCATGCCGATCGCAGAGTTCGGCGATCTCCTCCATCGCGCACGCGATGCCCGCGTAGTGGACGACCACGACGGCCCGCGTGCGATCGGTGATCGCCGCTTCGATCAGCCGCTCGTCCATGTTGAGGGTGTCGGGCCTGCAGTCGACGAAGACCGGGACCGCCCCGCGCAGCGCGTAGGCGTTGGCCGTCGACATGAAGGTGAACGACGGCATGATCACCTCGTCGTCGGCCTGGAGGTCCAGGAGGATCGCCGACATCTCCAGCGCGTGCGTGCAGGAGGTGGTCAGCAGCACCTGGCCCGCCCCGGTGATCTTTCCGAGGATCTCGGCGGCCCGCCGGGTGAACGGCCCGTCCCCGCAGGTGGATCGCAGGCGCACGGCCTCCCCCAGGTAATCCAGCTCGTTCACCGAGATGTGTGTTCGGTTGAAGGGGATCGTCTTCAGGTCGGTTGCGTTCACGGCCGAAGTGAACAACGAAAGGACCGGGCGACACGTGTTGCGCCGTCGTGCCTTGGCGATCCATTACGCAAGCCTTAGGTCACGCCGATCCGTCCGGAATCCGGTAGACGGCGTAGTCGCCGGAACGGAAGCGGAGCTCGGCGAAGTCCCCGATGTCTCCGGTGTCTCCGGTGTCTCCGGTGTTCCCGGTGTTCCCGGTGTTCCCGGTGTCTCCGATCTTCGATGTCCGGCCCGTGCGGCGCTCGTCGGCGAGGAGCCAGCGCACCCCGTAGCGCTCGCGCAGGTGCTGGATCGCAGCGGCCGAGGGCGTCTGGAAGGCGGCGTCGTTGCTCCGGATCCGCTCGCCGTCCCAGAACGGCAGATGCTCCGGCAGGGACCCCGGACGCCAATGGCTCATGTTCGCGGAGGTGTAGGTCCACCCCTCGACCAGCACGCGCCGTTCCGACAGGGCCGCCACCCAGAACTGGCGGCTGTCGCACGGATCCTCGTAACCCCAGCGGCAGTGCACGTCCGTGGCGACCAGATCGCCCGGATCCGAGTGGGCGCGCAGCCACCGGCCGGCCTCCAGGGCACCCCGGGGGATCGAGGCGAACGCCACCGGCGGGACCTCTCCGAACGTCCGGGCCGCGGGGACGCTCTCCGCGCCGGGAAAAACACGCGTGAACCAGGCGGCGGGCGGCCCGGCCGCCGCGAACATGACGAGTACGAAGGCCCAGGCCCGGAGGCTGCCGCGCCCGGTCGTCACCAGGGCGGCGGCCACCAGCACGGCGACGGCCAGCAGCGCGGCGTAGGGCAGGTACAGCAGGGCGTCCGGCTGGCCCGGGGCCAGGGGGGTCCTGACATCGCACAGCATGCGGATCAGGTAGGCCGTCGTCACGCCGGCGCCGACCGCGTACACGATCGTCCTGAGCCGCACCCGTGCCTGCCGCACGACGACGGAGAGCCCGTAGACCGCGACGATCATCAGGTAGGGGTAGCCGGCGCCGAAGAAGTAGAGCTGGCCGAGGTGGGGGTGCCCGAGCAAAAGCACGGCGGCGACACACGCGGCCCCCATGCCGAGCAGGAGGACCACCGCCGGTCGCAGGAGCAGTCGCGGCCTGCACAGCAGCCCGAGGATCCCGCACCACGTGACGGCCAGGCACAGCGCGTACAGCACCGTGACACCGAGGACCGAGAGCGTCGGCGGCTCGACCGCGCCGGCGTGGCCGGTCAGCTCTCCCCAGGCCCGGCGCAACAGGGAGAGGGGGTCGACCATCATCCCCTGCCTCGCGCCGCCGAACAGTATCGCCTGCGCGAAGAGAGAGCACGCCGCCGTCATCCCGAGCGCGGCGAGCGCGGCCCGGGGTGCCCGGCGCCGCCTGATCACCTCGACCCCGACGACGGCGGCCAGTCCCGCGGCGAGCGGAGGAAGATGGGTGGCCTTGGCTCCCATGACCGCCACGATGAACACGCCGAGCAGGAGCCATCTGCCGACGTCACGTCTCCGCCGTTCGA